>JANYBJ010000216.1 GCA_025360845.1 bacterium
TCCAAGCCTTTCGTCCACCTCCATCTCCACACCAAGTACAGCCTGCTCGACGGCGCCTGCCATCTCAAACCGCTGGTGGCGCGCGCGAAGGAACTGGGCATGAACGCCGTCGCCATGACCGACCACGGCGTCATGTACGGCGCGGTCGATTTCTATAAGATGTGCAAGGCCGAGGGCATCAAGCCCAGTTCCTTCGCGCGCGCCACCAGCGGTTTGAGATGGCAGGCGCCGTCGAGCAGGCTGTACTTGGTGTGGAGATGGAGGTGGACGAAAGGCTTGGACATGGCAGGGTGTTTCCGGGCGCGATTCTGGCGGGAGAAGAGGGTGGCATGCGCCTTGCCCAACCGCCCCTCATTTCGCGTCTGAAGGGTAGCAAACCCCGCGCCCCGGATAAAGCCAGAAAGCCGAGCGCAAAAAGCATACCCCGTCAGGCCCAAGCGCGCGGCTATTCCGCGGCTTTGCCGGCGTTCGCGCGGGTCAGGAAGCGCCGGGCGAAGACCGTGCCCAACACGATGAAGGCGAGGGTGAAGAACGCGAGGAACATGAAGCCGCCGGAGGGCTTCATGGCGAGTTTGCCCCACGCCGCGTAGAGGAGTGTCGACGGGATCATCCCGAGCGCCGAGGCTACAAGATAGGTCCTTGCGGGTATCCGGAGGCTGCCGCACAGCAGATTGGTGGCGACGAAGTTGGACAGCGGAAACGCGCGGAACAGGAACAGGAACAGGAAGACATCCTTCTGGCTTTCCAGCAGGTGCCGCCAGCGGTTGCCAGCGATCCAGCGAGTGGCCACGTGGGCCAACAGCGAACGTGCCATCCAGTACTGCAGCCCGGCGCCCACGAGCGACGCGGTGTTGGCGAGGCAGGTGCCCCAGAAGACGCCGTACACCATGCCAGAGACAACCGCGATCGGCCACCGGGGCAGCATCAGCAACGGCGAGAACGCCCCGAGCAGAAGGAGCAGGACAGGGCCCAGCCAGCCCAGGCCTTCGATGGTTCTGTCGAGTTCTTCCGGACGCAGGTGCGAGCGGAGCGGCGGGTAGGTTCCGATCGCGATGAACGCCACGGAAAGCAGCGCAAAGACCAGCAGTTTCCGTAAAACAGGAATCTCGCGCGTCCCGACGCTCTTCTTGACGTCCTTCGTTTCTGCCGCGTTTGTTTCGAGCAAAACTAACCTTCTTTCGTTGACACGTGCCGACCGCGCAGAAGGATCAGCACGCGGTAAAGCACAGGTGTGGCGATCAGCGAGAGCAGCACCGAGATGCAGAGCGAGCCGATGACGGCGATCGCCAGCGGCCGGAGCATGTCGGAGCCTGAGCCGAGACCGTAGGCCAAGGGCAGCATGCCCAGCGCCGCCGCGAGCGAGGTCATCAGGACCGGCCTCAGACGTCGCCGTCCGGAGCGCACGAGCGCCTCGTCGAGAGCCAGGCCCTCCGCCTGCAGATGCGCAACACAGTCCAGCATCAGGATGCCGTTCTTCGCCACGATGCCGACACCGATGATCGCCCCGAGGAACGACATCACATTGAGCGTGGTGCCGGTGAGGTACAGCGCCAGCACCGCGCCCGACATCGAGAGCACCGCGCCGAAGATGATGGCCGCCGGCTCGGAGAAGGAGCGGAACTCGACCAGCAGCACGATAAAGACCAGCAGAATCGCCATAATCAGCACAACCAGCAGATTACGGAACGACTCCTGTTGCTGCTGGTACAGACCCCCATACTCCACCATGCCCGGCGGCAGGGTCGGGTCTTTGCCCAGCACCTCTCGAATCTCCGCCATGGCGCTGCCCATGTCACGGTCCTCAAGCCGGGCCGAGACAACCACATCTTGCCGCAAGTCGTCGCGCCGCAATTCCAACTGCCCCGGCTCCTCCACGACATCCGCCACCTGCGAGAGTTTCACCACCGCACCGGAGGGTGTGCGCAGCGGCAGGTTTAACAGGGTGTCGAGCCGCTTGACACTGGCCGGATCGGCCAGCACGCGGATCTTCACGACCCAATCCCCTTCCAGCACGGCGGATGGCGTCTCGCCCAACAGCGCGGTGTTCAGTGCGATAGCCACATCGTCCGCAGTCAGTCCGAACCGCTGGGCATCGATCGTCCGCAGGCGGAAACTGAGCGAGGGCCCGGTGACCACCAACCCGTCAAACACGTCCACGACACCCGGGACCTTTGAAATCGCCGCACCGACCTCCACGGCCTTCTTTTTCAGAAGCGCGACATCGGACGAAAAGAGCCGCACCTCAATCGGTCTGGGCGCCGTCATCAAATCGCCGATCAAATCGTTCAAAATGCCGGGGAACTCCCATCGCAGGTTGGGCAGCGCAACGTTGAACCGGTTGCGAAGCTCGGCGATCACCTCTTCCGTTTTACGTGTGCGCCTCGGGTTCAGTTTGACAAGATAGTCGCCTACGTTGGGCTCCACCACGAACTCGCCCATTGCGGCGCCGGTCCGGCGCGAATAGTTTTCAATTTCGGGGATGGTGCGCAGGATGTCCTCGGCGCACCGCAACTGGCGGTCGGTCTCGGCCAGACTGGTGCCTGGCTTGGACGCGTAATCGATCACATAACCGCCTTCGTCGATCGGCGGCAGGAATTCGCTTTCAAGCAGCGTATAGAGTTTGCCCCCGCCGGCCAACAGCAACAGGCTGAGAGCCAGCGTGATCCACCGGTGTCCCAGCGCCGCGCGGACCGCGGTTTCGTAGACCCGGATCATGACACGCAAAACCGGGCCGCCCTCGGGGTGGGGCGCGCGTCCGCGGCCGGAGTTCGTCCGGATCAGCGCGGACGCCAGCGACGGTGTGATCGTCACAGCCAACGCCAGCGAGGTCGCCAGCGCCACCACCATCGTCAGCGCCAGCGCACGGAAGAACACGCCGGTGATGCCGTCGAGAAACGCCAGCGGCACGAACACCACCACGGGCGTCAGCGTCGAGGCCACCAAGGGCAGGAGAATCTCGCCGATCCCCCCTTCCACCGCCTGGATTCGCCGCATCCCCGTGAGCATTTTGGTGTGGATCGTCTCAACGACCACAATCGCATCGTCGATCACCAGTCCGATCGCCGCCGCGATGCCGCCCAATGTCATCAGGTTGAAGCTCATCCCGGTCACCTGGAGGGCCACCAGCGTGATCAGCACCGTCACGGGAATCACGAGCGTCGCGACAAAGGTGGTCCCCCAGTTTTTCAGAAAAGCGAACAGAATCAGGATTGAAAGAATCAGCCCGAAGCCGATCGCCTCCCACACGCTGCGGACCGAGTCGCGGACGATCAGCGACTGGTCGTAGAAAAAGGCCAACTTCATGTCCGGTGGCAGCTCTTGACGCAAGGCCGCCAGTTCCCGCTTGACGCCTTTGGCGATATCCAGCGTACTGCCGTCCGGCTGGGCGCGGATATACAGCAGCACCGATTCCCTGCCGTCCGCCGTGATCACATTGAAGGCCGGTTCGGGGCCGCGCTCGACCCGCGCGAAATCGCGCACGCGGATGGGATGACCGTTGACGACGCCAACGGTGAACTCCTCCACGTCGCGCAGGGAGCGCGCGCGGCCGTCCACGACCGCCAGATACAACATCTGGTTCTCCTCGTGAAGGCCGGCTGAAGCCACGAGGTTGTTTTTGGCGAACGCTTCGGTGACCGATGCGAGACTCAGTCCGGCCGCCTGCAACCGGAGGGTGTCGACGATGACATGGTATTCGGGTTTCCGACCGCCGCTGACATCTACGCGTGCCACGCCTTGGACGCGCAAGAACCGCGGACTCAGCGTGTGCCGGGCCGTCTCCCACAGGTGCGTCAGGTCGCGCGTCTTGCTGGTCAGGCTGATCCCGAGAATCGGATACTGCGAAAACGTCAGGCGGTGTACGCCGGTTTCGGCGCTCGCAGGCAAGGTGCTGCGGATCTGCGAGAGGCGCCCGATCACAAACAGCTCCGACTGGACCATGTTCACTTTCCAGGTGAAAAAGACGTTGATCTCCGCTGCGCCGCGTCCCGTGACTGTACGGATCGTGACGACACCGGGAATATCCTTCATGGACTCCTCAATCGGGCGGGTGATGGTCGCCATCATCTCGTTGGCGGGCATCACGCCATTCTCCACGTTGATCACCACGCGCGGGAAATTCGTCTGCGGGAACACGGAGGAGGGCATGTGCAGCGCGGCGTAGATGCCGGCCACGCAAAGCGCGAGGCTGATGAAAAAGACGGCGGTGGCATGGCGGAGTGCGAAACGGCCCAGCTTTGACGCGTTTCGCGTCGGCGTTTCGGCAACGGCAGTCGAAGGGGGGGCTGGGAGTTGCATGGCGAGGATTCCTTTAGCCGCCGCTACGGCGTGACCACCCGGATTTTGGTTCGCTCCCCTAAGCCGTACCCGCCGACGGTGACGATCGGCGTGCCGTTCGTGATGCCTTCGCCCTGCACCTCGACCCAGCCGCCCTCCCGGACACCTGTTGTCACAGGCTTTTGCACGGCCTCCGCACCTTCCACCACCTTGAGGACCGACTGCCCCTCGTCGTTCCGTTCCAGGCTCGCCTCTGGCACGGCGAGGCGGTCGCGCAGTTCAGCGTAGACGATGCGAACCCGCGCGAACTGTCCGAGGCGCAGGCCCGCAGCCTCCGGCACGGCCACGCGAAGCCTCACGGTGTCTGTCTGCGGATCGACGCGCGCGTCGACAAAGGTCACCGTGCTGTGACACGGGCCCGCCCCGGTGTCGATGTCGGCGGACAGGCCCTCCTTCACCAGTCCCGCTTCACGGCTCGGCAGGGCCGCGACCAGCACGAGCCGCTTCAAATCCACCAGTTCCGCGAGATCCCGCCCGGCGTCCACCGTCTCGCCGGAACGCGCCGCCACCTGCATGACCGTGCCCGCGATCGGCGCCGTGACAGACAGCAGCGTGCTTTGGGTCTGCGCCGCAGCCAGCTCCTGGCGGGCGGCGTCGAGCTGCTGTTGCGCCTCGAGCGTCAGCTTCTCCGACGTGCCGTCGATCTGTTCCAACTTCTTCTGGCGGGCGACGCCCTTCTCCGCGAACGCCACGGCCTGCCTCGCCTTGGCGACCGCCAGATCGGCGAGGCGACCGTCCAGGCGGAAGAGCACATCGCCCGGGCTGACAAGACTCCCCTCAACACTCCGCGCCTCGACCACGAGCCCCGCCGCCGGCGCGGTGATCCGGGCCCGGGCCGCTAGCTCGCCGTTGCGCCCGGGGTCCGGCTCCACCGCGCCGTACGCGACGACCGAAGCCTGCAAATTGGTTTGCACAACACAGGCGGTCTGCACCGCCACTTCAGGAACGACATCGACGGCCTCTTCATCCGGAGCGGCGGCCTTTTCGATGCGATAGAGCTGCCACACGCCAAACGCGGCCGCAGCCACGACGACCAGCCCCACACCAGTTCCCAGCTTACTCATGTCTCATCTCCTCGGCCTCCGCCGTGTTCACCGGCGGGATCAGCCGCGTCCACCCGGAAAGATCGGCCGGCACCTGGAGCGCGTCCTCGAGGTCGCCCGCCGCCTGCAAAACGTCCAGGCGGGCATCCAGGCACGACTGCTCGACGGCGGCGCGCTCAAGGCGGTCCGCCACCACGTCCAGCCGCGACACTTCGCCTGCCGCCCGCAGCGCCAGAACCTTCTGCTCTTTCTGCTCCAGCCCGTCCGCCAGCCGTTGCGTTGCAGCGCTCTTCGCCAGCGCGGCGCGATAGGCCGGTTCGGCCTGTTCGACCTGCCCGATCACACGGGCCTGAAGCGCTTTGAACTTCGCTTCGGCCTCGACCCGCCGCGCCTCCGCGGCCGCAATCGCGCCTTGGTTCCGGTTGAAGACCGGCAGCGTCACGGTGAACCCCAGCGCCCACTTGTTCTCGCCCTGATCGTACTGGTAGCCCGGCCCCAGCTCCACATCGGGAATCTGCTTCGCGATCTCCAACTGCAGCGCCGACTGACTGGCCTCGTACTCGGCCAAGGCGCCCCGAAGATCCGCCCGGCCCAGCAGCGCGGTCCGGCGCGCGTCGGCGGCTGGCGGTTGGGGCGGCACACGTTGGAGAATGTCGAAATCGAAGCTGACGCTTTCCATCGCCTTGGACGGCACGCCGACAGCCGCGGCCAGTTTCAGCCGCGCGGCGACCTGTTTCTGCTGCGCCGTCAGGACGGCAAGGCCGCTGGCCTGCTCCAGCATCCGGGCCTTTGTTGCCTCCATCCGCGAGACCTCGCCCGCGTCCGCCTGCCCCTGCAAAAGGGACGCCGCCTCGCCCTGCAACGCCTGTTGACGCCGCGCCTGCGCCTCGCCCTCCTGCGCCGCGTAGAGGTCGGACAGACTCGCCCGGACCCCGCGCCGCACCTGCCACGCGGTCTGCGCGATGTTCTGCCGGGCGGACTCGGAAAGGCGGCGGGCCTGTGCGACGCGGTACCCGCGCTTGCCTGCGGTCTCGACGGGTATGGCCAGCGCGACATCCGCGATCCAGTACGAAATCGACCCGGCGGGCCGGCTCGCGTTGTAGCCCGGCGCGACATGGAAGGTCGGATTCGGGCGCTCTCCCGCGCCCGTAAGCTCTCCCTGCGAGACTGCGAGCTGCGCTCGGGCCACGTCGAGGTCGGGATGGTAAAAGAACGCCGCCAAGGTCAGCGACGGCAGATCCCACCGCGTCAGCGGCCATGAGGCGGCGAGGTTGTTTGTCCGAAGGTAGCCTCCCAAATCGGCGCGGTCCAGCGTCCGCGCCTCAAAAGCGTCGTACAGTCGTCCGGGCGCAACCGGCCGCGGCTGGAAATGCACGCAGCCAGCCGCGAGAACGCCCAGCGCGGTCCGTGCCAGAACCTTTTGGAAAGCCGTCGTTTTCATCAAATTGATAATAAAGAATAGCACGTTAAGCATGAGCCTAACATGACAATTACATTACATGTTCATGAAAAGGAAACGCGTGCCCAAAAGAGCACGCGATGATCGCTACTTTTAGTTCGTTAGCCGCCCTGTTTTATCGGAGCGTGGCCTTGGCGCGGAGGAACCCGGTGCCGGACGGCGGGTTCGTGTACAGGATCGTCTGGCCGATTCCAAGAATGTCCGTGTAACCGGCGATGCCCTGCCACGTTCCGGACAGCAGATTGGTCCGGCCCTCCAGCGAGTAGTAACGCTGCTTGCCGCCATCCTCGATCCCGGCCGGAATCGTTTGGCAGAAGACGACCGGTGTGACGCCGGACGCGGACAGGTCGATCATGAACACGCTGGCCGCGTTGGTCGGCTGCGTGCCGGCTTCGTACTCGGCCCAGTTGGCCATGCCGTCGAGGTCCCAGTCGGCCGTGGCAGCCGCATCGAAATTGTCCCTCACGCCCCACTGCGCCAGCCACCAGGTGGGCGTGTCGTGGGCCGCCAGTTCAGGACCGCCGGGCGTGCCGCCCGGTGCCGCGCTCGCACGCCAGCTCGACGGCAGCGCGTTGTTCCAGCGCGGCGAGATGAGCGCGAGCGAGGAGCCCTGACCGTCGGGCTCCGTGGGCCAAGGCGCGACCGGCTTGTACGCTACCCGGTCGATCTCGTTCGAACCCGCGTCGATGAGCTGGATCGTCTCGCCGGCGTTGTCGAGCGTGCCGGCCGTCCAGACCAGCGCCGGGGCTCCGTAGGGGGTGTAGGCACTTGAGGCGATCACCAGCGACATGCCGGGATTCAGGAGGGTGTTGTCGGGGAAGGCGTACGTGAAGCCCTTGCCGAAGCTGTAGCCCGTCAGGTCGAGCGGCGCGCCGCCGGGATTGGTCAGCTCGACATACTCCGCCTGGCCGACCACGAGCGGGTGGTAGTGGATCTCCGAGATCACCGCGTGCCCCACACGCCAGTCGAACGGGAGCGCACCCATGTCGGCGGGGCTGCCGTCGGGATCAGGCGCGGAGCCGGGAGCGCCCGAGTCGATGGCGGGCGAGCCGGTCTGGAGGTTGTAGTTGCCCGCGCTGGCGTTCAGGAAGAGCGGGTCGCCCACCGCGTTGCCGACGCCGGGGATGGGGGCTGTGTCCGAGAGGGTGTAGGACACGTCGACCGTGGAGTACGGGTCGTTGTAGAAGGGCGACACGCGGGCCTGCGAGACGATGCAGTTGCGCACCGTGGCCGAGGCGCCGCCGCGGCCGATGACTTTCTCGTAGGCGGAGATGGCGTGGCCGACGTTGAGGAACGTGTTGTTCACGGCGAGGGCGTGCGAGCCCTCGTCCTTGAGGCCGATGCCCATGTCCACATCGCGGATGACGTTGTGGCGGGCAATGACAGTGGAGCCGCCTCCGCAGGAAACGCCCTTGTCGAAGCAGCGCTCGATGAGGTTGCTCTCGAGGAGGACGCCGATGCAGCCTTCGCCAAGGTCGACGCCGTCGTTGTTGGGTCCCATGAAATCGTGGAAGTAGCTGTTGCGGACAACACAGTCGCCGCTGGGAAGCTCCCCGAAGTCGATGGCGTCCGTGTCGATGATGTTGATGCCGCAGTACATGTCGCAGTTCTCGATGAGGGTGTGGTTGATGCGCGTGACTTTCAAAGCGTCGCCGATGACGGTGATGTGCAGGCGGCATTTGTTGAGGAAGAGAGAGTCGCTGTCCCAGGCGATGACGGGGAGCCGCGAGTCGTCGACGTCGAGGCCGTGCAGGAACATGTCCGTGCGGGACGCGGAGACGGCGGCGATCATCTTGACGGGGTCGCCCGCAATGAAAGAGGCGCCGCGGATGACGACGTTTGAAAGAATGCCGGGATGGTCGGCGCGGTCGAAGGAGATGCCGCCCCAGACCGGCGCCGCGTCGGCTGTGCCGGTCAGCGTCGGATTCACGTAGATCCGCGTCCTTGCGCTGTCGTTGGTGTTCGGCCCGATGTGGATGGGCGCGTCGGTCGTGCCCAACAGCCGCAGTTCGCCCTTCACGTAGATGCTCGCCGCATCCGGCATCTGGATCGTGACGCCGGGGCCGACGTTCAGGCTTGTGTTGGAGGGAACGTAAATGTCGCCCGTGGCCAGCCAGGGCGAACCGGCGGCCGTCAGCGTGAGGGTGCCGGTCACAACCGAAGGCAGGAGGCTCGCGCCGGTCGGCGTGAACACGGCCTTTACCGTCAGCCCCGATGCGTCGCCGGGTGTGATTTCAAGAACGGGTGAGAAGTTCGTGTACGTGTTCCCGCTCGTACGGACGGCAGCCGCTTGGAAGTTGAAGTAGACGTCGGTACTTGTGGCGTTGACCTGATGGACTTCGACCGCCACGACGTTGGTGCCGGCACGCAGGGAGGCGGCGCTCACGGACCGCGTGTAGGTGGTGTTCTGCTCGGGCGAAGTTGCCGTGGCCGCGGCCCAGGTGTCGTAGGTGGGCGTGCCGGACGGCATGTTCTCGCGCAGGAGTTCGGTGCCGTTGAGGTAGACGACCGCGCCGTCGTCGCGCAGGATGTCGACGGTGATCCCGGCGAGTCCCGCAAGGCTGTCGAGCGTGAACGCGCGGCGGAAGTAGGTGGTCGTGACTTGGGTGCCGGAGACGCCGTTGACGTAGCGGCGGGTGACGGTCGCGACGGGATTGGGCGTGGCGCCGCCCGCGAAACCGAGCGTGGCGGGGCCGGCGGACCAGGCGGCGTCGGCATACCCCGTGTCGCGCCAAGTGAGGCCGTTGGCTGCGGCGGGTGCGGTGCCGAGATCGTAATAGCGCCACACGGAGTTGGAGGCAACCAGACTCACCGTGCTCACGGTCGTGTTGCTCGTCACGACCCAGTAGGCGAAGGTCTGCCCGATGTTGGGGTGGGCCGTGAACGTCACGGGCACGCCGGAAATCAGGGTGTTGGCGACTCCGTTTGAGAGCGGCACGTAGTTCGCCAGCACGCGGCCCCCGCCGAAGGGGGCTTGCACGCCGACCTGTGCGGTGGTGCCCGAACCCAGCATCGTCGCGAGCTGCTGCAGCACGACGGCCGGACGCGCGCGGGCGAAGCTGCGGATCTCCTCCACCTGAGCCTCCCAGGCGGCCACCGACGGTATGCCGCCCTGGGAGCCGTAGAGCGCCACGTGGTAGGTCATCTCGTTGCGGATGCGGGCGGCCTCGCGGTCGATGATCGGGATCACGCGGTCGGGGTTGAAGGAGCTGTTGACGTGCGCGGCGAAACGCTGCGCGAAGTAGGCGCGGAACTCTTGATTGTCCAGCAATTCGTGAAAAATCTCCATTTTCGCGGCCATGTCGGCGAGGATGTTCTGATTGACGTCGCCTCGGAAAGCATAGTCGAGATCGAAGAAGCCCCAGCGCCACCGGCCTTCCGGGCCGCGGTCGCGCCACCACTTGCGGTTCCAGAACCAGGCGTTTAAATTCGCGACATACGACTCGGCGATGACGAAGTCCATGAGGTCTTCGACATCGACCTGCGTGCGGACATATGCGTAGTTCGCCGGATCGGCGAGGCTGTGCGTGGAGAGAAAGGCCATCAGCGCCAGCCAGCTTGCGTCGCTGCCGGAGGCGATGATCGGCGTGGCGCCGGTGCCGCCGCCGTTCATCTCGAAGTAATCGATGTCGGCCAGGGGGACGCCGTAGTTCTTGACGAAGTACATCTCGTCCAGCTTCTCGCGGATGTTGAACAGGCCGTAATATTTGCCGTTGAGGTAGGAGGCGGTCGGCCGGTAGCCCTGCAGGGCGTTGTGGATCTGGCCTTCGAAGACTTTCGAGGCCAGGCCATCGCGGAAGTAAGCGTACGCCCAGTCGTCGCAGCCGTTGCGCAGCACGAAGCGGTCGAAGCGCCCGATCGGCTTTTCAGGGAAGAGCTGGCAGCCGATGTCAGCGGTTCCGTATTTGCCGGCGAGGTAGACCGTCACGGGCTTCTGCGGGCCCAGGAAGGTGTTGAGGCTGAACATGCGGAAGCCCGCATCGATGTTGAACGCCGTGTTCGTCGGGGTCGTGCAGAACTGGATCGAGCCCGGCACCTCGCGCTCCTTCAGGTTGTTCTTGAAGATGCCGACGACGTTGTCGTAGAGCAGGAGGGGGTCGATGACGAACGACACGACGGGGAGGTCGGGCTTGCGCTGGTCCACGAGGAACGTGCGGGTGGTCACCATGCTGGGGTGGAGGCCGGCGGCGAAGGCGCGGGCGCGCACCACGGTGTTGCTGGTGACGGTGAACGCGTTGGTGTAGAGCAGGGACGAGGAGTTCGGCTGGCTGCTGTCGAGGGTGTAGCGGATGGCCGAAACGCCCGGGCCTGCGGACAGTGTGACCTGCACCGGACCGGCGACGAAGAGCGGCTCGGCGGGGGAGACCGTGACCATGGGCGCGCGGTACAGGTTCTGCGGGAGCTGCGGCAGCCGGTTGGTCGTGCCCGCCGTGGGCTCGCCGAAATAGCCCCAGGTGGCCCCGCCGTCGGGATAGCGCCCCATCGAAAGGTCGCCCTGCTGCCAATCCTCAGCCTTTTCCCCGTACCAGCGGTCGGTCATGTCGGGGCCGTAGGTGATGCCGTCTACGCGGGTGCCGCTGGGGGTGAAAAGGCCGACCGCCTCGCCGGTGGCCGTGAGCTTGAAGTTGGTGTGGTAGTAGCGCGTGACAAAGCTGTAGTTGGGCCAGAACGTGCGCGTCAGGGTGAGGCCGGGCCTGGAGTCGTAGCCGTCCGCCCAGACCAGCAGGAAGCCGTGTGCCGGGATCGCCGCGCCGCTGGGGAAAGTCCAGCGGAAAGGGGTGTCCAGATTGTCGGAAAGGTGATAGCCGCTCAGGTCGACGGCCGTGTCGCCTCCGTTGTACAGCTCGATCCAGTCTCCGAAGTCGGTGAAGTCATTGATTTCGGGGGTGGAGGCGACGTTGTCGGCCAGGAATTCGTTGATGCCGAGGAAGGTGCGGCGGTACACCGCGCCTGTCACTGGGCTGGGTGCCAGGCCGGGCACGAAGGCGCGCGTGATGAGTTCGGTCTCGGTCGAGAAGGTCAGCGGGACGCTGTAGAGCGGGGAGTTGGTGG
>JANYBJ010000219.1 GCA_025360845.1 bacterium
GAGAACTCTGGTTCAACAATTACTTGCTGAGTACAGCATCTTTGGCGGCTTTAGCCAGACGGAACTTCGCGACCGTCTTCGCCGGAATCTTGATCGTGGCGCCGGTGGCAGGATTGCGGCCCATGCGCGCAGGGCGCTTGACCTTAATCAGCTTGCCGAGTCCGGGCAGCATGATGCCCTTCGGATCTTTCGCGCCAGCATAGGCGATGTTAAGCAGCTTTTCGTAGGCCGCAACAGCCTGCTTCTTGCTGATCTCCGCAGCCTCGGCGATAGCGGCCATGATTTCGCTCTTCGTCTTCGGCGTTGCCTTCTTTGCCATAAGTTTACTCCTTTTATTGCGTGGGATTAAAACCCATCACATGACCGCAATATACCGTTTTATCCGTGCAAAATCCACTACAAACTTACATGGACAACACCATCCGTTCATCACTTGTACACCAACACTCGGCCACAAAAAGAAAGTTCTGCAACACGATAGAAAAGTGTCCGGAGCCGGTTTGACCCGGCCCCGGACACTGTGTGTGACAGGAGTGAAACTATTTTGTTTCGTCGGAGTGGTCTCTATCTTGCATGTCGTCAATCGTCAAGGTCGGCCATCGGCAAAACGCCTCTCCGTGCCGACAGGATCACGTTTCGCTCACTCACGGGGCACTACGATGCGCATGGGCTCCAGACGCGGAAGTTCCTCAGCCTTGTCATTCAGCCTTGCGCACATGATCGCCCGATTGCTTGTCCACCAATCCATTAATTCCAGCCTGTTGGAATGGGCAGGCATGGGCAAACCAATGCGGCCGAGGAAGTCCATCATGATCGCGACCATCGGTAATGCAGACCCGGCCGTGAAAGGGGCTTTGCCCATTTCCTGTGCCTGGATTGAGACCGTGGCCTCACAAAACGCCAATAGGCATTTGGGACTTCCGATGTATTCCAGATTGCGGACGCACTCTCTGGATTTCTGATCCATTGCCCAGTTGACCGGTTCACCCCGGCCGACGGCCTGCCGTAAGAACTCCTCGACAAAGGCGGTTTCGGCCTCTGAATTGCCGCGCCGGGCGAGGGCGAGGCGAACCGCGTTGCGAAGCTCACAACTGTCCGCACGCTCACGGCCCGCAAGGAGTTGGAGGCTGCCGTCACTCGCGCACATGCCTAGAAGCAAGGCGGTGTCGGGGTCTGCGGAGGACTCAAAACGGCTGCACAGTTCGCGGTCGATTTCGGCGGTCACCTCGCGGTTCGGGCGGGCGGCCAGCATCATCACCAGTGCGCGGCGCAATTCCGGGGAAGACGCGGTCTTGCATCGCTGCCACACGACGGGAAACGACTTCTTCTCCTCTGCGGCACGGCCCACCGTCTGGACTCCGTTGGACACCCCCGGTGTTGGCGCGACGGACAAAGGCTCCGCTGATCGGCCGACTGTTCCGAAGACCAAAGCCGAGCAAAGTGTCAGAAGAAAAATCGGCTTGTTGTATAGAGTCACCATTGGGATAATTACTATACGAATAATATTGGACACTGAATATCGGCTTCAATCCTCGTTCGTTCCTAATAAATAATCCTATGCTATACTACATATTATTCCCGTCAGCTTCCGCGCCGCAACCTCTTGCCGCGCGCCGCGCGCCAAAGTGCCGACCTGCCTCAACCCGTCGGTAAACGATAGCGTCTAACTCAATGGCGGGGATGAAATTGCGCGTGGGTACGTGTGGCGTGCCCATTGTCGACGTGCGTGTAAATCTGCGTGGTCGCAATGTCGGCATGCCCCAGCATCTCTTGAATCGCACGGATCTGCGCGCCGTGAGCCAACAGATGACTTGCGAAACAGTGTCGTAAAACATGGGGTGAGAACGCACCCCCGATCTGCGCGGCACGCGCCCGTTTCAGGAGCATCACAAACACGCCCTGCCGCGTAAACGGCAGGCCCCGCTGCGTCAGGAAAAGACAGGCTTCCGCCGCGCCGCTTCTGCGGGCGAAACGCGGGCGCGCCTGCGCCAAATAGAGCCGAAACCAATGCGCCGCCTCGGCGCCCAAGGGAATCACCCGTTGCTTGTCGCCTTTGCCGCTACACCGCACGACGCCCTCTTCCAGCCTCACGTCGGCAACGCCCAGCGCCGTCACCTCCGACACCCGCAGGCCGCAGGCGTAGAACAACTCCAACATACACCGGTCGCGCACGTCATACGCCGAAGCACCCGACACTGACCCGATCAGCCGCGCGACCTCCGCCTCGGACAACGCGTGCGGCAACCGTCGGCCTTTGGCAGGAGCATCCATGACCGCTGTGACGTCTGCGGGCACCCGCCCCTCGGCACACAGAAAAGCGAACAGCACTTTGATGGCGACCAGCCGGCGCGCCCGAGTGGTCGCCCGCATGCCCTGCCGCCGCTGGTCATCCAGAAACGCCGCGATCTGCTCACGGGTCACGCCAGCGAAACGCGCGATTCCCCACCGGGTTTCCAAGTACGCGGCAAACAGAAGCAGGTCCGTCTCGTAGGCGGACAGGGTGTTCGCGGCGAGTCCGCGCTCGTAGGCGATGTGATCGAGAAAGTGGGCGATCTCATCACGCATGGCGCCCCGCCTATTTCTCGACTGGGGTGCGGATGGCCGCGATGCCGTTCGCGTCGAAACCGGCCTCCGCAATCGCGATTTCGATATTCTTTTGCGCAATCACCATGGATTCGTAAGAGAGCGTGATCGTATGCTCCTTGACATCGTATACGGCCTGCTCTTTGTTCACTCCGCCCAAGGGCGCCAACGCCTTGCGGATGCGTTGCACCTCCTCCTCGCCCGCCATGGCCGGCACTTTGATCGTCATCTTGCGCACATCCGACTCACGGCAACCGGACAGAAACAGGACGCCGAGCAACGCAAACAGCGAAAAAACGTTTTTCATGTTTTTATCATAGCGAAACTGGCAGGCGTCCGGCAAACGCAAACTTGCCTTCGCTCGCGTTTTCAAAAAGAATCGGCAATAAACAGCCGCGCACCCCGTTAATCGCACCGTTGCGTTCAGCGGATCTTAACGATAAAGGAGTCATTCGATGCACAAAATCTGTTTCGCCGCGATGTTGGCGATCGTTTCCGTAACCTCTCCCGCGTTGGCTGAGGAACCGGCCAAGCCCGTTGCAGATCAGGCCAAGCCTGCGGCTCAGGAGTTTCCAGCCCGCATGAACATCGGTGCCGAAGCCCTCAAGCAGTTCGATAAGGACGGTGACGGCAAACTCAACGACCAAGAGCGCGCCGCCATGATGGAGGCCCGCAAGGAGCAGATGGAGAGACTGCGTCTGGCCCGCGAGAAAGAGTTCGACAAGGACGGCGACGGCAAGCTCAACGACCAGGAGCGCGCCGCCATGATGGAGGCGTTCAAGCAGCGCAATCCGGATGCCGCACAGAGAATGCAGGAGATGATCAAACGCTTTGACAAGGATGGCGACGGCAAACTGAACGACGAAGAGCGCAAGGCCATGATGGAAGAACGCGCCAAGCGTATGCAGGAGAAGGGCGTCACACCTCCGGTTGGAGACGCTCCGGCCCCGGCCAAACCGGCCACGCCCTGAACGTCGCATTGAGACTGCGAGCGGGCACTCAACGTGTCGCGTTGAATAAAAGCCGCGCCTTCACGCCGTGTGAAGGTGAGGCTTTTTTTGATTATTATGGCTTGCCCGACCGCTCTGTTTCTTCGTATAGTAACACCCATATTCTAAATGTTAGAGTCTGCGGCAACGATCCGCAGACGGAATAACGCGGCGAAACAACCTGAACAAGGAGTCGGCATGATCGTAGGAATCCAGGACCCGTGGGTGGCGGTCGCGTATCTGCTTTCGATCGGCGGTGCGCTGGTGTGCGTGGTGTACGGCTTCACGCATTGGAACCAAGGCGACGAGCCGGTCAAACCGGAAGACGTGCAGTGGGCCAAGGAAGAAAAGGAAGCAGTCGAAACCGCGCTGTGAGCGCAACCCCAAGGAGTTTTTCGCTATGGACACCTTCACCTTTGTCATCCTGCTTGTCTACCTTTTAGCCACCGGGTACCTCGGCTACCAGGGTTACCGCCAAACAAAGAACGCATCCGATTATCTGGTCGCAGGGCGCAATGCGAACCCGGTGGTCATGGCGCTCTCTTATGGAGCGACCTTCATCAGTACCGCAGCCATCGTCGGGTTCGGCGGCGTGGCCGCCAACTTCGGCATGGGTCTGCTCTGGCTGACTGTGCTGAATATCTTCGTGGGCATCTTCATCGCCTTCGTCGTGCTCGGGAATCCGACGCGCAGAATGGGTCATCACCTCGACGCGCACACCTTCCCGGAACTGATGGGCAAGCGCTACGACAGCAGGTTCGTTCAGGTTCTGTGCGCGACGATCATCTTTTGCTTCATGCCGCTCTATGCGATGGCTGTCATCATTGGCGGTGCCGAGTTTATCGGTCCGGTCTTTCATCTCTCCTATGATGCGGCGCTGTATATCTTTGCCCTGCTTGTCGCGGCCTACGTGATCGCCGGCGGGCTCAAAGGCGTGATGCTCACCGACGCGCTGCAAGGCGCGATCATGCTTGTCGGCATGATCACCCTCATGATCTTCACTTACACCAAACTCGGCGGATTCGTCATGGCTCATCAGGCGCTCACGGACCTCGCCCCGCAGGTGCCCAAGGCGCTCGCCGCCATCGGCCACCAGGGGTGGACCGCCATGCCGGTATTCGGCTGGGCCGCCCCCGGTGCGCCTGCGGCCGACGCGGCCAAATTCAATCTCTGGTGGATCATGGTCTCAACGATCGTCATGGGCGTAGGCATCGGCGTTCTCGCGCAGCCCCAGCTCATCGTGCGCTTCATGACCGTGAAGTCGAAACAGTCGCTCAACCGCGGTGTCGCGACCGGCGGCATCTTCATCTTCTTCATGACCGGTGTCGCCTTCGTCGTCGGCGCCCTCTCCAACGTCTATTTCGCCAAACGCGAGGTGATCAGTTGTCAGATCGTGGAAGAAAGCGCCCTGCTCGACCCCGGCGCAGACGGCAATGGCGTGCTCAAACTCGTCGCCGCCGATGCCCCGCCGGAGGTCAAGGCTCGCGCCAAGTCGTTCATCGCATACAAGCTGCCCGGTGAGCGTCCCGAACAGGTGCCCAACTACTTGATCAAAACGCCCTCAACCTCCGTTACGCGCGGCGTGAACGGCTCGCCCGACCTCATCCGCCCCGGCCTGATCGCGATCGCCAGGACGGTAACCCTCGGAACCACGCTGAAAGGCAACAGCGATACCATCATCCCCCGCTACGTCAACAGTGCCCTGCCGAAGTGGTTCGGCGTGGTATTCCTCCTGACGCTCCTATCGGCGGCCATGAGCACGCTGTCGAGCCAGTTCCACACCATGGGAACAGCCATCGGCCGCGACATCTGCGGCCCTCTCTCCAAAGGCAACTCGGCGCGCACCGTGCTGATCACGCGAATGGGCATCGTGTTCGGCATCGTCCTCGCCATTGTGCTAGGGAAAATGGTCCGCGGCAACATCATCGCGCTGGCCACCTCCATTTTCTTTGGCATCTGCGCCGCGACCTTCCTTCCTGCGTTCTTGGGAGGTCTCTTCTGGAAGCGCATGACACAGCCCGCCGCGCTCGCGTCCATGCTGGCCGGTTTCGTCAGCAGCGCCTTCTGGTCGGTCTGCATCAACGCCAAGACCGCCACCGGGCTCGGGCTCTGCAAAACGCTCTTCGGTCAACCCACGCTGCTCTCGGCCTCCTTCAGCCCCACCTGGGCGGTGGTAGACCCGATCCTGATCGCGCTGCCCATTGCGGCAGTGACCGCCTTGGCCGTGACGTTCATTACAAAGCCGCTGCCGGCTGCGCATGTGGCCTATGTGTTCGGCGGATCCAAACCGACCG
Organism: bacterium; assembly: GCA_025360845.1. Classification (GTDB taxonomy): domain Bacteria; phylum Verrucomicrobiota; class Kiritimatiellia; order RFP12; family UBA1067; genus JAHFSX01. The sequence goes on from JANYBJ010000219.1 coordinate 5,867, forward strand.
AATAGGCCAATGTTTCGACAGGTTCATTACTGCCCCGACTCGAAATACAAAACTGACACAGGCGACCGGTGCGTGGCGGTCGAAATTGAGGCGCGTAACTCCAAACGCATGACCCTGCGTTGAGAGGGAGAGACTGTGCTCTCCTGCGGGAAACTCTCCTGCGGGAAACCGTGCGTGAAACCAAAGACTGCTCTGTCATGCGTGAAGCCCTCGCCGTGCTTCTGCCGGCGGAGACAGGGAGCGCGCTGGAGCAGACGGCGCGGCTGCTGGGAGTCGGACGCGCCACGGTGCCCCGTCTGCGGGCCCGATTCCTTGCGCGGGACACGAATGCCCCTCAGCCGCGCCCCCGGCGGGGCGGGAGGCGGCGCGCTCTGATGAGCAAGCCGGAGGAGGCTGCCTTCCTCAAGCCGTGGGAAGAGCAGGCCCGCGGCGGAGGCGTGCTGGTGCTCTCTCCGATCCGCGCGGCGCTCTCGCAGAAGTTGGGACGCCCGGTGGCCCGCTCGGTGGTTTACCGCCTGCTGGAGCGGCACGGATGGCGAAAGGTGGCTCCGGATACGCGCCACCCGAAAAGCGACCCCGCAGTTCAAGAGGACTGGAAAAAAACTCCCGGAAGCTCTGGCGGATCTCCTGAAACCGGAAGAGGTCCGAGGCCGGAGCGTCCGTGTCGTTTTCCAAGACGAGGCGCGTTTCGGACGGATGGTGCGGATACGGCGTTGCTGGTCTCCGGCACCGTTTCGCCCCGCGGTGTCCAACGCGACTCGATGGACGGGGTCCTCGCTCAACTCAACGCCGGGTTGCCCCGGCTGGCAGCCAATACCGACGGGTTGCGCAGTCTGACGGCGTGGCCGTGAATAGTTAGTCTCAACTTTAACGCAACTTAGAATAAGCATCGCCGCTTGGAGCGTCAAGTTTGTGATCGTACACGAGATGGGCCACGCGCTCGGTCTGCTTCACGAGCAGTCGCGCAGCGACCGAGACCGCTACGTGACCATTAACTGGCAAAACATATTGGCGAACAAAGAAGGCAACTTTTATAAGAGCTCCAATTCTGACAATTACGGCGCGTACGACTTCGATTCCGTCATGCACTATGACCAATACGCTTTCAGCACAGACGGACTGCCAACCATCCAGATGCTGCCGGCCTACTGCCAGTACCAAGACACGATCGGACAACTCACGCACCTGAGTCCGCTTGACCAGACGGGCATGCAGTTTCGCTATCCTTTCCCGGAAGCGCCGCCACCGCCTACGAAGGTCACGGCATCCGTCGACACCTCACGCAGTAGCGTTGAGCTCGAGTGGTCCGGGACGCAGGCTCTGGGTTATCATATTTATCGTCACACCGTCAGCAACTCGGCAACCGCCACTCTGCTCGCATCGACGGCTGGTTCGCCCTATCAAGACACGAGTGCTGTTGCCGACACGTATTACTATTACTGGCTCAAGGCCACAAATACAGTCGGTGCAAGTGCCTTCAGCCTTCCGGCCAGGGGCCGCAGGGACATCCCGCAGTTGGCCGCTCCGACCGGCGTCTCCGCATCGGACGGGACGTATCTCGACCGCATCCGTGTGACCTTTAACCCTGTCGCTGGCGCGACCCACTACCGTATCCATCGGAAGCCCTACGCCATGGGAGGGCCGCCGTCGCCCATCACCGGCTGGATCGACATTGCGGTGGCCGTCACCAACGTCCTCATCAGACGTATCGACGAGGCCGGGTGCAACTGGTGGTGGGTTGCCGGGGTACGGCGAGAGGCGTCGGATGGCTTTTGGCAGGTCCACATCAACACGAACCTGACCCTCACAGGAGGCGCAACGGCGGAATGTTGGCTCGACACCGATGTGAATTTTGTGCTGGCGAACGGGGTTGCGCTCGGTCCGACACCCTGTAACCTGTCTGTCGGCTCGCAGACAACCCCCTTCGTCGGCACGGTCGAGTTCGAGGGTACCGGCGAAGCGCTCACAACCGGCCTCAATCCGAGCGCAGGTACCAATCTGCGGTACGCCAACCGGGAAAGCTATGCGGCGAAAGCCACAGGGGCTGGCGGTGCCGAGAGCCTCACCATCACGGTCACCCATATGAGCGGATACGACGGCGGAACCCTGCTCCATCTGCAAAACAACCAGGCCTTCACAGTTCGTCAGGCGCACTTCGAGGCGGCACAGCGGTGAACTCGCGGATATTTCGTTGAAAGCCCCTGGCTTTGCCACACGCGGCGGCAGCCTCAACCTGACCGCCACCGTCTCCGGAGAATTTCCGCTTACACCGATCACGTACCGCTGGTCCGTCACCGACAACGCCGACACGGAAAACACGCACCACGAACTGACCGACACGCGCTCCGCTTGCCTCTGGAACACGATCGGACGCAAATCCATCTACGTTTCCGCATCGAACCCACTGGGATCCATCAAGGTGCAACAGGACATCGAAGTCGCTGTACTCGCCTGTGACATCATCGGCCGCCACTGGGTCAAAGCCCTCAAAGCCGTCGATCTCGTGCTCCTTGGTGCCAGCGCCGGCGCGACCTACCGGATCGAGTACCGCAAGAGTCTGAACAGCGGCTCGTGGCAGTCTGCCGCACCCGACGGTGTAGCCGTCATAGGAGAGGACAAACAGACACCCTGGACTGACCTCGGGGGGCCTGATCGCGATATCACCAACGAACCCACGCTCTTCTACCGCGCCGTTCTCATTCAGCCATGACGCCAGCCCCACTCGCCGAAACCTTTTCCCTGCTGTAACGCTCCTGCCCATCCGCGTGTACTACCGGGTGTCATGCGCGACAGGCCTCTGTTTGGGAGGCCGACCCGGCGTGACGTAACCACGAGCCATAACGAAGGAGTTCAAGATGTTCAAGCGAATGCTGTTGGTGACAGGCGCTCTCGTCTGCCTGCAGGCCCGGGCGGCCAACCTGAAAGACCTCCCCTCGGGAACCAAATGGGTGCTCAACCTCGACATGAAGGCCGCCCAAGCCTCGCCGATGCTTCAGGCGATGGCCGGCCAGATCGACACGGACAAACGACAGGAGGCGCAGGTTAAACTCGCCGCGATCAAGGCCATGTTCGGCATCGACCTGCTTAAGGATATCGACCAGCTCATCATCGCGGGTAACGGCAGCGCGGAGAAAGGCGGGGTCGCTTACGTCTACGGGACCTTTGACGTTCAACGCCTCAGCACGATCCTTGCAGGGAGCAAGAACTACACGGCCGTCCAACACGATGGCTTCACGGTCCTCGGCTGGACCGACGATTCGCAGAAATTCATCTCGTTCGCCAAACCAGGCCTCGCCATGCTCTCGAGTTCGCAGACCACGCTGACGGACGCGCTGGACGTGCTGGCCGGAAAGAAGACGGGGCTTGCCCCCGACTCGGAATTTAAAGCGGCGCTGACCCGGACAGGCCAGGAGTTGCTGACGCTCCAAGCCGTCGACCTGCCCGCTATCGTCGGGACCCAGCCGAAGGCCGAAGCCCTTAAGCAGGCCCAGGCTCTGCGCCTGAGCGTGCGCGCGGCGGACGCGGAATCGCTCAGCGCGGAGCTTGCGGTGACTGCCGTTTCGGACGAGACCGCCCTGCAGATCCAGCAGGCGCTCATGGGCATCCAGGCGCTCTCGCTGCTGCGTTCCGCCGAGGCTCCTGAACCGGCCGCTTTGGCCTCGCTGGCGAAAATCAATAGCCAAGGACGCACGATCAGCGTGACGGTAACCCTTCCCAAGAATGTCTTCGAGAACGTCATGCGCCAACGCGAGGCCAAGCGGGCCGCCCAAGCCGCGGCACCGGCACCCGCCGCAACGAACTGAGACCGGGGCGATTCCCGTGGGTCATGACGCCGGGTTTCACTGACAGGGCCAGCCGAAGAAGGTATACTCGCGAGACCGTGGATTCGAGTACACAAAACGATGACCACCTGCGTCAGGCCATGCAGGCGGTGGCAACCGGAGACGCCAACGCCTTCCGTGTGGTTGCGGAGGCGTTGGAACCCCGGTTGGAGCGCTTCTTTTCACAGCTCGGCGTGCCTCATGCGGACCGCGACGATCTGTATCAAGACACCTGCCTGCGCCTTTACCGCGCGGCAGGCGCGTATGACCCGCGCAGACCGTTTCTGCCGTGGGCGCTGACCGTCGCACGGCGCGTGATGTTGAACTGGCACCGTGCGCACAAACCCACGGTGGCGCTGGAGGAGGCGGACGGGGTTTCGGACAATCAGCGGGCTCCGGGTGCGGGCGCTGAGGCCGACATCTGGCCTTTCGCCCGTGCCCGCCTGACGTCCGCCGCATACGAACTGCTGTGGCTCTGCTACGGCGAGGATTTCGAACCCTCTGAGATCGCCGCCATGACGGGCCGCACCGCCGTACATGTGAGGGTGTTGTTGCACCGGGCGCGTGCCGCACTGGCAAGCGCGCTCGAAAAAGCCGGGGAAACTGACACGTTGAAGAAGAGGAGGTGACCGATGCGAAAGAAATCAAATTCTGCGACCGCGTTAGAAGCGGCGCTGCGGCAAGCCGTGCCGTCTCTCCGCTCCGCTGATCCCGCACGCGTGTCCAAAGCCTGCGCACGGATCGCGGCGACCCCGCCTGTCTCTCCCTTGCACCTGCCGCAGACTTTCATAAAACCGCTGCTGCGCGTTGCGGCCTGCTGCGCGTTGCTCTTGGGCATCGCCGTCCTGCTGCGCCCACGTCAGCCCGCCGAAACCGTCCCGAATCTGCCGTCCGTCACCTTGAACGACTTCACAGCACTGATGCCGAAGCAGGCTTTTGAAAATTCGCTGGCCAGCGAAGCGGCCAACCTCGCCACCGACCTCGCCGATCTGACCGCCGCACTGAATGAACGCTCGCTGTCGATCCTGTTCTGACACCGACGGCGGCGGGCCGTCAGGTCACGCGAAGAGCGCCTCCACGCGGGCGAGCAGTTCGTCGCGGCTCGTCACACTCAGCACCGGGCAGGGCAGGCTCTTTTTAAAGGTCGAGCCGTAGTTCTTGGTCACGATGCGGGGATCTGCCACGATGACAACTCCCTTGTCCTCACGCGTGCGGATCAACCGTCCGAACCCCTGCCTGAAGCGGATCACCGCCTGCGGCAATGAGAACTCGCGGAACGAACTGCCGCCCGCCTGATCGATCTGTTCGCTGCGGGCCTCGACGATCGGATCGCCGACCGCCGCGAAAGGCAGCCTAGCCATCACCACACAGCTCAGCGCCTCCCCCGCCACGTCCACGCCCTCCCAGAACGAATGCGTCCCCAGCAGCACACACGCGCCCCCCGAGCGGAACACGCGCGTGATCTGATCCCGCGTGCCGTTGACCCCGTGTACCAGCAAGCGGATGCCCGCCTCACGCAGCGGCTCTTCCAAAAGCCGCGCAACCTGGTTCATCATCTCGTAGCTGGTGAACAGCCCCATGGCCCGCCCGCGCGTCCGGGTGAAGACATCCAGCATCAGCGCGCTGAGTTGCTCCGCGTAAGCCCCTCCTTTACTCCCCGAGGGTTCAGGAAGGAACGTTGGCGCCAACGTCGCGCACTGCGTGAGATAATTGAACGGGCTCTCCGCCACACAGGTGACAATGCGCTCCGGCTCGATCAAGTCGATTCCCAGCCGTTTTCCGATGTAGTTGAAAGAGCCGCCCACCCGCATGGTCGCGGAGCAGAAGACCACGGACGCCTTCTGCCGGTAGAGCAGGTCGGCCAGCGCGGCCGCGATCTTCAGCGGCGCCGCGTACAGACGCGCCGTGCGCTCGCCGCGCCCGGCAGGCTCGGCCCAGAACACATGGTCGGAGTCCGATGCGGCCAACACGAAATCGACATCCAGCGCAAATATCCGCAGCGTCGCGGCCGCGCCTTCGACGTTCGCCGCCTGGTCGCCGTACAGCGACAGCTCCCCTTCGGACGTCCGCCGCAGCGCCTCTCCCAACGCGAGGAGCTGCCCAGCCGCCTCGGCGATCGCCGCTTTCAACGCGACCTTGTCGTCCGCAACCGCCGCCTCGTCCAACTCCCCGCCGCACGCCACAAAAGCGCCGCTGCGATACACCTCGCGCTTTCCGGGACGTTCCGCTTCTGCCGCCTCGCCGGGCAATGCGCACTCCGTGACCGGAATACAGCGGAACCGCGTCGCGGCGTTGTTCGTCGCCACAAGGCCGTACAGCGTCTCAAACAGCCGCCTCGCAGAGCCCTGCATCTGCTCCAAGGCGCTTTTGATGACGCGGACCTGGCGGCGCAACGCGCGCGCGGTCTCCTCGTCGGCCGTGATCGCGCCTTTCTCAAGATGGTTGCGCAACACCTCCAGGACGCCGCCCGCGCGTTTGCCCTTGCCGCGGCTCAGCCGCCGCACCATCTGGTTCAGGCGGGCCTGCGTGACTTCGACCGACAGGTGGCGCGTGGCCGCCTCTTCAAGGTTATGCGCCTCGTCGAACACGATCTGCGCGTAAGGCGGCAGGGTGCTTCCCGGCGCCTGCGATTCCGAAAAGACCAGCGCGTGATTGGCGATCACCACATGCGCGGCCGCTGCCCGCGCCCGCGCCTTCTGCAAGAAACAACGACGGTAAAAGCGACAGGCGCGGCCAGGACATTCCTCGCCCGTCGACGACAGCTTAGCGAGGAATGCAGGATCAGCGTGCCCCGCTCCCGCAAACGAATCGAGATCGCCATCGGGTGTCTGTACCGCCCAAGCCACGGCCTCGGCGAACTGCCGCAGCTCGGGCCGCTCCAGCTCAAACTGACTGTGCTCCAGCAGAATCGCCAGCCGCCGCAAACAGAAGTAGTTTGAGCGACCCTTGAGCAAAGCCACCCGCAGCAGCCCCGCCTCGCCGCTCCCGAAGTCCGCACGGATCGCCTCTCTGACCAGCGGCAGGTCCTTCTCGACGAGCTGCGACTGCAAGTTGCGCGTGTTGGTGCTGATCACCACCGGCACGGCGTTGAGCCGCGCCCAGGCTGCGGCAGGGATCAGGTAAGCGAGACTCTTGCCGACACCCGTACCGGCCTCGACCACCAGATGCCGCCCCTCGTTGAAGGCGCGCGTCACCGCACGCAGCATCTCCACCTGTCCCGGGCGCGACTCGTACCCCGGCATCAGGCGGGCAAAGGTGCCGCCCGGCATCAGATGCGCGGCCACGCGGTCAATGTCCAGAGGCGTGCAATCGGCGTGCGGAGGCAGTTCGCGCTTCTCGCCCCGGAACACCTCGGATTTAAATGTGTCGCTCCAGTTGCCGCACGCCGCACCTGATGTCCGTACGCGTTCCGCGAATGAGCCGAACAGACGGGCCAGAGCCCGCTCATCGAGATCGCGCAGCAGCAGTTCAATGGTCTCCAGTGCCCACAGGGGAAACGCGTCCAACCGTGACGCCATTTTCCGCCACACCTGCCACAGCGCTTCGGCAGAAGGCGGCTCGCCCTCGAAGAGTTGTCCGGCCCTTTCCAGCGGCGTCTGTGAGCAGGCGAACGCGCGTACGGCCATCACATCGACCACGCAGGCCCGCCCCTCAGGCAGGAGGTCATCGAAAGCCAAGGGATCGTTGGTCACATAGAGCGTCTCCTCCGCCGCGCCGCTTCCGGCGACCGGTCGAGGATACACTTCGAACGCGGGGGTCACGCCCTCAGGACGCGTAATCCAAACTGTGCGGATAGTGAGCATGTCCCGGTGTGTCCGTTACGGACCGCGTCATTTGCCCATTTCGAACAGTTTGAGGCAACGCCGGAAATCGGCGGGCAGCGGACTGTGAGCCTTAAGGGTCTTACCCGGCAGCATCGGATGGGGCAACTCCAGCCCCGAGGCGTGCAGCATGTGACGCGGAATCGTCATCAGGCGCGGGTCGCGGGCCAACTTGAAACCGTACTCGCGGTCGCCCAATACCGGGTGCCGGATCGAGGCCAAGTGACGCCGGATCTGATGCGTGCGCCCGGTCTCGATTTTGACCTTCAAGAAACTCGCGTCCTTGGAGACCGCCTCACGCTGGATGTGGCTGACCGCGCGTTCCCCGTCCAGCTCCTGATCCACCGTCGAAGCCGAGCGGTCAAACTTGCCGGATACGATGGCCTGATAGGTTTTGGAAACCCGCCGCGTCTTGAACAGCGCCACGGCCGCGGCAAAAGCGGCCGCGTTCTTGGCCAGCAGCAGACAGCCGGTCGTGTCGCGGTCGAGACGGTGTACCGCCTGAAGCGTGACCTGCCCCGTCTGTTCGCGCAAGACCGTTTCCACACTGTTCTCACCGACCGAAATCAGCCCCGAAGGCTTGTCGGCCACCAGATAGAAATCGTCCTCGATCAACACGCGGACCTTGGCCTTGGGGGCGGCTTCGCCTTTCGACTTGACCGATGACGGAACCTCCACGGTGTCGCCTTGATGCAACAGGTGGTGCGCCATCCACACGCTCCGCCGGTTCACCCACACGACCTTGTCATCGCACAGGTTTTTCGCCGCACGTTTGGAAATCGACAACTTGAGGGAAAGGAACACCTGGATCGACTGCCCCGACTCCACTTTCGACACCACAAAGGCCATGACGGCCGGACTCTTCTCTTTCATCAACTCAACACTCACTTTTCTAAAAAACGCTTACAGATGCAGGATCGATCCGACTACACCCACACTTTTATCTTTGCCGCGACGGTCAGGCGTCATTCGCACTTCCACTTCGGACACAGCGTCCGTATCGGTGCCTGCCTCGAGCCGGTAGGCCAACTGCTCCCCCGCCAAGGCGCGGTCGAAGAAACTCGGCAACGGATCATCGGGCATCAGCTCCTCAAAAGTCAACCCCAGCACGTCCTCCTCGGACGCCCGGTCAAACATTTCCAGAAACGCCGGGTTCACCGACTTGAACACGCGCTTGTCATCGCACACGAAACAGGCGCTCTGCGCGTTAGCGAACGCATTGGACATGCTGCGCAACGCCTCCCACTGCTTGCGCCGGCGCTCGGTGTTGCGGACCGTGAACACCAGGTCGTTTCCGTTAATGAGATCGATCACGCTGATCGTCACCTCAGCCGCAAAAGACGTTCCGTCGCGCCTCATGCACTTGGCGTCCAGCATGATGTGCCGCGCGTCTTCAAGCCCCTTGCGGATCCGTTCGACCATGTGCGCCGTCACGCCCGGGATGAGCGTCGCCACCGGCTTGTCCCACACCTCGTCCTGCTTATACAGGAAATACTCCGTCGCACGCGGGTTGAGTTCGATCACATGGCCATTGGGATCGGTCACCAGCATGGCATCATACAGACCAGACATCAACTGTCGATACAGAGATTTATGGTCTTGCCGGGCATTGATTGGTGTCATGGGCTCGAACCCTTCATCCGCAGATGCAAACTGAAACATTCAGGATATAAACCGCATCCACAGTCTTACTATGACACAAATTGACGGCTTCCGCAATTCCTGTTTAGCATTAAAAATGGGCTCGCGTTCGGTACGTGTTCCGTACTATGATACGCGCATTTATCAGGTGTGGAGGTGACATGAACGCGCATGTTGAAGAAACCGCATTTCTTTCCTTTATCTGTCCGGGTTGTCATCAGGAAATCGAAGCTCCCGTCGACATGGCTAGCCAAGAAACGGAGTGCCCGACGTGCGCCGCCCTCATTCATGTGCCCGACGAGTCGGAGCCCGGCACGCTCTGGGCCTTGCCTGCCACACAGGTCAACGGGCCCTCTCAGGCGCAAAAAGACGCCATGAAAAGTCGCACGATCCGTATTGAACTGCCTGACAACTGGTAGCTTTCTACCCTCGCCCTTTTGCTTCGCTGGCCTATTCCCATGAGCCGCATCCTTTTCATCACCTCCAAGCCGTACTACCCTTGGGAGGGCGCCTGCCACCGCATCCGCCACAACCTCGAAGCGCTGGTCTCGCTGGGCCACACCGTCGACCTGCTCACCGTGCCCGTCGGCCAAACACCCCAGGTGCCCGGCACCAACACGTTTTTCGTGCCGCGCATCCCCTTCTGCAGCAGCCTGCCGTCGGGCCCCTCGGTCCGACGTTTCCTGCTCGACACCCTGATGCTTTTCAAAGCGGTTTTTCTCGCGGGTCACACCCCCTACACCCTCATCCACGGTATCGACGACTGCGGCGTCATCGCTTGGCTGGCAAGCCGGCTTACGAAAACCCCGTGTGTGTTTGAGCGCCACACCGGACTCAGTCACGAACGGCTCAAAGGACCGCGCCGGCTCTGGCTGGGCTTCTACCGTTTCCTCGAACACAGCGCCCTGAAAAAAGCCGACGCGGTCATCGGCAACGACACCTCCGTCATCGGACTCCTCGACCGCTTCGGCCGCCGCAGCCGGGCCTGCGTCATTCCCGACATCCCCGCCGTCACCGAAGAGGTCTCGCAGCCCGCCCGAAACCTCGCCCAAGCGCGTTTCCGCACCGCCGCAGGTCAGAAGCTCGTCGTCTGCGTGGGCTCGAACACCCTTTTCCACGGCCTTGATCTTTTTTTCAACGCCTTGCCGCGCGTGCTCTCAGCCGCCCCCCAGGCGCGTTTCGTGGTCGTCGGCGGCGGAGAGGCCGAGATCCTGCGCATGCGCGAAGCCCTCGCCCACGCGGGAATCGAGCAGAGCGTCGCTTTCCCGGGCCGCATATTACCCTCCGAACTGGCCGCCCTGCTCGCGGTCGCCGACGTATTGGTCTCTCCCCGCCGCTCAGGAATCACAGCGCCTATCAAGGTCCTCGACTACCTCCGTTCCGGCACGCCGATCGTGGCCGCAGACACGCCGGCCAACCGCGCCGTGCTCTCGCCGTCCAATGCGCTCATCACGCGCCCCACACCCGAAGACCTCGCCGACGGCATCCTCAAGATCTGTCACTCCCCAGCCCTCGGCGCGACACTCAGCCACCAAGGGCTCGCAACTCTGGCTCAAGAGAACCGCACGCCCGAGGCCTTCCGAAGCGCGCTCAGCCGCTGTTACGCCTATGTGCAGGCCACGCCCTAACCCATGTCCTTCTCCCCCACATTTTTCGAAACGCCCACCGAACGCCGCGGCAGCGACAGCCTCAAGTGGGGCCTCTATGCGGACCGCGACATTCTGCCGCTTTGGGTCGCGGATATGGATTTCCGCTCCGCTCCCGCCATCACCGAAGCGCTCGCTCAGCGCGTGGCGCACGGCGTCTACGGCTACGCGAAAGACTCGCGCGCCGCCGTCGAGGCCATGATCGATTACCACCGCAAACTCTACGGGTTCGCCATCGACCCTTTGTGGGTCGTTCCCGTGCCCGGCCTCGTCTGCGGCCTGAATATCCTCTGCCGCGCCACAGGTGTGCCCGGCGACGCCGTCGCCACCACAGTCCCCGCCTACCCGCCCTTCCTCGAAGCCACGGCTCTCTCCGCACGCCGCCTCGTCACTGCGCCTATGACCTGCGACGACCTCGGACGCCCCGCCTTCGACCTGGACGCGCTGGATGCCGCGTTGACTCCCACGACGCGACTCTTCATCCTCTGCAACCCGCACAACCCGCTTGGTCGTAACTGGACTTCCGCAGAACTCCGCGCTCTGCTCGGCTTCTGCCGCGCCCGCAACCTGATCGTCTGCTCGGACGAAATCCACGGCGGTCTCGTGCTCGACCCGCCCCACGCCTACACGCCCGCCGCCTGCGCCGCACCCGAATTCGCCGAGACCCTTGTCACGCTGCTCGCCCCCAGCAAAACCTACAATCTGCCGGGCCTCTCCTGCGCGTTCGCGATCATCCCCGACCCCTCCCTGCGGCAGCGCTTCCGCGCGGCGATGGCCGGCATCGTGCCGCACGTGAACCTTTTCGGCTGGGTCGCCGCCGATGCCGCCTACCGCCATGCGGAGCCTTGGCGGCTGGGTCTGCTCGACACCCTCCGCGCCAATCGCGACGCGGTGGAAAAGGCCGCCTGCGCCTGGGGCGTGGCCATGCCGCACGTCGAGGCCACCTATCTCGCCTGGCTCGATTTCCGTCCCTGGCTCGGCCAGATGCACGGCCTGACCCCCGCGAAACATTTCCTCTCACACGGCGTCGCCCTCATGGACGGCGCACCGTTTGGCGCGCCCGGTTTCGCCCGGCTTAACTTCGGGACCCATCGTGAGCTTCTCGCCACCGCCCTCTCCCGCTTGGCCCGCTCCGGCCTCTGGCCCCACCTGAACCTTTAAGGGCGAATAATTATTCGCTACCCCGACATGCACCGTTTTCTTAAAACTTTATCCGGCACCTTCAGCCTTGCGCTTCTGCTCGCGCTCGGCGCCTCCAACTGGTATGTCCATGAGCCGCGCTTCTGGCAAGAGGTCCAGGCCCAGAAATGGCCTTCTCAGGCAGCCTACTGGTTCCAGCATGTCGGCAACGTGACAGCCGATGTGACCGACTCGTTGGGGCTGACCGGACACGATGTGACTGCGGCGTTTGCCGCAGCATTGCCCACCAACAGCCTCTTCTGCGCAGGCCTGCCTAAACGCCTGGCCAACAGCCCCGCACCGGACGACATCACCGTGCTGAACAAAACCGGCTTTATCGTCGGGTACTCGCCCTCGCTGCGCCATCCCGTCTGGGTGGTTTACAAAGCGTATCCCGTGAGCCGCCAAGCGGTCCTTCCCCCCCGGCCCGCCAGTTTCCTTCCCGACACCGCTGCGATCCATTCGCCTCAAGGCAAGGATTACGCCAAGAGCGGCTACGACCGCGGCCACATGGCACCCAACCTCGCCATCGCCACCCGCTACGGCAAAACGGCGCAAACGCAAACCTTCCTGACCTCCAACATCTGCCCGCAGCGCCCCAGCCTGAATCAAGGGCCCTGGCGCGACGTGGAATTCCGCGTCGCCGACCTTTGGCCCGACTGTTACGGCAACGTATGGGTGATTGCCGGCGCCCTCTCCGCGCCGAACGGCAAACGCCTGGCCTCCGGCGTGGACATCCCGACCGCCTTCTACCAGATTGTCGTGTCGCAGAGCCAAGGGACCGTCCGCGCCTTCGCGGTCTTGATGCCGCAGACCATCCGGCGGCGTACAGCCACACGCACCACCCTCGTCTCGATCGACGAAATCGAAGCGCTCACAGGCCTCGATTTTCTCACCGACCTGCCGGACGACATCGAGCAGAAACTCGAAGCCTCCACGCCCTCGCGCCTTTGGCCTGCCGGGCCGATAGGCACCTGCCGGTTGCTTCGCGAATATTTCCGCTCCTATGACTGAGACTCTACAGGAGAACGCCATGACTTTTGTCTCGTGTACGTATCCGACCCATGCCGCGGCCATCCTCGACCTTTTCAACGACGCGATCATCCACTCGACCGCGCTCTACGACTATCAGCCCCGCCCGCCCGAGAGCATGGTCGAATGGTTTCGCAAGAAAGAGACCAGCGGGTTCCCTGTCATCGGCGCGGAGGACGAGGGCGGACGCCTCGCCGGCTTTGCCACATACGGCACCTTCCGCATGTACGAAGGCTACAGGTTCACGGTCGAGCACTCGATCTATGTGCACAAGGATTTCCGCGGCAGAGGTCTCGGTCTCACGCTCATGCGGCGCTTGATCGAAACCGCCGAGCGGCAGCAGCTTCATACGCTGGTCGGCGTCATCGACGCCAGCAACCGGGCCAGCGTCGCACTGCACGAGAAACTCGGCTTCACACACGCCGGAACGCTCAAAGAGGCGGGTTTCAAATTCGACCGTTGGCTTGACGTCAGTTTCTATCAGCTCGTCCTCGGAGCCGCCGGATAACCCAAACTCTTACTCGTGGCGCAACGCCTCAATCGGATCGAGGGAGGCCGCGCGCAACGCCGGATAGAGTCCGAACACAATGCCGATCCCCACGCTGATTCCAAAGGCCAACACCAAACTGTACGGCTGCACCACGGTCGGCATCGCCGTGAACGCGGTGATCAGCAGGGGGATGCTGACACCCAGCAACAGCCCGACAATGCCTCCTCCGATCGACAACACACACGTGTTGATCAGGAACTGCACCACGATCCGGCTGCGCCGCGCGCCAATGGCCCGCCGGATGCCGATCTCTTTGGTGCGTTCGGTAACCGAGGCCAGCATGATGTTCATGATACCGATGCCGCCCACCAGAAGACTGATGCCCGCAATCGCCCCCAGCACGATGTTGTAGGTCCGCTTGGTGCGCTCGGCCTCACGCAGCAACGTCAGCGGCACGTCGATGCGGAAATCCCTCTTCTTGTGAAACCGCGCCAAGACCGCCTCGATCGCCTTGCTGCCGGGCTCGACCGCCTCAGTGTCTGCCATCTTAACAATGATCTGACTCAACTCGACCTTCTCACCCTCCATGCCGCCCGCCGAATACCGGATGTTCGCCTCGCCGAACAGCTGTGTCCCCGTCGTGATCGGGATGTAGGCGTCGGCCTCGCTGTCCGGCGCGCGCACAGTGCCGCCCGTCTCGTTCTTGACGATGCCGATGACCTCAAAGACACCGGATGCGATCCGGATGCGCTGTCCGATCATTTCCTCCGCAGCCAACAGACGCCGCACGCCATGTTCAGTGAGCACGCACACATTGGCCCGCATGCGCAGGTCGTGCTCGCCGAGCACACGCCCTGCCAAAACCGGCCGCTGCACCACCTCGAACCAATCCGGATTCGTCTCCACCACACGCATCTCGAGCTGCCGCTCCCCCAGGCGCGCGTTACGCCGGGTCATGCGGGCGGGCACGGTCAACGTCACCCCAGGCACGGTTTCCTTGATACGCTCCTCGTCCTCATACAACAGGCCGTAAACCGCCAGGCTGCCGCGCTGCGACCCCGTGTTGCCGCCGTCTTCGGTGGTCGGCTTCACCGACATCACCATGATGTTCTGACTGCCGAGCCGTTTGATCGAGTCCAGCGCCTGCTGGCTGGCGCCTTCGCCCACCGCCAGCATCGCGATCACGCTGCCCACGCCGAACACCATGCCCAGCATCGTCAGGAACGAGCGGGTCTTATGCCTCCACACGTCGGAAAGCCCCAAACGGACAAACGGCCACAAGTAGAGGATCTGGTTCACACGCCCTCCCCGTGGAGCGACAGGATGCGTCCGTCTTTCAACACGATGTTCGCTTTCGCATACTTGGCGATATCCGGCTCATGAGTCACCAGAATCACCGTCTTGCCCTGTTCGTACAGCTCTTGGAACAGGCCCATGATCTGCACGCTCGTCGCGCTGTCCAGATTGCCCGTCGGCTCGTCGGCCAACAGGACCGCCGGGTCATTCGCCAGCGCCCGCGCCACGGCCACGCGCTGGCGCTGGCCGCCGGAAAGCTCGGAGGGCAAATGCCGCAACCGGTGGGACATGCCCACGCGCTCCGCCAGGGCTTCGGCCTTGTACCGCCGTTCGGCGTGCGGCAACCCCAGATAGAGCAATGGCACTTCGATATTCTCGCCCACCGTCAACTGGGGAATCAGATGGAAGCTCTGAAAGATGAAACCGAGGTTCTTCAAGCGGTGGTCACTCAATTGATTGTCGTCCATCTCGGCCACATTCTCGCCGTTCAGCCAATACGCGCCCGATGACGGCCGGTCGAGGCAGCCGAGGATATTCAGCATCGTGCTCTTGCCCGAGCCGCTCGGCCCCATGATCGCCCAGTAAGACCCTTTGCGCATCGAGAACGAGACGCCATCCAGCGCACGCACCACCTCATCACCAACCAGGTAGTGCCGCATCACGTCATCCAGCCGCACCACCTCGTCCGAGCGCGGCCGGGGCATCTCTGTGCCGCACACGATCATGGCGTTTCAACCGCTTTCTTCACGTCCGCGCCGACAGCCGTTCCATTGCCCGTATTCTTTTGAGGTTTAGGCTCGTTCGACCCGTTTCCGTTTTTGGCTGGAGGCTGCGACTTGAAGTTCTCTTTCTGCTCTTTGACCGGCGGCGCCAGCATGACCTCTTCGCCTTCTTTCACCCCTTCGAGAATGTGGATCATGCGGTTATTGTCCATCCCCACACGCACAATCCGCGGCACCCACTCGGCGCGCTCCTTGACATACACGCGCGGCAACCCGTCCACACGCACGACGCATTGCACCGGCACATACAGCACTTTCTCGTAGGACGCCTTCACCAGTTCCACGTCGCAGCTCATGCCAGGCCGAATGACCACGTCTTTGAAATCGCATTCGATCTCGCACTTGTACAACTTCATATCGGGATTCAGTTGCGAGCTCTGACCGTCCGGCAGGATGCCGATCTTCACGAGGCGGCCATCGAACACTCGTCCGGGAAAGGCATCGATCTTCACACGCGCGGGCATCCGGTTATCGATCTTGTTGAGGCTGGCTTCGGGAATCATCACCTCCACCACCATTCCGGACTCGATCGGTATATAGATCAGCTCCTGCCGCTCGACCGCCGTCGCCCCCACGGCCAGCGGCTTGATCCACCACTGCCGCCGCGAGATCAACACCGTCGAGGTGTAGAGCACGATCCCGTTCGTCGGCGCGTAGATCTTACTCTTCACGATCTGGGAGTTCAGCTCCGACAACCGGTTAGTCGCGCGGTCGTACTCGCGCAGACGTGTGCGGAGTTCACTCTCGACCTGGCGCAGCGTCGCCTTGTTCTGCCATTCGGTGCGAACCATCGCCCGGTCTGCCTTGCGAAGCGTGCTGTCCAGCGTCGAGCGCTCCTGCACCACCGTAAAGTTGGTCAGCACACTCATCTTGGTCTTGGCCATGTCGAGGTCAATCCGTTTGCGCTGCAGCGCCAACTCGTCGGCCTGGAGCTCCGTGCGCGTCAGAAACCCCTCCTTCGCCAGCCGCTGGGACCAATCCAGCCTTTCCGACGCGCGCTTGACCTCCTCTTCGGCCAACGCGATATCCGCCTCGTTCTGCCGCAATTGCTGGGGAAAATCACCTTCCTGATATTTCTGGAGCGACATCTTCGCCAGCGTCAGGTCAACCTCCCGCTCCAACGTCGCAGCCTCGCAGTCCCCCTTAGTGATTCCCAGCTTCTCCTGTGCGATGGTCTTGCTCGATTCGGCGTTGGCCACCACGATCTCCTGCTCGTTGCGCTTGTCGATAAGTGCGCTGGCGTCGAATTCCAGCAACAGGTCTCCTCTCTGCACGTTGGTACCTTCGTCGATCACCCAGATCACCGTATTGTTGCCCTCCAACTCGCTGGAAATCACCACTTTGTCGCGGCTCTGAAGCGAGCCGCTGGAAGTGACGGCGATGGTCAGCGGCCCGTTCTGGACAGCAAACACAGGCACGGGCTCGCTTTTCTTTTCACGGCCACGCACCAGCAACCACGTTCCACACACAAGTGCGAGCACGATGCAGGAGATGATCACCTTTTTCTTTTTGGCCGGCTTCTTAATCATGGCTCTCCCTATTCACAATGCACCACATCCCTGCCTCCGAGACTTCGAGAACACCCATATCACGGCGCAGTTCCAGATCGGTCATGCGCCACGCAATCACCGCCGAGCAAAAGTCATTTCGGGCAGTCAACATCGCGCTTTCAGCCTCCAAGATATCACGCATCGTCGAGCGCCCCGACTGAAGGAAGAGCCCGTTGCTGTCCACACGCAAGCGCGCCACCTTCAAGGTCTCGACCTGGTTCATATATGAGGCCCGCGCGGCCACAAGGTTGCGCAACCCGTTTCTCACCGCCAGCTTCACATTGTCCTCCTGCTCCTCCAACTCGCGTTTGGCCTGCTCCACCGCGATCAGCTGCTTCTTGAACGCATTTCGCTCCTGTCGCCGGTCCCACGGAAAACCGACTCGCACTCCGCCCGCCCATTTGTCCACATCTTCGAATCCGTCACCGGCGGCCACTCGCCGCCTGTTTGCCGAGAGGCTTCCGGTCAAGGCCACGTCCGCACGCAGCGCATCAGCGGCGACCTTGACACCGCGCTCGGCATCCTCCAGCATTCCCCGCGTGATAGCGAGGTCATGACGAGAGGACAGTGCCATGCGGAAAGAATCCGCCTCGTCCGGGAAATCAACCGTCGCGCTCTCACTGCTTTTCGCCATCTGCTCCATCTGCATTTCAAGCCGTTGAAGTTCGACGGGGGCGACGGTCACATGGCCCTCGGGCGGCAACCCGAGCAACAGCTTGAAAGAGTCGAGTTGGGCCTCGTAGCTTTTGCGGGAACTGATTACGCTCTCGCCAGCCTTCAACAAATCCGTACGCGCCTGATCGACCTGAATACGTTCCATGCGGCCCGCATCGAACATCATCTCGGCACGCCGGTTGTTCTCGCCCAAGCGGCGCTCGTTTTCGGCGGCGTTGATCAACAGTTGCGCGAGCTCAAGCACGCGGTAATACCCGGCCGCCACCGAGACCGCATAGGTCTGCCGATAGTTCTCGAAAGCCTGTATCGCGTAGTCCAAGTTACGCTCAGCCTGAGTCAGCGGCTCTCGGACGATCTCGCGGCCCGCTCCGCGCATCAGGGGAACGGTGGCGGTCAGGTCGCCCGAAAAGCCCGCCGACTGCCAGTCGTCGCGCAGCAGGCTCACGACATCCATGGCCAGCAGCCCCGCGATCGTTGTCCCGTCGGGCAGCGTGCGCTTGGCTGTCGTGGACGCGCCGCCCGTCACCTGGTCCGAGCCAGTGCCGCCCGAAAGGAGTGCCAGCATCGTTCCGCTGAACGAGGTTTCAAACCCATACTGCTGATAGTCCAGGTCCAGCGCTCTGGAAAAAATAGCCTCTTTAAGCTTCTGATACTTGCGGTCGTCCCGGACAGCCACGCACAGCGCGTCGCTCAGCGACAAACAGAACACGTCGTTGGAAGAACCGTCCGCCTTGACATAAGGAATCTGTGGAAAAACCACACCCTGCTCCCCGCGTGCCGCCGCCAGCAACGCGATCCGCAATGTCAGCGCGTCCGCAGGCCGGCACATGTCAAACGTGTTGGTTTGGCCCGTCTGCCTCTGCCAAAACGCCGTCGCCAGACGCGTCCCCGCTTCGTCTGTCTCCCGGACCGCCTTGTCCGGTGTCATACACGCCGCCGGAACCAACAGACACCAAACCATTCCCATGACACACGCGACACGGTGCCAAAGCTCCCCTTTTAGCAGGCGTTTCCCTGCATTTACCATAAACGCACATCCCCCCCTGAAAACCAAACAAACGCAACACCATGACAACCCAGGTCTTCCCCCCAGTAGACCTGAGCCGTTGAAGCGTGAACCTAGAGCGTGTAACCTCTAACAGGAACCTTTCCTCACACCTGCTTGGCGCGATACGATTCGACCTCCAAGTTTTCGAT
>JANYBJ010000021.1 GCA_025360845.1 bacterium
CCGCCAGTACCTGAGTGACCAAAAGGCGGTGACCAGTTGGGGGACGCTGTATAAGTTCGACCTCTCCAACGTAAACCTGCTGGTGTTGCTCGCGTGCGCGGAGCAGCTCCGCTACGGGCCGGAGGATGTCGCGGCGATCAACGCATTTCTCGGCGAGGGCGGCGGCGTGGTGATTTTCGGCGGTTCGGCGAGCGGTCCGCAGGCCGAGCTGGCAAAGACGTTCGGCGTGACGTTCGAGGGCGGCGCCCGCAGCCCGCTCAAGGCGGTCGAAGCCTTGGGCGCGAAAGCGGTTGAAGGCGATGTCGGCACCCGCCTGACGCTGGCGCAGCCCGACCTCTGGACCGTGCTGGTGTCGGATGCCGCGCAGGCACCTGTGGCAGCGATGCGCAGGGTCGGCAAGGGGCGGCTGCTGGCGCTTGCCCGTGGACTCGCGGGCAGCAATCCGGACGCGAGCGACCCGCTTAACGCCGCATGGCTCTCGCCGGTCTTGGTGCGGCTCGCGGGCGGCAAGCGTGTGGACGACGCCAAGCCTTTTAACGGGCGCGGCCTGACGCCCGGCGATTATGTCGAGGACCACAACGGGCTGAAGCTGCATTACAGCGACTACCTCAAGCCCTACGCGCGGGCCATGTTCGACATCGCGCAGCGCGTCAAGCCGGCGGTCGGGAAGCGCATGGGCGTGCCTCTTTCGGAAGGCATGGCGTCGGAGATCGGCTTGTTGGCCACGGGCGGGGGCGGCTTCTCGTCGGGCCGTTTGGTCGGACTGGCTGTCTGGTGGGGAGGTTTTCCGGAGCGCGAGGACAGCATGATCGAGTTCATCACGCACGAGTCGGTGCATTCGTGGGTGCTGCCCTTCCCCGAGATCTGGAACGAGCCCATCGCAACCTACGTGGGCAATCTGGTGATGATCGACATGGGGTATGCGGAAGAGGCGAACCGGCGGATCAAGGAGACGATCGCGGGCGGGCTGCGGCATGACCCCGAGATGAAGCTCTATGACCTGGAGGGCAACAGCCTGTCCGGCGCGCCGAAACTGGAAGGCGGCGCGGTCAGGGATATCCACTGGGGCAAGACGTTCTGGATTCTCGAACAGATGCGCCAAGAGAAGCCGGATTTCCTCGCCCGATATTTTCAAGCCAAACGCCGGCTGGCCTTGCCCGACAAGATCAAGAAATATGACGCGAACAACACGGTGGCCGTGCTGAGCGTAGCCATGGGGCGCGATCTGTTCCCGTGGTTCCGGGAGCACGGGTTTGACGTGGATAAGGCCAAGACGGAGATCCACGAGTAGGGCGCTTTCATGGTTTTTCTATCAGGTGACAAAAGATCAATTAAGTTACCAGGCCGTTCATGCGCATTCGCGGTGCCTTCGTTTGTGTGGCCGTCAGGGCCATGCGATACGGCTCGCGAGGACGCTCGCCCTCCAAAAAGTCGCCCGTCTTTCGCCTGGAGGGCGAGACTCTGTCGAGCCGCAGATGGGCTGCGCTATTACTGAAAATGCTCTAGCGGGCGACGGGCTCTTTTCCCAGCAAATGGCGGACGAAAAAGTCGGCGCGGCGGCGGCTGCCGTAGGGCGTCTCCGCGGCACCGTGGCCCGTGCCGGGTATGATCACCAGATCGAAGTCTTTGTCGGCCTTCACCAGCGCGTTCGCCACTTGCATCGTGGAAGAGGGGTCGACGTTGTCGTCGAGTTCACCGACGATCAGCATCAGCTTGCCTTGCAGCCGGTGGGCCTGCGTGACGTTCGACTGCTCCGCGTAGTGCGGCCCGACGGGCCAGCCCATCCACAGTTCGTTCCACCAGATCTTGTCCATGCGGTTGTCGTGGCAACCGCAGTCCGCGACGCCCGCCTTGTAGAAGTCCGGATACATGAGCAGCCCGCGCAGCGCGTTCTGTCCGCCCGCCGAGCCGCCGTAGATGCCCACGCGCGTCAGGTCCATCCACGGACGGGTTGCGGCGGCCGCACGCAGCCAGGCGATGCGGTCCGGGAACCCCGCGTCGCCGAGGTTCTTCCAGCAGACGTCGTGAAAGGCCTTGGAACGGTGCGAGGTGCCCATGCCGTCGATCATCACCACCACGAAACCCAGCTCAGCCAGACGCTGCTGTCCGAAGAAACTCGCGAAAGCTTTGGGCACGAACGCGCTTTGCGGTCCGGCGTAGATGTCTTCGATGACCGGATAGTGCCGGTCGGGCGAGAAGGCGGTCGGTCGCCAGATCACGCCGCAGATGTCGGTCTTCCCGTCGCGGCCCTTGGCCGTGAACGGCTCGGGCAGCCGCCAGCCCGTCGCGAGCAGCGCGGCGATGTCGGCACGTTCCAGAGTGAGCAGCTCGCGTCCGCTTTCGCCGTCGCGCAGCACGCTCACGGGCGGCGCGTCGACGCGCGACCAGGTGTCGATCAGATAACGGCTGTCCGGTGAACAGGCGACCTCGTGGGTACCGTTGCCCGCGGTCAGCAGCGTCATCCCCGTGCCGTCGCAATTGATGCGAGCGTGGTGGAGGAGGTAGGGGTCTTCGCCGGGATTGATTCCGCTGAGCGTGAACCAGATGCGTCCGCTCGCGTCGTCCACCCGCTCGACCTCGCGCACGCCCCACGGGCCTTTCGTGATCGGGTTCTTCACCTGCCCCGTGGCGGCATTGTAGAGATAGAGGTGGTTCCAGCCGTCGCGTTCCGACATCCAGATGATTTCGCCGTAGCCCTCGCGGGTGTGGCAGAAGTGTTTCCCCGCATAGTCGATGAAGGTTGCGGAACGTTCCTCGATGAGCGCGCGGGCGGTGCCGTTGGTGCCGACGGCGACCATGCGCAGCGTCTGGTGGCCCCGCTGGTTGTAGGTCATGGTGAAGGCCTTGATATCGGCGTTCCAACGCGGCTCCTCCACGCTCCACGGATTGGCGAAAAGTTCATCGGAAACGGGAATCGTCCGCCGTGCGGCCACATCGAAAAGTCGTGGACGCGGCTGGGGCACGCGGTCGCCGGGCTTAAGGTAGTCGACGTTTCGGACCTTGGGCTGAACCTGATCGGCGGGTGAGGATTCCACGAGAGTGACGGCGCGGTGGTCACCTTCGCGTGTCTGCATCGCCAAGAGGCGGGTAGCGTCCGGCGACCAGACCACGGGCAGGTCGTACCGGTCGTCATGTGTTCCATCCGTGCTCAGAGCGACCGGATCGCCGCCCGCGAGAGGCTTGAGCCAGAGGTTGTCTTTGATGATCACCGCCTGCCACTTACCGTCGGGCGAGCGGTTGGGGTCAGGCGGAGGCGGCGGCGCGGGCGGCAGGCTGCCGTCGACCACAGCAAAGGTGAGGCCCCGGACGGCCTCGACCACGCCGAGGTTGGTGCCGTCCGGACGGGTCGCCTGCCACACGTGCCCCGCGAACGTATGTTGGCGATATTCCTGGCCGTCGGCCACGCGTCCGTAGGCGTGGCGCTTGTTTTGCGTGTCGAGCCACCACAGTTCGATCTCGCCGCCCGAGCGGTTGCTGAACACCAGCACCGCCTCTTCGCTGCTGCCGCGGCTCGGCCGGGGATCGCGCTCCAGCGCGGCCGCGAGATGTTGCGAGCTGCGCTGCACAGAGTAGGTCGCGAGCGTACACTCCCAGGTGCCGCCTGCGCCCTCAAAAAGCAGCGTGCAGTCATCGTCGGAGAAACGCAGGTCGTCGATCGGGAGCGCCTTGGGGTCGACGGGCTTTCCGAGCGCGCGCTGCCAAGCGGCGGCGAGCCGGACCTGGTCGAAGGCGGGGCGCTTGGCGGCGGCCGCCGCGTCGACGCGCACAAACTCGGTCTGGTTGGTGGCGACCTGACGGCGGTACCAGAACTGGGGACGGCCTTTCAGCCAGTGAGCATCGACGCGGGCGTTGAGCACCGTGCCGCGGGTGCGCTGCTCCAGGTCAAGGGCAGGCTTTGCGGCAGCGGTCTGCTCCTGCGCCAGCAGCGGAAAACAGAGCGATGCGAACAAGAGGAGAGAACAGGTGAGGCTACGCCACAAGGCGAGCGAGGCGTCAAAATCAGCCAGAGTCATTTTTCGGATTTTGTACTTCATCAAGGTTCCTTAAAGGTCTCGCGAGTGTATCGCCGCGAAGACGGGTAAGTCAAGGAGGGGTGATGAATCCGGGAAGCGCGCACGGGGTTGCGTTTGGCACACCGATGTGCAAAACTGTTTTCACTTGAATGGTCAGCGAATTCGCAGGGGAGAAGTTATGCACAAGCGAAGCATTGGCGTTGCGGCGTTTTTGGTGGCGACGGTGTTCTGCGCGGGGGCGGCGGAGCGACAGCCGGTCAAGCTGGACATCGTGTTCATCGGCGACAGCATCACGGAGCCGAAAACGCCCGTGGAATCGGCGGCGGCCTATCTGAGAAGGTGTGCGGACGTCGCGGAGGTCCGGACCTCGAACCAGGGGCACAGCGGCCACACGACGCTGGATTTTCTGCCTCCGGAAGGAAACGACGCGAAGGGCGTGAAGGCGGCGGCTGACGCATTCGTGTCGACCGACCGCGAGCTGGTCTTCTCGATCATGCTCGGCACCAACGACAGCGCGAGCCAGGGCCCCAACGGTGCGCCGATGGCGTCTGCCACCTACCGGGCGAACCTCAAGGCGATCACCGACCTTCTGTTGGCCGCTTATCCGCGTGCGAAGGTGGTGTTCCAGTACCCGGTCTGGTACAGCACCAACACCTACAACTCGGCGCGTTATCTCGCGGAAGGCCAAGCGCGGCTGCGCTCCTACTGGCCGGAGATTGCCGCGCTGGCGGCGGATTACGACACATCGCGCCCGGGTCAGGTCTTCGAGGGCAGCAAGCTGGGTTGGGAATATTTCGAGCGGAATCACCTCACCGACATGCGCCATGAAGACGGGCAGGCCGGTGTTTTTTTCCTTCATCCGAATGAGCAGGGGTCGCAGGCCCTCGGGAGGTTCTGGGGCGAGGCGATCCGGCGTGCGGCGGCAGGTGCGGAAAGGGTCGTGTTCCATGTTCGTCCCGATGGCGACAACGCGGGGCCGGGAACGGCGGAGAAACCGTTTGCGACCGTGGCACAGGCACGCGAAGCGATCCGTGCGGCCAAGGCGTCGGGCTTGCTGAGAGGCGGCGCGGAGGTCGTCCTGCATGCGGGACGTTACGCGCTGTCTGAGAAGGTCAGCTTTTCTGCGGAGGATTCGGGTCTTGCCGGCGCGCCGGTGGTCTATGCGGCCGAGCCGGGCGCAGAGGTCTCGCTGAGCGGGTCGCAGACGATCCCTCCGGCGGCTTTCATTCCGATCGCCGACGCGGCAATGACGGCCCGGCTGGACGCGTCGGCCCAAGGGAAGGTGCTTTGCGTGGACCTGACTGCTCTGGGCGTGCCGAAGTCGCAGGTGCCTTCGGATAATTTCCGTTTGCCCTTCGCGGTGCCGGAACTGTTCTTCAACGGGAAGCGCATGACGCTGGCGTGCTGGCCGAACGAGGGGTGGGCGACGATCAAGACCATCGTGGACGAGGGGACGATGAAGAACGACGGCTCGGTCACGGACTCCGCTGATCCCAACAAGCAGAGGCCGGCGGAGAACAAAGGCGGCGTGTTCACGTACGAAGGCGACCGGCCGTCGCGTTGGAGCCTCGCTGCCGGCGTGTGGCTGCACGGCTTCTGGTGTTTCGACTGGTACGACGACGCGATCCGGGTGGCGGCCATCGATCCCGTGAAACATGAGATCACGCTGAAGGTCGGACACCAGTACGGCGTGCGGCAGGGGAATCCCTCGCCGCGGCGGTGGCGGGCGGTCAACGTGTTTGAGGAGCTTGACCAGCCTGGCGAGTATTTCATCGACCGCGAAACCAACCGGCTTTACTTCTGGCCTCCTGAGAAAATCGAGACGGCGCGAGTGACGCTCGCGACACGCGACGAGCCTCTGTTGACGCTGCAGAACGTGCGCAACTTGACCTTGCGCGGATTGACCTTTGAGGAGGCGCAGGGCGACGGTATGACGGTCATCGACTGTCGGCGCGTGAGCGTTGAAGGGTGTCTGTTCCGCAATCTCCGCCGAAAGGCGATTTACATGGATGGCGGCGCGGGCAACCGCATCTTCGCGTGCGACATTCACGACACGGGCACGGGCGGCATCCACCTCGGCGGCGGCGACCGCAAGACGCTGACCCCGGCAGGGCATGTGGTGGAGAACACGCACATCTGGAACTTTTCGGTTCACCAGCTCACCTATGCCAGCGCGCTTCAGCTTTCGGGTGTCGGCAACGTGGCGCGGCACAACCTCATCCATGACGCGCCGCATCAGGCCGTGAGCGTGTGGGGCAACGACCACCTCTTCGAGTACAACGTGGTGAGCAACGTCTGCGTCTCGTCCGATGACGCGGCGGCGTTCTACAAAGGCCGCAACCCCTCGTGCCGCGGCAATGTGCTGCGCTACAACCTGTGGCGCGACATCGGCTGCCCGCGCGGACACGGCAACGCGGCGGTCTATTTCGACGACGGCGACGGGGGCGACACGGTGTACGGCAACGTATTCTACCGCTGCGGCGATCCGGGCAAGGGCTCGTTCGGCACGGTGTTCTCGCACGGCGGCCACGGCAATCTGGCGGAGAACAACATCTTCATCGAGTGCAAGCGGGCGTTGGGTTCAGCCCCGTGGGACGATAAACGCTGGAAGGACTTCATCAACGCGCCGCTGTGGCAGGAGCGTCTGCTGAAAGAGGTGGACATCACCAAGCCTCCCTACACCGGGCGTTATCCGGAACTGGCCGGGTTCATGGACCCGCAGCCCGGCGCGGCCCGCGACAACATCGCGCCGCGCAATCTCTTCGTGGGTTGCGGCGAGATAAAGAGCGGACGCTGGATAACCAACGAGACCGATTACGCGACGGCGGAAGATCCGGGTTTTGTGGATCTGGCAGGGGGTGATTTCCGGCTGAAGCCCGATGCGGCGGTCTATCAGCTAATCCCTGGATTTCAGCCCGTGCCCGTCGAGAAGATGGGGCTGTATCAGGTGAGCTGCGGAATCAGGTATTAGGCGGTAGAGGCGAGGCGGGCGGCACGGGGGCTTTCGCCTCGTACCTCCGGCGCATGCGCAGGAAGACGATGCCGGACACCGGGATGGACAGCAGGTAGAGGACGCCGATCACGCCGAGTGTCGGCCAGAACTGCGAGACCAGCATGCCGATCACAAACATCACGAAGAGCAATACCGGAACCATGTATCTGGCCGGAACCCGCAGGCTTTTTGCGGAGATGGTGGGCCAGCGGCAGGCCATCAGCACGCCGCAGAGGAACAGCATCGCGCCGCCGACCCAAGGCGATTGAAAAACATTCGATTCGGTGTGGAGTTGCCAGATGACGGGCGTCAGCAGAATTCCCGCGCCGCCGGGTGCGGGCAGACCCATAAAGAAGTGTTTCCAATAGGGTTGCTTGGGGCCGTCTTCGATCATGATGTTGAAACGCGCCAGCCGGAAAGCGCAGCACATGGCGTGGAAGAGCGCCAGAGCCCAGAACACGCCGCGGAAGGGGTAGGCCGCGCTTTCAGGGGAGACCGCTTCCATGATCCAGAAATAGACGAGAAGGGCGGGTGCGACGCCGAAGCTCACGAAGTCCGCGAGCGAGTCGAGTTCCGCGCCGAGTTTGGAGGTGGCCCGCAACATACGCGCCACGCGCCCGTCCAGACCGTCCAAGACGCAGGCGGCCAAAATCGCGATCACGGCCATGTGCCAGTGGCCTTGGCAGCTGTAGCGGATCGAGGTGACGCCGCTGGCCGCAGCCATCAGGGTCACGAGGTTCGGGATCATCGTGCGGATCGGGATCTCGCGCTCGACATGCTGTTTCTGTTTGCGTTTACGGAATCTGAACTTGCCCATGTGACACCTGTGAAAAACGGTTAGAGGCTGGCGATGGGGGTTTCGCCCGCGACCATGATTTGGCCGACGCGCACGGCGGGTTCGACGCCCGGAGGCAGGTAGACGTCCACCCGGCTGCCGAAACGGATCAGGCCGAACCGTTCGCCGCGCGTGAGGGTCTGTCCTTCACGCACGAGGCAGAGGATGCGGCGTGCGATGAGGCCGGCGATTTGGACGAAGGCGAGCGTCTGCCCGTTTTCGGTCCGCATCAGGTAAAGGTGGCGTTCGTTGTCCTCGCTGGCTTTGTCGAGCGAGGCGTTGAAAAATTTGCCGGGGATGTAGTGGCTTTTGAGGATCGTGCCGGCGGCGGGCATGCGGTTGACGTGGACGTTGAACACGCTCATGAACACGCTCACGCGCCAGACAGGTGTGTTGCCCGCTTCGAGCGCGGCCGGGAGCGGGGTCTGCATGATCATGCAGACGATGCCGTCGGCGGGGCTGGCGACCGCGCGGGGGTCGGCGGGCGTCACACGTTCAGGGTCGCGGAAGAAGAGGTACACGCCGAGGGTCAGCAGAATGCCAGGCCCGGCGAGCGGCAGCCACAGCACGGCGGCGAGAAGCGCCAGCAGCGCCGCAATGACGACGAAGCGCCGCCCCTCCGGATGCATCGGGGGAAAAAGAAACCGTTTGCAGGATAGATCAACTGTGCTCATGAGTACTGGCGTGAAAGCGAAATAAGTATGTCATGCCGGGGCAGGAGAATGCAATAGGCAATCGGCAATGGGCAATCGACAGGGCGCATGGCAGTTCTGTTGAGGTCGGTGCATCGTAATCGTAATCTTGCTCGTAATCATAATCTTGATTTAGGCGCGCACGTTCTATTACGCTGTCATCACGAATGAGCTTTTTGACCATGAGAAGTTGACCGTCTGTCAGGAGTCGATTCGTTTTGTGGCGTGGGCGGGTGAACTCTTGGAAACACTTCCGAAGAGTCTGGCGGCCTACGACCAGTTGGATAGGGCGTCGACGTCTATT
>JANYBJ010000041.1 GCA_025360845.1 bacterium
GGAGGATGCGCTGGCGTTCGCTAATGAAGTCGCGCTGGAGCTGCTGCTGCGTCTCGCCTTCGAGCACCTTGAGCAGGAGTGAGAGTTTGGTGACCTCCACCGCTTGTGAGTCGATGTCCACGCCGTGGATGTTGTTGAGAAGGATACGCTTGCGCTCCGCTGTCGTGAGCCGCCAGACACCGCCAGAGGCTTGGTAGACGCGGGGTGCCTTACCGGCTGCATGCTTCTTGGCCTTGACGATGTCGAGTTCGCCGGTAACGGGATCGGCGGTGTACTGGCGCTGGTGCCAGTCGAGCAGATGCTGGTAGGCGACAATCAGGAACGAACCGGAACCGCAGGCGGGATCGAGCACTTTGATTTCCGCGGCCTTGGCGAGGGTGACGGGCGCGGGCTTGTCAGGATCGTCGCCGTCGAGGAGGCGTCCGAGCGTGTTGCGGACGATGTAGTCCACGATGTAGCCGGGCGTGTAGTAGACGCCGCCGGCCTTGCGGACTTCGGGCTTCTCCTCGATCTTAGCCTGATGGCCGGCTGTCAGGCGGATGGTCTTGCCAAGGAACTGCTCGTAGACCTGTCCAAGGATGTCGGCGGGCAGCACGGAAAACGCGTAAGGCGAATCGGGGTAGTAGAGGTTGGTGAGGATATCCTTGAGCACCTTGTCGTCCACACACAGGTCGGGGGTGAGCGTATCCGGCGCGCTACCGCAGCCGCGCTCACTCTCGAAGTGGAAGAGACCGGAGTTGTAGCGGTCGTCAGCCTGGCGGAAAAGCTCCATCAGCCGGGGGTAGGTGCGGGTACCGTTAAGCAGCGACTGGAGACGACCATAGTCTTCCGTCCCGCGATCCTCGCAAATGCGCAGGAAGATAATGCGGTCAATGGTCTTCTGAACCGCATAGTTGAGGTCGCGGACAGAGAGATTCGGATTGCGCAGAGCGAGGTGGCGGGCCAGTGCATCGCGCCAGCGCTCGATCTCCTCAAGGAACGCGTCGTCCACCGTGCCGGTGCCGCGCTTCTGCTTGGAAGTGTCGGCATATTTGTCGAACGATCCTTGGAGCACGGCCTCCCGTGAGAAGATGGCCGCGATCTCGCCCCACCGCTCGGCGTACTGGTCGCAGGTGATATACAGCGTGCGGCCGACGGGCGCACGGTCGTTCTTTTGCGGCCGGAGGCGCGTGTCGTACACGGCGAACTCCTCGAAGTCGGAAAGGATGGAGAGTGACAGTTTGGCCGACCAGCCGTAGCGGCGCAACTGGTAGGCGGGGGCCGAGTCCGACTCGATGTTGACTGACGGCTTCTTGGCCTCGAGGAAGAACTTACGGGCACCCCCGATCCTGAAACAGTAGTCCGGCGCCTTGGTGGATACTCCCATCCGGATGGCATCCTCGTGGATAACGTCCTTGTAGGCGTCGGCATATCCCCGCCCGTTGTCGATGTCCCAGCCCAGCGCCTTGAAGAAAGGGTCGAGAAACTCGCGGCGCAACTGGGTCTCGTTGTACTGACCGGATCGGTAATGTTCCTTGTGCAGTGCAAAGGTTTCGCACAATTTACGGATGATGTCAGGCGGCGAGGTGAGGTTCATATTAAAAGGGTGTCAGAAGCTGGGAGACCTGTCAAGTCGTTGTATTATGGCGCCGAACAGCCACCTCCCCGAAACATCAGCCGGCTGAAGTTCTTCGCGGGAAATTCTCGTCTTGCGCTACAAGGCTGTCTATGCCATCCTTCATTCAATGTGATAAAATCGGTTCCACTAGCATCCCATAGGATTTCCAAAGAATTCGCAGGTTTTTGCGTTTTTTGCCACCCCAAAAGAGTGTGTATTTTGAAAACATCGCAAAAACGCCTTATTTATTGGGTATTTCCTATGGGATGCTAGTGAATCGGTTCCTATATGGGGGTTGAAATCATGACACCTGACCGCAAACTCGTGGCCGCCGTCGATCTCGGATCGACTTCGATCAAGGTCTGCCTTTACACGCCCGACGGACGCTGTGCGGCCGCCGCCTCGCGCCCGACCGAACGTTACAACCCGTATGCCGCGACGCACCCCGAGTGGGTCTTCTGGAACCCCGACGCGATCTGGAGCGGCGTGGGCGCGGCGTGCCGCGAAGCCCTGGCCTCCATCGATGATCCGGCAAGGGTCGCGGGCGTGGCCGTAACGGGCATGGGCATGGACGGCGTTCCGGTTGACGCGGAAGGCGAGACGCTCTACCCCTTCATCAGTTGGCACTGCGGGCGCACCGCGCCCCAAGCGGAGTGGTGGGAGCAGAACATCGGCGCGGAGAAGACCTGCGCCATCGCAGGCTTCCCTCCTTGGGCGATGACCGGCGTGATGCGCGTGCGCTGGATGATGGAGCATGAGCCGCGGATCATCGAGCGGGCCGCGTCGTGGCTGCTGATCGAGGACTTCATCAACTTCAAGCTAAGCGGCGTGCGCGCGACCGATCCGAGCATGGCGAGCTGCATGCTGCTTTTCGATCAGAAGAAGCGCAACTGGTCGGAGGAGCTGATTGCGGCCTCCGGTATTCCACGGCGGCTGCTGCCGGAAGTGAAGCCTTCGGGCACGCCGCTGGGGACGCTTCATGCCGAAGCCGCGAGGATGACGGGGCTGCCGCAGGGCACCCCCGTTGTTCTGGCGGGACAAGACCACATCTGCGGCACGCTGCCGGTCGGCGCGCACCGGCCGGGCGTGGTTTCGAACGTGATGGGGAGCTGGGAGAATCTGATCGCGACCGTCGCAAAGCCGGACTGCAGTTGGGAACTGGGCCGCGCCGGCATCTGCATGCAGGCGCACGTCGCGCCGCAGCGGTATGCGGCCTGGGGCGGATCGCCCTCGTCCTCCGCGCTGACCTGGCTCCGCGAAATCACCGGCGACGCGGCACGCCCATGGGACGAGGTTGTGGCAGAGGTCGAACTGAACACCCAACCGGGCGCGGGCGGCATCATCTTCCTTCCCTATCTCTCATCGGCCGCCTGCCCGGTGAACGACGGACGCGCAGCCGGGGCTTTCATCGGCCTGCTCAACACCACGCGCAAGGCCGATCTGCTCCGCGCCGTGATCGAAGGCCTCAACCACCAGTTCCTGCACATCCTCCAGACCATGGAGCGGAACATGTGTACGCGGTTCGAGCGGATCGTCGCCTCGGGCGGCGCGACGCGCAACGCCTTCTGGCTGCAGAACAAGGCCGACATCTCCGGCATGGAGGTCGAGGTCTCGGAGATCCAAGACACCTCTCCGCTCGGCGCGGCCATGCTGGCGGGCGTGACGCTCGGCCTCTGGCGCGACCTCGACGAGGCGGCGGACCGCATCAAAGGCTCGACCCGCGTCTTTTATCCGGACGCGGCACGGCACGCACGCTATCAGCCGTTAAGCGCGGTCTATCAGTCGCTGGCCCCGGCCCTGCGTCCGGCCAACCACGCCTTGGCGGCGTGGCGTACCGGCGGTCATTAGTGCCTTACGAACCAACAAGCACAATAAAAAACAAGTTGTTTGCACCCTCGCCCTCTGGGAGAGGGCCGGGGTGAGGGTTGTGGGCTTGCCCACATTGGTAGTGGAAATTGGAAGGGGCGGGCATGCTGGACATCGAACATATTCTTGAAAGCCACAAGTATCTTCCCTACATCGTCCTGCTGATCTGGACTTTCCTGGAGGGCGAGTCGATAGTCATTCTAGCCGGAATCGCAGCAAAAGAGGGCGACCTGTCATTGCCGCTGATCATCTTGTGCGCCTTTTGCGGCAGCTTGTGCAGTGATCAGCTTGTGTTTTTTTTCGGTCGTTGCCGGGGGCAGGCGTTCGTGGCCAGGCGCCCGAGATGGCAGGTGCGCGCGGTGAGAGTGTATCGCCTGCTGGAAGAATATCAAACGTGGTTCATTCTGGGATTCCGTTTCCTTTACGGACTTCGCAACATCACTCCCTTCGTGATCGGAATGAGCGAGGTCAGGACGCGGCGCTTCGTCATTCTCAACGTGCTCGGCGCGGCCCTGTGGGCAGTGACGTTTGCGGGAGGCGGATATCTTTTCGGGACAGCCGCCGAGAAATTCATCGGCAAAAAAAACTTGGGGTGGCTTGCTTTGGCGCTCTTGGCCATCGTGACAATTACATGGCTTGTCAGGCTCATCCGGCGGCGCAAGACATGACACGGCTTAATCGGATGCTAACAGCGTATTCGTGCGTGTCTAACGAACACGTGGTCATTTAAACAGCACCTTAATAAGCAGCCGTCTGCCGCTTGACGGCTGCGGGCGACGGCTCGTTGAAGTGCCCCATCCAGACCCAGCAGCTGTTGCACACGCACGCCTTGCCCCGCCCGCAGGTGCCGCAGAAATCATGATACGCCTGCGGCGCGATCGACGCCTGCACCAGCGACAGCAGCGCCTGATAGTTCGGATCATCCGTGCCTTTGAAGCCCCTTTCTAATTGTCCCCAGCCGCCTTTATCCGCAGGCAGGGCCGCCAGCAGGACCCGGCTCTTTTCCGGCGCCCCGACGTTCACGAGCGCGGGGAACGGCTGCGCCGCGACCTCCTTGCCGAAGCGCGTCTCGACCGCGGCCCTCAGCCGCTTCTCGCCCTCGGGGTCCGGCTGACGCTGCTCCGCGCGGTTGAACTCGTAATAGCCGTCGCTGAACTGCGCCACGTTCAGGTCCATCCAGACGATCAGCGCGTCCCACTCGTCTTTCGTGAGCTTCACGTCGTGGTGCCCCTTCTTCAGGATCGCCGTCAGCGGGCTCGCGATCGCGAAGTAGTCGTTCGTCTTGCTCGCGCCGGTCTCATAGAATGACTCGGCCCAACTGACCAGCTTGCGCTCGACCAGATTCTGACTCGCCTGAGTCCCGATCAGACTCAGCGGCGCCTTTCCGTCTTTACCGGCCGGGGTCAACCCGTGGCACCTGATGCAGTTCCTGTCGAACACCGGCTGAACCGTCCGCACGAAACTGAAGCCGCCCTCGTAGTCGAGCGCCGGCATGGGCCGGGGGTCGGCGATTTCACGCTTTTTCGCCAGCTCCTGCGGCGGCCGGCTGCGCATCTTGTCCTCGTGGCAGCCCGCGCAGCCCAAGACCTCGCCCTTATGCGCATAGATGAACGAGCGCATGGTGAACACAGCCATGCCGTCGGCGTTCAGCGCCTGCAGCTGGATCGGCCTGCCTGCCGGGATCCGAAAGGCCGCAGAGCCGTCCGCCGCAACCGGCACGACGCCGAGCGGGCGCTTGTAAATATCCACATCGCGCCCCGCGTCGCGATTCGGCTTTTTCGCCGCCGGCTGGTTCATGAGCTGGTTGACGCGCAGGTACTTGATGCTGCCGGCCTCCAGCGGCTCGCGGCAGTCGTACACGTTCTCGACATAGCACACGCCGGAGTCGGGGGCGGTCGCCGCAGGGGGCAGCACGGAGGGAATCACGGGCGGGCGCGGACGCTTCATGATCGGGATCGGATTGAAGGTGCCGATCTCGGGGTCCTGATAGATCAGCTCGCGCCCTCCCAGCGTGTCCACCAGCCAAATCCCGAACGCCTTGTTCGACGGCCACGCGCCGTATTGCGGAGCCCCGCCCCAAGGTTCGGCCGAGTAGCTGGCGAAGAACAGCGTGTCGTTGACGGGACGCGGGGCGGCATAGCAGCCCGGCAGATTCCACCCCTCCGACTCGGGCCAGGGGACCTCGGGCGTCAGGCGCGTGAGCGGCTCGGGTCCGTCCTCGCCCTTGTGCGTGTCGATGGTGATGAGCGAGCCCGCCGTGAGGTAGTGGTGCGCCGCCGCCGTGGCCACCACGACGTGCGTGCCGGGGATCGGCTGGACCTCCGTCTGGATGCCGGGATGCATGGTGTAGTTCCCGTAAAAATGCGCCGTGCCCGTGCCGTCGGGCTTCATCGTCCACAGGCTCTGATACCACACCGCATTGCGGTTGATGTAGTCCCAGCGGGTGTAGGCGATCCGCCCGTCGTTCAGCACGGCAGGCTCCCATTCGTTCGCCTCGCCATAGGAGAGCTGCCGGATGTTCGAGCCGTCCTTGTCCGCCCGGTAGATCAGAAACGCCGGCGTGTAGCGCCCCCAGTGACAGCGCCCGTAACTCTGGCAGCGCGTGGAGTTGAAAGCGAAGCCGCCGTCCGGCAGATAACACGGGTCGGCGTCTTCGATCAGCACGGTCTGCCGCCCGTCCCACGTCTCCATCGGGTCTTTCGCCGTGCCGGTGAGCTGGCGCACCCACGAGCCGTCCAGCGCCGCTTCCCAGATGAAGTGCCGCAGGTGCGCGATCGGGTTCGGGTCATAGTCCTTCGGCCCGTCCTTGAAACAGGGGTTCTCCGGATCCAGCTTCCGGATAATGTCGGCGTTCGGACCCCGCGTGATACCGGCCAGCACGGTCGGAACCACCACGCCCTCGGCGGCCGGCGGTCGCTTCGCCGTATGGTCGCAGAAAGCGAAAATCACCCGGTCGCCGTCCCAGTGCAGGTCGGGGTTGAGCACGGTGCCCAAGGGAAGTTTGCCCTTCAGAGGCTCCGTCTTGTGCGGCGCGCCTTTCCAGTCCTCGATCACCACGAGCCCCGGGCCCGGGCGCGAGCACCGTCCCGTATACTGGTCGACCATATGCGGCGCCGCCGTATACGGAATGCCGCGCTGGGCGGCGAGCAGCCGGTCAAAAGCCAAAGCCGGATGTGAGAAGAGGATGCGCCGCCGCAGCGCCCGGATCTCTTTTTCAAGAGCGCCGCGTGCCGCAGCCTCTTGCGTCTGCGGCAGCCGCTGAGCCAGCGCCGCCAGATCCTTTTGCATCTCTGGGCGCGGCGCGGCGCGCTCGACATACGCGAGCGTCCTCTGCGCCAATGCCAGCGCCTCCTCCGCCGTATCGGCAAACGCGCCGCAAGCCAAGAGAACGACAACACAAAACAAATTTTTCATTGTGTGTATTAAGCCACAGAACGGGCTCCATGTCTACCCGTAAGATGACAAAACAAGGGGACTCAAAGTTCGCAATTTGACAATGCGGGCTTGTCTTCCGTCGGCAGGCAGGAATATAGTATCGAAAGAAAGGGGGTGTCTTATGCGCCATGAGACCCTGAAAACGTTAGCCGCGCCGTTTCTCCGCGCCATGAAAGACAAGATTCCCGAGGCCTTCGGCATCGCGGTTATCGACGAAAAGCGGGCAATCGGCGTCGTCCTCGACAGCGTCGTAGGTCCAGACCGCTTCTGTTTCAATACGGCGGAAGGGTTTATCTTTCCCCTCCTCGGTTACGCCTCGACGAAGCCCGCCGGCTGCTCGCCCAGACAGACCTGTCCGTCACAGAAATCGCCGAGCGCGCCGGCTTCTGCAGCCAGAAGCACTTCTCTTCACTCTTCAAGCGCAAGACCGGCGTCGCGCCCTTCACC
This sequence comes from bacterium, assembly GCA_025360845.1. Taxonomy (GTDB): domain Bacteria; phylum Verrucomicrobiota; class Kiritimatiellia; order RFP12; family UBA1067; genus JAHFSX01. Next base: position 7,346 of record JANYBJ010000041.1, read on the forward strand.
TTCCGCCAAACCTGCGGCTGACTCACGATCGGCCTCCTCATTGCGCGGCCTGGCCATGCGGAGGGCTATTGTCATAAAACAAACTTTCCGTCCTCAGCATTTTTGTCATGGGACGGGTAGGCGTGTCTCGTTCTTTATGCCAAACTCTTTGCCAGATCATTTGCTCACAGGTTTTTGTCCAAATACACGGTTCAATCGCATCCGGGCGGCGCTACTCGCCTGCCAGTGGGATGTGCAGCATGAGGAGTCGCCGACCGACACGGTGCTCTGCGGGCAGGCGGCCTACCTGCGCGACCAGTACGATCGCGTAGAGAACCTGCGCGAGGCGGTCGCCTTTCTGGCCTCCGCCACCTTCCGGGGTTTCGCGCATGTTGAGATGCACTACGCCGATGGCGGCCGGGGCATCGTGCGCCTAGAGCCGGTGGAACAGTGGTTCTGGTGCCGCAGCGGCATGTTCGGCGAAGGGCGTTACAACCGCGACGCGCGTTCGGGTGTGGATGAGGGCGAGAAGATCGAGCGGAGTAACTTCGCGATTGTAGAGTCGCCCATCGCCCTTGACCGCATCCTGGCCGTGCAGTACTTCCGCCGCAACCTCGCGCTGCGCGACTGGAGTTCGTTTCTCGACGTGTACTGAAGTACATCAACGGCGGAGGCAACGGTAAGCCGCCCTTCCGCGACCATCTGGACTGCCTCGACCGGCAGATCACCCTGCTCGGCACCGGCGGTCTGCTCACGATGCTGACTGAGAGCGGCAGCGGCACTCATGCCGGATCGGCGCATCAGGAGGCGTTCAACCAGGTGGCCAAGGCCGACTCGGTGATGGTGTCAGAGGCGCTGCGGCGCGACTTCGACAAGCCGTTGCTGGCTGCCACGTTCCCTGACCAACGAGCCCAACATCAAAGGCGGACGCCCGGTGGCTAGCCGCCAAGAATAGGTAACAGGGAAAAGGTAGAGACGAGAGTCTGCCTGATGCGTTTTCCGTTACGATGCGTTTCGTCTTGATACGAGCATCCGCGTTGTCGTATGATCGCCCCGTTTACTTTCCAGATTTTTTGGGTTAAGCCAGTATAGCTCAGTTGGTAGAGCACTTGATTTGTAATCATGAGGTCATCGGTTCGAACCCGATTGCTGGCTCCAGTCAAAAGCCCATAAAACTCTTTGTTTTATTGGGCTTTTTTGATTTTATGTCCCTTTCACCCGTTTTTGACCTAGCATACGATGGCAACCAAATACCCACTGATACACAGCATTTTAGTAACCATCAAGTAACCATATCATTTTTCAAGTAATCACGTTTAGAGGTTGGCAAGGACAGAACACGTCCAGACCTTCACACACCACCCGGCAAACCGCCCCCCTACCAACCGGCATATATACAACTCTTACGCCCTCGCAACGACCCTATACTTCTCGGTCTCTGCAGGTTCGATCTTGATGACCCCGAAACCAATGCGAACACCGCTACTGCTGAAAGCAGCGTTCACCACCCCCGGCATCCGAAAGCCCCGTCAAGTTCAGACAGCCCTTATTCTTGGTTCCAATCATATGGCCTCTCCTGATGGCACAAGCGGCAGCCGCGTCGAGACCGCGTTCAGGGCGATGTTGTGGATCATCGCGTCCACCGTGGTGCAGCAGTCCGGCAGAATGCAGACCCTGTACTTCTCCGCTGACTTCGATATGGCCGTGTGCGTCACGCAGTTCTGGGTCATCATCCCGCACACGAGCAGTTCGTCGATGCCGAACCCGGTGAGAACCTCTTCAAGGTCCGTCTTCACGAAGCCATCGGCAAACCCCTTGACCACGACGGGGGCGCCCGTTGCGGCTTCAAGGATGAGCGGATGGATCTTCACCCCATCAGTGTCCCGGTTGAAGAACGGAGCCATCCCCCGCGCCGGGTCGGCGACATGCTGGATGAGGATGACGGGCACGCCTTTAGCCTTGGCCGACGCGACCGCCCTCTCGATGTTGACGAGCGTGGCGTCGGCGTTCCACAGGGGATACTTGCCTCCGGGAAAATAGTCGTTCTGAATATCGATGACCAGCAGAGACTTCTTCATAACCCCTCCCGCGTTTCCAGAACGGTAGCACATGCCCAGAGCCCGGTTCAAGTCGGTTCAATCCGGCTTTTGCGCTGGCGTTCACCCCTCTGCGGTGGTAAGTTATAAAAACGTAACCTGAGCGCGTATCGCCCATTTAAGCATACATGCGTCAGGTATCGACCGAACCCGCAATTTACGGAACCATGATGCCCCGCACGAAAACGAAGACGAACGGCGATAGTTCTGTTGCCGATATGCTATGCATTGCCGTGGCCACCGTGTGTTATTGCATAGAACCTTACACCCTCTTCACATATGCCGAGTCGGAACGAAACGCACACTATGCAAGGAGGGATTGATCTGTGCGGAATTTCGCCAAAAGTATCCTGAACTATTTCGCGACGTATACCGAGACACGGTTCCGTTTCGATAAACGCAATCTTGCGTACCAGTGGTTGGACGGACAGGAAAGAGATATGGCCGTGTTGGATTTGGCCGTCTTTCCGGAAGTCCAGTGGCGCATTCTGGACTGTATTGCCGCCGACCGGCCAATCGAGATAGGGATAAAAAAGGGCGAGCACGCGATTCGGCTGGTAGGGAAACCCCTCGCCGACCGGCTGCTGGAGTACGTCAACAAGGATGGGCATGCCGAAGCGCTTGAGGCGCTGCTGAAGGAATATGGCTTCTATGCCGAGACCAAGCCCCAGCCCGTAATCGGTGCCGCGACCGACCTGTTCGATCTTCCAGTCAATAGCCGCAAGGCGTGGCTGGAGTCTTGCCGTCAGTACAACCTTCGGCTTCGCAAGGTTTACGCCGCCAAGTTGAACGCCATCAGCGACGCGAAAAGAGCCGGACTCCGCGCTTCGCTTCGGATCGACACGCTTCCGCTGCTTTCGTTGAATGCAAGACAGGAGGAGCAGAAGTTTTTCGATGACCTGCAGCATATGGCTGCCAAGTGTAACGTGTCTAGCGACTACATTGCGGCGATCCAAGGCTATGTTCAGGGTAGCATCGTCGACTTCGTTCTGTTTGATCTCTTCATGGTGCTGACATCGTATCTGCAGTCCGGTTGGTCTCAGTCGCTGTACCTGTTCTTCCATGAAATCGGCGGCGAGGGCCAGCAGCGGTATCCGCTCTTTTGCGCCGAGGTGCAGGGGATTGTGAGTGGAGATGAAGTCACGATACGAAGTGCGCGGAACGTGTTCATGCTCAATACGTCTGCCGTCAACAGCTTCGAGTTCGACAACGTTCTGACTACGCCCCGCGCATGCCTGTTCGAGGAGGCGTCCCAGTCGCTCCATCCGATCGAGCAGTTCCTTCAGGCCAAATACAGCGTGCCGAATCCCTTCCTGCTAAGTCACGGATTCAGCCCGATCGTGAAGGAGAAGCTTCCGGACATCCGGTTCCGCG
>JANYBJ010000131.1 GCA_025360845.1 bacterium
TGACCGTCGCCTTCGGGAAAAGCGGCGCTCCGAGCACGTATTCGCCGCTGCCGGGGCAGACGGGATAGAAGCCGAGCGCGGACCACACGTACCAGGCCGAGGTCTGGCCATTGTCCTCGTCGCCGCAGTAGCCGTCCGGAGCGGGCGTGTAGAGCCGCTCCATCACTTCGCGTGCCCAGCGCTGCGTCTTCCACGGCTCGCCCGCATAGGCGTACAGGTAGATCATGTGCTGGATCGGCTGGTTGCCGTGCGCATACTGCCCGAAGTTCATGATCTGCATCTCGCGGATCTCGTGGATCACTTGGCCGTAGTAGCTCTGGTCGAACACCGGCGGCAGCGTGAACACCTCATCCAGCTTCGAGTTGAACGCCTGCGGGCCACCCATCAGGTCAATCAGCCCCTGCACGTCGTGGAACACCGACCACGTGTAGTGGAGGCTGCATCCCTCGGTGAAGTCGCCGCCCCACTTGAAGGGGTTAAAGTCCTTATCGAACGAGCCGTCCTTGTTGCGGCCGCTCATGAGCTTGCGTTCTGGACTGAACAGCAACCGGTAATTCTGACAACGCTTCGCGAACTTGTCGATCTCCGCCTGGGGGCGCTTGCGGTCGACCGCCAGCCGCCAGATGCACCAGTCGTCGTAGGCGTACTCCAGCGTGCGCGCGGCGCTCTCGTTGATCCCGATGTCGCGCGGCACATAGCCGAGTTCGAGGTACTCTTTCGCACCTTTGCGTCCGACCGAGTCGATGCTGGGGTGCGCGTTCTCCGCGCCGTGTACGACCGCCTCGTAGAGAGTGTTCATGTCATACCCGCCGTGCGCGCCGCTGAGCCACGCGTCCGCCACGATCGACGCGGAGTTGTTGCCGACCATGCAGCCGCGGTGCCCCGGGCTCGCCCACTCCGGCAGCCAGCCGCTCTCGCGGTAACAGTTCTCCAGCCCCGCGGTCATCTTCGCGTTGACCGAGGGACAGATGAAATTCAGCAGAGGAAAGAGCGAGCGGAAGGTGTCCCAGAACCCGCTGTCGGTGAAATAGTAGCCCGGCTTCACCTCGCCCGTGTTCGGGCTGTAGTGCATCACCTTGCCCGCCGCGTCGATCTCATAAAACGCGCGCGGAAAGAGCAGCGAGCGGTAGAGGCAGGTGTAGAAGACGCGATACTGATCGAGGGTGCCGCCCTCGACCGCGATGCGCCCCAGCTCCTTGTTCCACGCCTGCCGGCCCTTCTCGCAGAGAGCCTCGAAGCTGTCGTTGCCCAGCTCCTTCAGGTTCAGTTCGGCCTGTTCCGCGCTGATGAAAGACGAGGCCACGCGGAAGTGGACGCGATCCCCGCGGGCGGCGGCCTTGAACTGTACCAGCGCACCCACGTGATCGTCCTGAAGCTCGAGTTGCCCCTCTTTCAGCTCCTTGTCCTTCCACACGTGCGCCGACAGGAAAGGCTGGTCGAAAACCAGCACAAAGTAGTCCTTGAAATTGGCGGGCACGCTGCCGCCGTTGCGCGTGGACCAGCCGATGATCTTACGCTGCTCTGGGATGACCTTGATGTACGAGCCTTTGTCGAAAGCATCCACCACCAGATAGGCCTCATCGGTCTTGGGATAGGTCACGCGGAACAGCGCCGCACGCTCGGTCGGCGTCACTTCCACGGTGGTGTCGTAGTCGGCCAGATAGACGCTGTAATGCTGGGGCGAAACCTTCTCGGCCTTGTGCGAGAACCAGCTCGCGCGGGCCTCCAGATCGAACACCCGCTTGCCCGTCACCGGCAGGACCGAGAACTGGCCGTAGTCGTTGATCCACGGGCTGGGCTGGTGCGTCTGCTTGATGCCGTTGATCTTGGTGGCGGCATAGGTGTAGCCCCAGCCGTCGCCGATCTTGCCGGTCTGGGGCGTCCAGAAGTTCATGCCCCAGGGCCGAGCGATCGCGGGGTAGACGTTGCCCGACGACAACGTATAACTGTTGTCCGTGCCCATCAGCGGCAGCACGTACGAAACCGGATCGCCCGCCGGCTCTGCGCCGCACACGCCCGCGTAGCCCAACACCGCCGCCGACACCCACCCCAAGAACCGTTTGCCCTGCATCCGCGACCTCTTTTGGGTTAACACCGGTTTTTCAAAAAAAGAAGCGCTTTTGCCTATTGACCTGTGCCACAATCGAGAACGAAGTAATCGGGGTTCATATCGGCCAAGGCCGCCCTCAGCTTATCCAGTTCCTTGGCAGGACCGAGAATCTCGATGCGGAAAAGCTGGACGATCTGGACAAACTTGCCGAGAGCCTCGCCGCAGTTCTCCAGATGCGCCATCACAGCCGCCGCATCCTTATAGGCCTCGCGACAGGTCATGACGTTGCCATTGAAGCAGAAGTTGTAATACAGGCAGCCCTCTTCCTTTTTGACCAGCGCGCAGAACGTCTTCAGCATCTCTTTCGCCGCAGCCATGTTCTCGTCGCTGATATTAAAATACGGGTTGATACTGACGGAGTTTTCAACTGTGCTCATGTGTAAGCCTTTCATTGGTGAATTGATTTTATTATTAACACAACCACAGAGGCTTTTCAACCTCATTCGAGTCGACCGGGCGCAAGATGTCGCACGACAAGTCAGTGAACAGGGATGCGCCCGAGTCGACTCGCTCAATGCTAATCCGCCTCACATTTGACCGTCTCGATGGCGTGATGCCCCACGGTCAGCTTGACGGCGCCAGACTTAACGGCCAAAGGCTTGCCGTCGTCTTCGATCATGTTGGTGCGCTCAGCCTTCGTCACTTTCTTGAACGCCTTCAGAGTCACCTGGCTGTTTTTGCCTTCAATGTCGTACATGCGGGCAACTATGGAGTTATCGGCTTCGGCCTTCTTGACCGTGCTGATGATGACGTTGTCGGCTGAAACCGAAAAGAAACTCATTTCCGGCGGCAGCGCGGATTTCCCCGCCGGTTTGGCTCCCGCCACGGCGATGAGTTCATGATTCGCCTGAATGCCGGATTTACGGCCTTGACGCCAATCGCCCTCATGCGAGGTGATACTGAAACGGTAGGTGTGGTCGCCAGCCTGAGGATACCAGACGCCCTCGCCGTTGCAGCTCTTGCGCGAGGCGAGCAGCACGGGCTGGAGCACGGTGGCCAGATTGTTCGTGTCGGTTGGGTCTTTCCAGTCGACCACCGAGACGTCGCTGCTCAGCGTCACACCGCCCTTGCCGTCGCTGGCGTCCACGAAGTTCTGCACTTCGCGCGGACGGATGTCGGAACACTTTTCGAAATAGGTCAGGTTGCCATAGGCGTAGCCGCCCGTGGTCGGGACCTCGTCCCTGCCGATCTGGACGACGCCCATAGGCACCTCGTAAGTGATGGCGGGCTTGTCGATGGCCAGGGGCAGAGCCATGCGGAACTCGCGCCAGAGCGTACCGTCAAAATCGGCAAGCTCCACCTCGCAGTCGATGCGCTTCAAGGTGTTCCAAACGACCACGCGCTGACGCACGGTCGTGTTCTTCCAGGGAAGCTCAAGGCCGTATACGGTGCGGACCGCGCCGGCCTCGACCCGCTTCCACTCGGGCCGGTGGCGGGCCACGCGGTCGAAGCTGTCGTCCATGACCGGCATGGGCACGGCACCGAATTCACCCGCGTCCGTGCCGGCGCCACGGTTGTTCTCTGCCACTGAAAGCATCGTGAAGATTTCGCCGCCGAGGAACCGGTCGGTCTTGAGCAACTCGCGTTTCTGTTCCTTGTCGTAAATGGAGCGGAAGCCGCCGGGGGCGAGGGTCACGCGGTAGAACCGGTTCTCCACCGGCACCTCTTTCGGCAGGGCAACGCCCTCGTTGACGTCGGGAGCCGCCTTATCTCCAGCCTGCGTCACATAGAACGTCTTGTAGCCCAGCGGCGGCACGTCTGGCGCGACGAACACGAGCCGGGAGGCTTTCGCGTCGCTCTTGGTGAAAGCCTGAACCTCGTAGATGCGTGCGAAGTTGACACCTGATTGAACGCCCTTCGTGACGAGGAGCCGCAGGAAGCGCATGGACTTCGGCGCGAAAGCGTGAACCGTCAGGGACGCGACATTGTTGGTCACCGGCGGGACAAGATCGGCCCACGGCCCCTCCGCGGCATCCGCGCCCTGCACTTGGAAGTCGGCGGTGTTGCAGCGCGTCTCCTCTTGAAACACTCCGAGAACGCCCTCGTGGCGGATCACGACGCGGTGAAGCGTGCGCGGTTGTCCGAAGTCGATGGTCAACACGTGAGGCCCGTCTCCGGCGGCGGAGTTCCATTTATCTGACGCGCCCAAGACCGGGTCAGGATCGCGCACGGCCCAGCGTCCGTCGATGGCCTTCTCCGCGCCATAGTCCGGACCGAACACCGAACTGGCCGTCGCTTTCGAGCCCATGGACGCGGCGGCCACGTTGACTTCGGCCGGCACGCCCAAGGTTGAGATTTGAGACGGGATGGTATGGCCGTCCGCGTCGGTGACGCGCAGCGGCCCGGCGAGGTTGGCTGGCACCTCCCAGACAACCGGGCCGGACCGCGTCCAGGAGAGCGTGTTGAAGACAGTGACCGGATTGCCGCGGTTCGGCGCGGTCCGGACTTCCGCGGCGATGGTGCCCAGCGCCTTGTCCAGCAGCACGCGTCCGGTGTCGCGGGCATTCGCGACCTTGCGGTGGAAGACTTCGTCGGTGATGTGTCCGTTCTTGCCGCCGATGCCGTGGTCGATGTACAGCTCATCCATCCAGGCCTGCTCCAGCGCCTTCGCGGGATAATTCGTGAAGCCGCCTTCAAGCAGAGCGGCGACCGTGCTGAACGTCTCGGCCGCAGGCAGCAGCCGCGCCGCCTCGCGCCGCAGGGAGGTCGTCCAGTGGTGCGTGGGGCCGTGGATGTAGAGCCACACATCCGGCCGCTCACCCATCCGCATGTCGAAACGGGACTGCCCGACGTTGATGCGGTCAAAGAAACCGACCGTGGAGCCGTACGCCATGACCGGCGGGCGCGGCGCATCCGCCGCGACACCCTGCGCGTTCCACGCCTCAATCAGCGGCCTGAAGTCCTTGGGCTGGGAAAAGTCCATCGAATTGATTAAACAGTAAACTGGGGGGATGTGCCGCTGCTGATAATAGGCGCCCTGCGCTTCCAGTTTCGCATGGAGATTTTCCATCGCTTTGTTGGTCGGCTGATCAAACACGGCCCACATGTGGTTGCCGTAGTGGCCCGGCGAATAGGTGAGGACCCCGCTGCCGTCCGGGCTGAGCCAGCGGTACAGCCCTTCGTGATACCGGCTGGTGAACAGATAGGGAATGCCCGCCTTGGACAGTATCTGCTGCATCTGTAAAGCGCGACCCGGCACATCGGGATTGAAGGCGACCCGCGCGTCGCAACCGGGCAGATTCTTCCGTATCCAGCGACGTCCGTAGTAGGCCTGGCGCACCAGTTCCTCACCCGAAAGGTAGGATTCGTAAGGTTGATTGTAGGTGGCGCCGAACTCCAAACGGCCCTCCTTCATCAGGCGGACGACCTCGTCCCGCCGCTCCGGATGCGCGTCGAGAAACTCCATCAGGTGCAGCGTACACTCCATCGTAAAACAATAGGTCGGCTCCTTCGCCATCATTTCGAGTGCCGGCAGGATGTTCTGCTCGACCCGGAAACGGCGGCAGAAGTCGGGCGTGTCCATCCACGCCGTGTCCTGGTGGCTGGAGGAGACGATCCGCACCTCACCTCCCTGAAAATATCCCGAGGCGTTGGTCTTCACCTCTGGTTTGGGCTCTTCCGCGTTCGCGAAGACCGCCGCACTTAACGCCACTGCATGGATCAGGTTCTTATTCATCGCATGTCCTCCTTCAGTCCGCTTTTCCTGAGAAAAATTTTCTCGATGTCTTCAAGCGAGTTCCCCTTGGTCTCTGGAACCAAGAACAGGACAAAGAAGACATTCACCAGAGCCATGAAGGCGAAGACCCAGAATGCGCCGTGATTGCCAAGCCCCTTCTGCATGCCGGGAAAAACCAGGTTCCCAAGAAAAGCGAAAACCCACAGCGACGTGGTTGCGACAGACATGGCCCGCCCCCGCACCTTGGTCGGAAAGATCTCGGAAAGAATGACCCAGCAGACCACACCGTTGCCGACGGCGTGTCCCGCCACGAAGGTCATGACCCCGATCAGGATGCCGATCGGCCAGCCTCCACTGAAATAGAACAACCCGACTGCCGAAAAGGCCAACACCTGTGTACTGATGCCTGTCAGCAGCAGGGTCCGCCGCCCGGCCTTGTCCACCAGCCACAGCGCCACCAGCGTGAAGGCGAGATTGATGACACTCACGAGCACCGACTGGAAAAACGCGTCTCCGGTCTTCGTCCCGGCCGCCTCAAAGATGGAAGGGAGATAGGAAAAGACCGGCGTGATGCCGCTGGTCTGCGTCAGTCCCGCCAGCACGACACCCAGAAAAAGCGCGCGTCCAAACCCGGAGGTGAAGAGTTCCGAGAACTTCCCCTCCTCCGCAGCCAGCGACTCACGGATGCCCGAAAACTCCCCACGCGCGATCGGCTCCCCGTTGATCCGGGTCAGCACCTCCAGGCCTTCATCCATTCGGCCCACTTTCATCAGCCACCGCGGGCTCTCCAGCGCAGCCACAATGGTCAGGGCGAACAGAACGGCCGGCACCACGCCCGCCATGAACATCCACTTCCACCCGACCGCCAGGTTCCACGCCTCCGTCCCGCTCCGCTGAATCAGCATGTTGACGAACACCGCGCTCAAGATACCGAGAACGATCCCCAACTGGTACAGCGTCACCAGCCGCCCGCGCATCCGGGTCGGCGCGATCTCCGCGATGTACATCGGCGCCAGGATCGACGCCGCACCGATGCCCACTCCGCCCAGAATCCGCCAAAGCACAAACTGGCTGAGCGAATAGGAGAAGAACACGCCCACGGATGATCCGGCAAAACACGCCGCGCAGAGGGCAAGGCTTTTTTTCAGGCCGATGCGATCCGCCAGCCACCCCGACCCCGCGGAGCCAGCCAGACACCCGATCAGCGCACAGCCCGCCGCCCAGCCGATACCGGCCGCATCGAGATTGAACGCCTTCGCCAGATACCCGATCGCCCCGCTGATGACGATGTTGTCATAGCCGAACAGGAAACCGCCCAGCGATGAAACGCTCGCGGCGATCACCAGAAACCAGAGATTGCGCCCCGTTTGCCTTTCCTCAACCATCACGCCCCGCTTTCGTTTACTCGTCCATAACTTCAACGGTAGGGACGCCTCCCCGAGGCGTCCGCGGACGGTTCGGGGAACCGTCCCTACCAGAGTTACCCGTAACGTTTGTTCTAGCTCCGCTGGCGGTAGGCTTATATCCAAGCCTGACAGCCTTCAGCCTATCACCCTTTTAGCCGGCCATGCTTCTCAGCCGCCGCCATCAGCGCCCGCATGTTCTCCGGCTTGGTGTTGCGCCCCATGGCACAGCCGGAACTGAGAAAAAGCCCGCGCCCGCCCGTGCTTTCCATAATGCCGCGAACCCCCGCCTCAACCTGCTCGGGCGTGCCGAAAACAAGAGGCTCGCTGGGGTTGATGTTGCCCATCAGCACGGTGGACGCCGGCACCGCGCGCCGCGCCTCGGCCATGTCGAGCTGCCAGTCCACCTCCAGTATTTTCGCACCCGTCCGCCCCATGTCCGCGATGATCCCGCCCGTGTTTCCGCAGATGTGGATGGAGAAGGGAATGCCCGCAGCCTGAACCTCCTCGGTCAGGCGGATCTCAGGACCCAACGCGAACCTCCGGTACATCTCCGGCGAGATCAGGTTGGGGCCCGCGAACGCGTCGCCGATCGAGGTCGCGTGCGCGCCTGCCTCTTTCTGGGCCAATGCGAAAACTGCGCAAGCGCGCCGGCAATAGTCGATCAGCTTGTGGACATCCGCTTCGCTCTCTTCATCTAGAAGATCCATCATGAAATGCTGCGGGCCGCGCAGAAGGCAGGCCAGATCGAACGGGCCCTGGTCCGCACGCCCCATGATGAAAACATGATTTCCGATCCGCTCCTTCAGCAGCCGCGTCGCTTCCAACCACACCGGCAGGCGTCCGTCTTTCCAGGGATCGGGAAGCCGCAACTGATCCACGTCACGCAAATCTTTGAGCGCCAGATCCGACTCGTCGACGATCGCCGGATCGTCCTCGCGGAAAATGACTTTCGCGCCGCACGCCTCGGCCAGCGAGGCGTCGTCGAAATCGATCACGCAGCCGTCATAGCCGTACGTCGCCTGGCAGGCCACCTGCGCCTCGACCATCAGCGCGGCGCTGTGGGCCATCGCGCCCACCTTGATTCCGCTGGTCTCCGCCGCAAACATGAACGTCTGCGGAACCACCGGCACACGGTCCGCGACACCGCCATTCAAAACCGTCAGACACCGTTCAAGCCCCGTCATTTCGCTCATTAGAAAGTCTCCCCTGCCAGTTTCGTTCTCAGTTCCATGCGCTCGCCATCCGTCAGTTCGAGATGAACCACATCGTCCTGGTGCGTGTTGTCCCTCTCCACGATCATCACCTGCATTCCCGGCGCAGTCACGATCGTATGCCACACGCCGCTCGGGATATTGTACGTCACACCGGGTTCCATGCGCAACGTTTCCAAGGCCAGCCCGTCGTCCGTTTGGGAGCCAACAACCAGCGCGGCTTCGCCTTTGATCAGGATAAACACCTCGTCCGTCGCTTCATGCCGTTCCACCTGCCGGATGGTGTCCGCGTGCAGGTCCGCACGGTCGTTCAAATGCGACACCTGCCAGCCCGGACGGATCAGCAGCGGACAGAACCCGTCGCCGGCATGGAAATACGATTGGATCGCTTGTTTACCGTTCATGCGTCTCAGAATCGCACACCCTGACGAAAAAAACGTTTCGCAGAGAATTAAACTTCTCAGAAACATGGACAGGCCTTGACAGAACACTGCAAAACGATATCCTGAAGGCCATGAAAAACGTGCCGTGCGGGACAGAGCGCGTGGTGGTGAGCTTCTCCGAACTGGGTCTGCCTGAAATCCCCATGGTCGGACGCTACACCTACACGCATGCCCATCCGCCGCTCAGACCGCACATTCATCGGGACACGTTCGAAGTGTGCGTGTTGCAGCGCGGCACGCAGACTTATGTGGTCGGCCCCGACCGGCTTGACCTTGCCGCAGGCGACATGATCATCACCCAGCCCGGCGCGGTCCACGGCACAGACGTCGAACCGCAAAACCGAGGCTGCCTCTATTGGATCCAGTTTCTGCGGCCGACGCGCAGACAAACGTTTCTGGGACTCTCCTCCCGAGACGCCGACACGCTCTTCGACCAACTCCGACATCTGAAGGGCAACCTGTTCCACACCTGTGACCTGCTGATCCCCACGTTCGAGCGCATCCTGGCCACGCACGCGGACCCAGCCAACCCGCTCCGGAAGGCGAGCGTGCAGAACCTGCTGCTGCGGCTCATCCTCGACATCCTTGACCTCACCAAACATGCGGCGCAACACCCTTGCTCGCCGTGCGTGCGGCGCGCACTGCGCCATCTCGCCGAACATTGTGCCGGACGTCTGTCGCTCTCCGCCTTGGCTGCGCTCTCGGGAATCTCCGAATCCTACTTCAAGGTGCTCTTCAAGCGGGAGGTCGGCATGACCCCTCTGGAGCACCTGCTGTGGTGCCGCGTGGAGAGAGCCAAACGTCTGCTGCGCGAAACCGACACACCCGTCACCGCCGTCGCCTTCGGGCTCGGGTTCGCCACCAGCCAGCACTTTGCCACGGTGTTCAAACGTCTCACCGGCCACACGCCCCGCGAATTCCGCCTCCTGCGCCATGTCCGCCCGCCTGCTGCCATACCCCCGGTTGAAGGCACAGGGCCCGCCTTCCACCCTGTCGCGACGGCGCCAGCATCGGATCAGGTTTAAGGCCAGAATGGTCAGGGCATCGTATCGGGACATCGAGACCTTTCATATTCCCCTCGCACCTGTTTTTTAACTGAAACCCTCCTTGCCATTTCTTTACGGTAATGAATCACCCGCCCCCAAAACAAGCACGTTTGTCCGTTTGTCTCGATACGACACCCGTGCCCCTCTTTGTCCCCTCTGGAATATCCGAACATCGAAACGCGTGCCATGTCCGCACCGCCCGTTCGCGAATATATTCAGTGCGCTTGACATCCCTCCCCGGCTTCTGCCATGCTACCGGTATGTGCGTTTCCCCATACGGCTGGTGGTTGTCCGCGATAGTGATTCTTTGGTCGGTCTGGTTCATCGTCCTGTGCAGGGAACGCGGCTGGTTTAACGGCGTTTGGACAGAGTGGTTCGCCATGGACCCGCTCACAAGTGCGTTCATGGCGGTCATGTGCGCGTACTGCACGGTGAAAGCCCAGAAACCGGGCGGCACGAATGAGCCGCAAAACGTCTCGCAACAGGAAAGCGCCGAAAGCGGCGGTCCGGCTTTCCAGGCCGGGACCGCTTTTGGAATGCGGGCCGGGCCGGTGGCTGACCGCGGAGATCGACTTTGAAACACCGGAGAATCTCACCACGGGCTTGTCTGGGG
>JANYBJ010000222.1 GCA_025360845.1 bacterium
CGCGTTCCTCGACACGGATTTCAACGGGCTGACCAACGAGGTGGGCGAGTCGTTCTCCCTGTACCGCCATGACGAGACGAACGGCTTCTGGGGAAGCACCTACTCGATCACCGGCCCGCGCGAGAGCATCGGCATGCCCGCTTTCTCCGTGAACAACGCCTTCGTCGTGCGGGTGCCGCCGATGGCCGGTTTCAAGGAGAATGAGGGACTCGTGTGCAGGCTCCTGCCGGACGGGGAGGAGTGCGACGCGGTCGAAGTTGAGATGGAGCGTCAGGCGGACGGCTCCTACGTCACCAGCCTCATCGTGCCCGTTCCTGAACTCGATGAAAACACGGATCTCGGACTGGAAGGCGGGGTTGACGTCCAAAGGCTGAACATCAAGAGCGGCGCGACGCAAACGATCAAAGTGGGGATTTACAACGGGCTTATTCAATCCGGGCTGAAAATCACGGAAAATGAGACTCCCATGAAGCAGGCCGCTCTGTTCTCGGCCCTTGTCTCGCTGGAGGAAAGCGCGGCGATGCGGGTATCTCAGGGCGTCAATGAAGCCGGAGACACGGCGCGAACCAAGCTCGGTTACGGCGTGACGCCGATGCTGTCGCCGACCGCCGCGCAGCTCAACGATGTCTTGCCCATGCATAGCGTCTGGATTCACAACGGCCACGGCAGCCTGACCAAAGGGGTCCTTGGCATCAAACAGGAGTCGCCGGAACAATACAAGGGCTGGTGGATCAGGGCGGAGAACCTTTCGGCTGACGATCTGCAATACGATCTGGTCTTCATAAACACCTGCGATTCCACCGACCAGACGTTCGAGGCTGTTAAACTTCCGGGCGGGGTCATCATCGGGTGGAAGTCAACCGTCGCGACACCGGTTACCGTCCATGCCGTCTATGACATCGGAGTGAAGCTGAATGCCAAAAACTATATCGGCTGGGACTGCGAGGTGGACAGGACGGTCTCGCCGCATGTCCCGAAGATGCTGATGGAGGAATTAGACACGCAATTGGACGGAAAACGAATGACCGTCAATGATGCCATTCTGGAGGTTCATGAAAGAATGCGTCTGGCTGGCGGGAAACAAGAATTCTTCCGAGAGAAACTACGGTTGGCCATAAGGAACGACAGTGTTAACCTAGATTTGAAAAAAAAACACAATTAAAGGGAAACGTCATGGTTGTGAAGCGGGTACATTCTTTTCATTTGGGCATGTCATCCATCGCTCTTATGCTGGCAACGGCGGGTTTCTGTTTTTCTGAATCCACTCCCGTACTGTCATTGAAAGATCAGGAACCGTATATCCGTTTGGCCGATAGCTGGGTGAAGCGTCTGTGGACAGACGTGGATTATTATGTTTGCGGGAATCCATTTGACAGCAGGAAACCGCAATGGCATCCCCTGCAGAAATTCCGCCCAGATTTATATACGGAAAATCGTGCGGTTGCAGTTTGCAAAGAACCCGGTCTTCCCGGGGGCGGTTTTTTCGATGTGGTGGTCTATCGTTCTGTCAACACGGTTGTTGGATCTCGATCACTCAGAATACGTTTTCTGGGGCGTTCCGATAAAGTGAGTGCTATCAGCAATCCGTTGTACAGGCAACATGATGTCCCCTATCTCCCGTACATACTCGGACAGGCGCCCCACCCTCCGCTCCATACAACCGAAAAGGAGGTCAAGGCCAAGATAAGTGACTATGCTGCGCTGTTCGATATCCATGATGTATGGAACGACACAATGTTCAACCCCATTAACTTTCATTATTCCGAAGGCATATGGAGTTTCGATGGACATCTCGTGAAAAACGGCTACGCGACTCCCTATGTTGTGGCATTCGAAGTGGCCGACCTTCCGGGCATGCCGCTCGGGCATTTTCTCACCAACTTAGACTGGTGTCCAACCAATCTTCCGTCACGGGCGGTTCTAACCTCCGGGCAGGCGGTGTCGAAGGCGACTGATTATCTCAAGAAATATTTTCCCTTCAAAGAAATCGCGTCTCGGATGGTTTACTGTAACACCAACTGGATAGAATATATCAGACCGGATTATAACTATATACGTCCCGCCGAGGGCATGAGAGGGCTGTCTAATTATGTTCCGAAACGCGACGAAGTCCAGCTTGTATATTTTATCCCGTTTAAGTCCACGGATGAAGGGGATGACCCCAGCTGTGCAACAATCTATGTGGATTCTAGGACTGGCGAAATGATTGGCGGCACGGACAACGGGAAGTAGTGAAGATCAGCGTTCTTCAAGCAAGCGTCTTGTGCTTCCAGTTCTGATAGAAGATTCCGGATTGCAGGAGGCAAAAGAAGCATGTTAGGTTTCACTTTTCTATAGTAACTATTTTCCATGAGGTCTCGGAAATCCTGACGTATGTCCTCCGGTGGACAAAGAATATCTTCAAGGCGCGCAACGAAGGAGTACAGTGATCTGTATGCAGTGAGAATTTCTGATTGATGTAATCTCATCCGCTCGCGTTTTGTCTCAAAATGCTGCTGAACCAGGATGACGAGAATTGATGCAGTCGCCCCGATGAGTGCACCGAACAGCCCCGCCAAAATGGAAATGGTTTCAGGTTTCATTGTTCTACGTTACTGTTCACCCATCAGGGTTGATTTTCCCATTGGTTGTCTTCTGACGGTATGCGACCAGGTTCGCAAAAGCAGACCATTCATCCCACATGGCTCGATGCATCTCACCGCAATATGAAAGCACTTCAACCAATAGAAGCAGATCATTTCTGGGACAAGTCTTCTCTTGAGTCAAGTCTTCCCAAATCTCTTTGCGGCCCTGAGACGATGTTGAGGCGATAGAACTTCTGGAATAGCTTTCTTCCATCGTCACCCCCATCTGCCGAAATCGTTCGGATCGGCATTTGGCCGCGACATTCAACGATGAGTTGAACTCGCTACATAAATCATCATCTACGAAGAAAGCCAATTCGCGATAGACATGGTGGAACGCATTCCGCATGTTCTCGGGCAATTGCAGGTAGCCCGCCTTGTATGCGATCATGAAACACTCGCGCACAGCAAACCATGAACGCGGCAAACTGGAGCGGGGCTTAACTACCTGGCCTTGCTCGGTCAGGTTAGCGTATATGTTACCCACTTGTGACACGACCTCTCTCGCATCAAGAGGGTTGATATTGATGGCATCCGGTCTGTGGCGTTGTTTCCAGAACATCGTTTACAGTCGTTTCTTTGTTTTTTAGCAAGTTATTGAGCGGTTTCTTCTGTTCCTTACCTGATCTCGCACGGTCATCGTAACCCACCAAACGTTTTGGATAATGTAGCGCGATTTTCACAATGCCACAAACGCAAAATATCGGATGCTGTCGTTACTGCTTACGAATAACGACCGAAGATTCGTAACTTACATCTTGCCTTGGAGTTGCGTCGTCTCTGTTTCTTCCGCGTCATTACTCTTGTCCGAGACCGTAGTTTCGTTAACCGGGTGTTGATTCCACGCCCTCTATTGGAGGGTTCGATCAATGGGCGACAACACTTTCGTTTTGGCGGCTGACGGCTGGGTCAGGAGAAGTTCATTAGTTCGTGAGTGCATTATTGCCTTAGGGCCTGTCACAAAATAACTGTGTCGTTTTTGGCATGAGGAAGAATGGCATAATTCCATTCGCCGTGAAAGGGGTCTCGAACGATATTGATCGTCGCGAGTTCATCTTCAGAGACTTTAATTCCCGGCGCGTAAACATTCGTGTCCAACGCACAACGCACCTTGAGCCCCTTCTTGTTGGTCGTGGCGGCAATCAGGCTGACGATCACCTCATGGCTGACCAGCGGCTTGCCGCGCCAGTTCTGCGTGATG
>JANYBJ010000215.1 GCA_025360845.1 bacterium
CCACGATGGCGAGGTTGATGTTCGTGAAAAGTGGGATGCGCCAGACGGGCTTGGTTTCGCTGCGGGCACCAAAGGAGCGGAGTAGCTCGGCGAAGACCAGCACGGCAAAAGCATAGGTGCGAGCCATTTCAACGGTTTCCGTGTTCAGCACGTAGAGGTAAACCGCGAAAGTAACACCCGCTGTCAGGAAGCCGGTCAGGAACATCGTGCCGAGAAAGCTACGGTCTGTAATGCGCTCAGCCGGGGGACGCGGGTGGCGTTTCATCACGTCAGGATCAATGGGATCGGTGGCGAGGCAGAGCGCGGGCAGACCGTCGGTGACGAGGTTGATCCAGAGCAGGTGAATCGGTAGGAGCGGCATCGGCAGGCCGATAATCACACAGACTGTCATGAGCAGGAGTTCACCAGTATTGCCTGCGAGCAGGTATTGGAGCGTCTTGCGGATGTTGTCGTAGATGCCGCGCCCTTCCTCCACAGCGGCGACGATGGAAGCGAAGTTGTCATCAGTGACAATCATGTCCGCCGCTTGCTTGGTGGCTTCCGTTCCTGATTTCCCCATGGCGATGCCGATGTCGGCGTCCTTGATGGCGGGGGCGTCGTTGACGCCGTCGCCGGTCATCGCGACCACGGCATCATTCGCTTTCCAGGCGTGGATGATGCGCAGTTTGTGCTCGGCGGTGACGCGGGCATAGACGGCGATCTTGGGCACGCGCTGTCGGAGTTCGTCGTCGGACAGCTTTTCCAACTCGACCCCCGCGATGGCGATGTCGTCGTCAGAAGCGATGCCGATTTCCCGCGCAATGGCCGTCGCAGTGTGCGGGTGGTCTCCGGTAATCATCACCACGCGAATGCCGGCGGCGCGACATTTTGCGACGGCCTCTTTGGCCTCCTGACGCGGCGGATCATGCATTCCCGACAGACCAACGAACACGAGGTCGTGCTCCACGGCGTCCGCGGTGAGGTCGGCGGGCGAAGCATTGTCCAGGTCGCGCCAAGCCGAGCCGAGCACGCGCAGGGCTTGCTGCGCCATCGCGGTGTTTTGCGCCTCGATGTTCCGGCGATCCTCGTCCGTCATGGGGCGGACCCCGGTGCTGGTGTAGAGGTTTGTGCAGCGCGCTAACAGCACGTCGGGCGCACCGTTGATGAAGGCGCGGAGCTTCCCGTCCGGCAGCTTGCGAATCACCGTGCTGCGTTTGCGGTCGGAGTCGAAAGGGATCTCGTGATGCTTCGGCAGCTCCTGCTCGATGCGCTCGCGGTCGCCGCCAGCTTTGGCAGCAGCCGCCAACAACGCGCCCTCGGTGGGATCGCCGACGGTTTTCCATGTTTCCTCTTCCTGGACGATTTTGGCGTTGTTGCAGCCAAGGATGACCGTCGTGAGTTCGAGCAACGGCGCGAGGTGCGGCGCTTCCGCCGTCTTGCCCTCGAAGCGCACTTCGCCCTCCGGCCCGTAGCCTTCGCCGGTGACCTCGTAGCTTTGGCCCGCGACATAAAACGCGCGCACCGTCATCTCGCCGAGGGTCAGGGTGCCGGTCTTGTCCGTGCAGATGACCGTCGTCGAACCGAGCGTCTCGACCGCGGCGAGTTTGCGTATGAGCGCGCGGTGGCGGGCCATGCGGCGCACGCCCAGCGCGAGCGCCACCGTGACGATGGTGGGCAGCCCTTCCGGCACGGCGGCCACAGCGAGGCTGATCGACGTCATGAACAGCTCGAGCGGCGGCGTTTTGCGCAGCAGCCCCAACCCGAACAGCAACGCGACGATGCCCAGCGCCGCCCAGACGAGCACCCGACCGAAGGACTGCAGCTTTTTCTCCAGCGGTGTGCTCTCGTCCGCACCAGCCGCTTCAATCAGACCGGCGATGCGCCCCAGCTCAGTCGTCATCGCGGTGGCCACGACGACACCCTGTCCCGTGCCCGCCGCGACGCCCGTGCCCATGAACACCATGTTCTCGCGGTCGCCGAGCGGGATGTCGGCTTGTTCCAAAATCGCGGGCTGCTTCGTCACCGCTTCCGATTCGCCCGTCAGCGCGGACTCGATGCACTTGAGCGAGAGCACTTCCAGGAGCCGGGCATCAGCCGCGACCAGGTCTCCGGCTTCCAGCGCGAGGATGTCACCGGCGACGATTCCCGAGGCCGGAATCGAAGTGACTTGTCCGTCGCGTCGCACCTTCGCCTGGGGCGCAGTCATCTTTTTGAGCGCCGCGATGGATTTCTCGGCCTTGAACTCCTGATAGAAGCCAATAACCGCGTTGAGGACGACGATGGCGAGGATGGCGATGGCGTCCACCATCTCGCCCAGCACGCCGGAGACGACACCGGCCACGATGAGAATCCAGATGACGAGGCTCTTGAACTGGCCGAGGAGAATTTGGAGAGGGCTGATCCGTTTGCTTTCTTTCAGCTCGTTCGGGCCATTGGCCGCGAGGCGTTTTGCTGCTTCCGCCGCCGAAAGTCCGGCCGCTGCGGAGCCGAGTTGTGCCAGCACTTCTTCGGCCGACTCGCTGTGCCAGGCTTTGCTCGGGGGTTGTGCGGCGCCTGCGGGAGCGGCGGGCGCGGGTGCCGCAGCGGCGGCGGGTTTCGGCGGAGCGGGCGTGTTCGTCTTCCGCGAGAAGATCGCGCGAATCCAAGAAGCCACGGCAGAGGCGGGTTTCGGCGCAGGGGGCGTGGGCGCGGGTGCGGGCGCGGCTGGGGAGGGTTCCGGCGCGGCGGCAACGGGTGTTGACGGCGGTGCAGCCGGCACCGCTTTGTCCTGTTGTCCGTCGCCTGCGGAAGTGCCCGGCGCGGGTGCGGCGGCCGGCGCGGCCGTGGACGCTTTCGGCCCAGCGGTTTCGGGCGTTGCAGCGGAGGCCGGCCCCGCTTTCGGCGATGGTGCCCCAGTATCCTTGTGCGCGGGCTTGGGTTCGCTCTCAGGCTTGGGCAGGAATTCGCCCGATGACTTATAGCCGCGTTGGCGGACGACCGACTTGATATCGGCGACCTCAAGTCGGGTTTCGTCGTAGCGGACTGTGGCGCTGCCCGCAGCGTGATTGACGGTAACGCTCTCGACACCCGGCACCTCACCAATCCGCTTTTCCACTTCGTCCACGCTCCATACGGACAGCATGTCATGCACTTTAATAACGCTCGTTTTCATGTTGGCTGCGAGGCGTCTTGCTGGCTCCCGCCGCCGGAAAGTCCGGGGCTGCGGAGCCTAGTTGTGCCAGCACCTTCTCGGCAGACTTGCTGTGTCAGGCTTTGCTCTTTGGTTGTGCAGCGCCTGCGGGAGCGGGTGCTGCGGCAGCGGCGGGTTTCGGCGCAGCGGACGTGGGCGCGGGTGCCGCGGCTGGCGTGGCCGGGGCAGGTTTCGGCACGGCGGGTGCGGGCGCTGGAGGCGGTGCGCCCGGCGCCGCTTTGTCGGACGCGCCCGGCGCTGGTGCGGCGGCCGGCGCGGCCGTGGACGCTATCGGCCCAGCGGTTTCGGGCGTTGAAGCCGAGGCCGGCCCAGCTTTGGGCGATGGCACCCCAGTATCCTTGTGCGCGGGCTTGGGTTCGCTCACAGATTTGGGTAGGGATTCGCCCGCCGACTTATAGCCGCTTTGGCGCACGGCCGCCTTGATATCGGCGACCTCCAGCCGGGTTTCGTCGTAGCGGACTGTGGCGTTGCCCGCAGCGTAATTCACGGTAACGCTTTCGACACCCGGCACCTCGCCAATCCGCTCTTCCACTTCGTCCACGCTCCATACGGACAGCATGTCATGCACTTCAATAACGCTCGTTTTCATATTGTTTCTTTTGTTTAGTTTTCGGTTGACTGGCTAATGTTTCTTAGAAATAGGCTTTCACGATGTATTCCTGAACCATCCGCTGAGTGTTGAAGTGCGATGCGTTGAGTGCGATGGCGTGGCGCATCACCTCAATGAATCGGTCGCGGTTGCCGTAGTAGAGCGGGACGACGACGCGCTCCAGTTGGTGGTAGAGCGAGGCCGCATCCTGGGGCGTGCGGTTCTCGGTTTCCTTGCTTCGCGCCACGCCGTCAATGGCCCAGCCGGTGATGCCTTCGATGCAGCCCTCAATCCACCAACCGTCGAGCACGCTGAGGCTGGGCACGCCGTTCAACGCGGCCTTCATTCCGCTGGTGCCGCTGGCCTCCATCGGCGGCAGCGGGGTGTTGAGCCACACGTCCACGCCGGAGGTGAGGAGGGCGCCCAGTTCCCAGTCGTAATTTTCCAAATAAACGATGCGCACCGCCGGGCCGAGCGAGTCGCGCGTCTGAGCGATTTGCCGGATGGCTCTAGTCGTGCTGGCAGTGGTTATGGCCGGAGCCTTGGTCTTTTCGGATTTCGGTTTGGTGATCGCTTTCATCGTTTTGCATGGTTGGGTTGTCATTCGAAATAGGCTTTCACGATGTATTCCTGAAGCATCCGCTGCGTGTTGAAGTGCGATGCGTTGAGTGCGATGGCGTGCCGCATCACCTCGATGAACTGGTTGCGGTTCCTGTAGTAGAGCGGGATGACGACGTGCTCCAACTGGCGGTAGAGCGAGGCGGCATCCTGTGGCGATCGGTTCCCGCTTTCCTTGCTCTGGGACGCGCTACCGATGGCCCAGCCGGTGACGCCTTCGATGCAGCCCTCCACCCACCAACCGTCGAGCACGCTGAGACTCGGCACGCCGTTCAGCGCCGCTTTCATTCCGCTGGTGCCGCTGGCCTCCAGTGGGGGCAGCGGAGTGTTGAGCCACACGTCCACGCCGGAGGTGAGCAGGCGTC
>JANYBJ010000230.1 GCA_025360845.1 bacterium
CAACGCATTGCACTGCTTGATAACAAGATATTTAAACAGCCCATGAATATCACTTTTTTCTTTAAACTCATACACCTTTTCTTTGTCTATTCCGAGGTCAATATTTAAAGCCTCTTTTATAATATCCGGCTCTGTGCTTCCTGATTTTGCGCCCGCAGATCGCGCAATCGAGGCTATGACCGGGCGCGGACCTAACAAACTGCAGCTTCCTGTTGAACATGGTTCCTTATTTCGCGAGCCGCAAAGCTCTGAGAGGGGCCAGACGGGCGGGGCTTGGGAGGAGGTTTCACGGTGGCAACACACCGGCGGCGCGGAGAACGGTGGCGATCTCGCAGTCAGGTGTGTGTCCGACGTCCGTGAGCCATGGGCGGCCCTGATCCGGCTTGTCCCCCTTGCAGCAAGGACAACAGGGGTTGCCGCCCTCGTCTCGAAACGACCACTCCATCTCGAGCAGCAACCGCGCCATGGCCGGCGCATGGGCTGCGGCAAGCCGGTCGGCGGCCAGTTTACATGGCTCTGAACAGTAGTTGCCGCCTTCCCCGCACGCGATGAACGTGCCGGGGATGATTACTTTGCACTCTTCTACCGACATCACTTCACCTGCCAGATCCAACCCTTGGCCCGGGCTCGCTCCATCTCTAGCGCATCGTCCGCGGTCCACTTGAACCCACCGGGCGCCCAGACGGGTGCCATGAGCGCCTGCGGGTCCTCTACGTGGTCCATCCCGAGGCCGTGGGCCAACTCATGGGCCACGATGTCCGCGACGTCCTGGGCCGACGTGGAGCGACTGGGCATGTATCCGGTGGAGCCTAGACCCACGTGGATCTTCTGCGTTCCGGTGCGGACTCGGTTTCTCACATCGTTGTGCATGTCGTTACATCCGCCGGATCCGTCCGCGTCCCGGATGATCATGCGCTCGGCCGAAGCACCGTCAAACACGATCTCGATCGGCTGACCCGTGTGATCGGACAACTTGCCCGCCGCGATCAAGATCTCGCGCCGCTCGTCGGACGTGAAGGTCACATCCGCATGGTAGACGAAATCTCGACTGTCGATCTCTGTCAGCGGCGAGGCGCAACCCGTGAGACACCCGGGCAAGAGCCCGGCGACGAAGAAGCAGACGCCGAACCACGTGCGCGAGATCCAGCTGCGAAGCCTGCGGCGCGCCCCGCCTGCCGCTAGCCAGCGCTGGCACCCGGCTGGCACCCGAGCCACGCTACGGGGCGTGCTAGGCGCGCTAGACGGGCCTGGCACGATGCCTGCCGCATCCGATTTACCGCTATTTGTAGGTGCCCAGAGACGGAATCGAACCGCCGACACGGGGATTTTCAAGCCCCGTGTGTGTGCGCTTTTAACAGTGTTTATCATGTGTTTTTTCCCGCGGTCACCCGGCTGGCACCCGCTGAGTAGAACCTAGCACGCGGACTAGACCGCGCAAGGGGGGTCACGGTCGATTTGTTTTCCTGTACAGCAACGCCCGCGCCTGTTGCTGGATACCCATCTCGCGCTCACAGGCGGTGAACCCGTCTCCGATATCCGGATGCTCGGCAACCCACTTCACGAAGGCAATGTACTCAACTACTTGCTCCTCCGTGACCCCAAAGCGCTCCATAAGAACCTCCCTCGTCTCCTCGCTCATCGCCGGTACCTCCCGCCGAAGCGATGGCGCTCGGCCTCCTCTAACAGATAGAACGCGGACCACGCGTGCCCGCAGAAATCGCGCCACTTGTCCGGCTGATCCCGAAGATTCGAGCACCAGAACAGATGGAACCTAACGCCTTGGTAAAACGAGGCCGCAGCCCCGCGGCTCACGCCGCCCTCAGGGCGGAGTAGCACGTGGACTAGACCGCGCAAGGCCCCTCGGTCGATTAGCTGAATCGGACACTCACTTCAGGTAGGCGGAGGATCTCCGCGATGCGAGAGCCCTCGCCCGGACCGATCGCCTCGGCAAAATCGATCGCTTCGCTCTCGTACTCGAAGATCCCGGCGATGCTCTCTAGCAGGAGTCCGGCGGCCCCTACCCGCTTCGCCTTGTAGACGCAATAGAGGGTAGGACGCA
>JANYBJ010000275.1 GCA_025360845.1 bacterium
GGCAGCAGGCGCGTCGCGGCCCCCGGCTACCTCAATGGCTTCCATCACGGCCTGCACATCGACGACAAGGATGCCATCGCCGGACGCGAGATTCAGATATCTCGCCGGGTAAGGTCCGTGGGCACGTACAAGATCGTATGGGCTGCTCATTGGGCGGCCAACCTCACGGTGGTCGTCTGTGCCGGAAATCCCAAGTTGTTAATGGTGCGTGCTAAGGGTATCATTGCGCCTGCCTGTGCTTTCTGCGCCAGCATAAGATTACTCGTCGTGGACACGGGGGGTCAACGCGGTTGACCCAGTGCTCACTTGCGCGATACCGTGCAATCGGACGCAAACTATTGGTGAATTCATGTCGTAAAGGAGTCTCTTATGCGTTGTCGCTCTCTGTTTGCCGGTGTGCTCGCAAGTGTCTGCATTTCGGTTCATGCCGCCGGTTTGCCGGAAGCCCCTCCGCAGTCGATTGGTATGAATCCCCGCGTTCTGTTGCGGGTGGACGATGCGATCCGGAAGACCATTAAAGATGGCCGCATTCCCGGCGCCGTGTGCATCATCGGTCACAAGGGCAAGATTGTCTACCGGAAGGCCTTCGGATACGCCTCCCTACAGCCTGTGAAGCGCCTCATGACGGTTGATACCGTGTTCGATTTGGCGTCGCTGACCAAGGTCACAGCCACCGCGCCGAGCATCATGAGCCTTGTGGAAGACGGCGCTATTGGCCTTCAGACTGACATGGCCACCGTTTGGCCGGCCTACGCACAGAACGGCAAGGGCGACATCACGATCCAGCAACTTCTGTCCCACTCCGCCGGCCTGTCGCCCGGACACGGCTTCTTCGCCAAGTATGCAGACGCCAACAAGGGCAAGCACGCCGGTGACAAAGGCTGGGTCGATGTGGGATCCAAGGTGTGGGCCGACCTTGAGGCCGCGAAACTTAACTACACACCAGACTCGCGCTTTGTGTACTCGGATGACGGCTTTATGACTCTGGGCGAGATCGTTCATCGCGTCAGCGGTGAGCCGCTGGACGCCTATGCCAGGGAGCGCATTTTCAAACCGCTCCACATGAACGATACAACGTTTCGCCCCGGCCCGGCACTACGCAAGCGGGCGGCGCCAACAGAATTGCGCTGGGGTAAGTGGCTCCAAGGCGAGGTCCACGATCCCAACTCCTGGACCTTGAACGGCGTTGCCGGCCACGCAGGGCTGTTCAGCACGGCGGATGACCTATCGCGCTATGCCCAAATGTACCTGAACGGCGGAGAACTCGACGGTGTGCGGGTGCTGAGCCCGGCCACCGTTCGAGCCATGACCAATCCCGCCTCCGCGATCGGGCTCCCGGTGCGCGGCCTCGGTTGGGACATCGACAGCGGGTATACCAAGCGCGGCGACTTTTTTGGGCCGCAGTCGTTTGGGCACACCGGCTGGACCGGCACCAGCCTCTGGGTGGACAAGGCTTCGCAGACATTTGTCGTGCTGCTGAGCAACCGTAACCACGTTAAGGACGGAAACATTTCGCCACTCGTGTGGAAAGTCTCCACCCTCGTCGCGGCGGCCATCGACGACCTTCCCGCGGACAAACGCACCGCGGAATACGCGCCGCCGCGCCGGGACAAGACCGAAAATGTTCCACTCACGCCCGCGAAACCGTCGTTCGCCATCGTTCGGACCGGCATTGATGTGTTGGAAAGCACCAAGTTCGCCGCGCTCAAAGGGCGGAAAATCGGACTGGTGACGAACCCGTCCGGCATCAACCGGAGCAGGAGGCTCACGTCAGACATTCTGTTCGAAGAGGCGAAGAAGGGCGGATTTCAGTTGGTTGCGTTCTTCGGTCCCGAACATGGCATTCGCGCCGATGTCGAAGCAGCCATCCCGGATACCAAGGACCCGGTGACCGGTCTGCCGGTTTATAGCCTCTACGATTACCCGCATGGTATTTACAAGCCGACGCCCGAGATGATGAAAGGCATCGACACGCTCGTGTACGATATTCAGGATATCGGCGTGCGCTACTACACGTACATCACAACGCTTGCCAAGTGCATGGAAGCCTGCCAGGAAAGCGGTGCGAAGATGATCGTGCTCGATCGGCCCAATCCTGTTAACGGAGTTGTCGTGGACGGCCCGAAACTGGACATGGCGCTTCGGAATTTCGCCGGCTACGAGCCGCTGCCCGTCCGCCATGGATTGACCGTCGGCGAACTCGCCCAACTCTTCAAAGGCGAGTATGGCATCAACTGCGACATCGAGGTAATACCCTGCCAGGGCTGGACGCGCGCAATGTGGTTCGACCAGACCGGGTTGCCGTGGGTGAATCCGTCTCCTAACATCCGGGACCTGAATGAGGCGATTCTATACCCGTTCACCGGTCTGTTGGAAGCGGCGAACGTGAGCGTGGGGCGCGGAACGGATCGCCCCTTTGAACTGTGGGCTGCACCGTGGATCAACGATGTGGCGCTTGCCGAGGAGCTGAACCGGCGCAACCTGCCGGGCGTTACTTTCACCCCGATTCGCATCACGCCGAAGGCCGGACCGTACAAGGGCGAGGAGTGCGGCGGCGTGCAGGTTCAACTCATCGACCGCGATGCGATGCAGGGCGCGCGCAGTGCCGTCGAAGCGCTCGATGCCATGCGCCGGCTCTTCGGGGACGACAAAGCCAAAGTGAGCGGTACGCGGAGCATGTTTGGCTCGCAGACGGTCACGGATGCGATTCTGGCCGGAACCCCCGTCGCGGACATCGCCGCCGCCTGGCAAAAAGACGTGGACGACTTCAAGGCCCTCCGCCGCAAGTACCTTATCTATCCCTGACCCTGAAATCAACCACAGAGGCACAAAGACACAGAGCGGAGATGCTGTTGCAGATCGATAAGACGCGAACGCCGAGTCGCGGTATCATCACTCATTACCTCAATCTCATCACTTCTCTGTGCCTCTGTGTGTCTGTGATTGTTCGGCCTCTTTCCGGAAGATCAGAATGTACTGGTGAAG
>JANYBJ010000276.1 GCA_025360845.1 bacterium
CGACCGGCCCCAAGGCCAGCGTTTTCTTGATGAAGGAAATTTGTGGGGGAGTTTTGGATTGACTCTTTTCACCCCCCCCGCATAATAGATGCCAATCATGGGAGCCGGTGTGTCACCGGTCAAGCCTATGGGATGCTAGTGGTCGTCGTTAGTCGGACAGGAGGGGATCGGATGAAGCCGGGAAGTTGGTTAATTTGGACCGGGGGTTGCGCCTTGGGGCTTGCCGCGCTCTGCGCAGGGGCGGAGGAGAACGCGGTGCGCAATCCGGGGTTTGAGAAGACCGATCCGTCGGGCGCGACGCAGGCGTGGTCGGACCGCCAGCCCGTCTACCGGTTCGCCGACGGCGTCGGTCGCGAGGGCAGCCGCGGGCTCGCGTTCGAGAACAGCGATCCCGAGTATTACTCGTTCCCCTCGCAGAAGGTGGATATCCGGACCGGCTGCTGTTACGCGTTCGAAGTCTGGGTGCGAACCGAGAACCTCACCGGTGAAGAGTCGGGCGCGACGATCTGCATGGAGTGGTCGGGGCCCGACGGCAAGTGGCTGGGCGGCGCGTATGCCGACGGGGTGCGCGGCACCAGCGCCGGGTGGCAGAAGGTGCGGGGGCTCACCTGCGCGATCCCGACGAACGCCGTGAACATCACGGTCGCGCCCTATGCGCGGCGCGGCATGGTTGGCAGGGCGTGGTTCGATGACGTGAGCGTGACGCGCTACTATCCGCCGCTGGTGACCACGGTGAGCGCCTCGTGCTACCGGCAGACTGCGGCCGGCGGGCCGGTGACCTTCTCGGCCGGACTCACGCTGGACGAGGCGGGCGTCAAGGTTGAAGAGGTCGCAGGTTCGTTCGTCATCGAGGCCGCGGACGGCAAGCCGGTGCGCCGCGTCAAGCCGGACGCGCTGACGCACGACTGCGCCCGGCTGACCGTGAACGCGTCCGCTTTGCCGGCGGGCGACTACACCGTGCGTTTCACGCTCGCGACGAAGGACGGCTCCTCCAAGGGTGCGGCCGACCTGCCGTTCCACCGGGTGGATAGAGTGCCGGAGCGCAAGGCTTTCATCGACGCTCACCGCCGCCTGATCGTCGACGGCAAGCCCTTCTTCCCGCTGGGCATGTACTGGAGCGGCGTGAAGGAACCTGAGCTGGAGACCTACGCCAAAGGCCCGTTCAACTGCCTGATGCCGTATGCGAGCCCGAACCCGCAGCAGATGGACGCCTGCCACGCGCGCGGCCTCAAGGTCATCTACTCGATCAAGGATTTCTACTCCGGCACGCACTGGGCGCCGCCGGAGATGAAGACCGAGGCCGACGAGCTTGCGGACATCACGAGGCGCGCGGAGCTGTACCGCAACCATCCCGCGCTGCTGGCCTGGTACATCAACGACGAGATGCCGCCCGCGATGATCGACCGGCTCGCGGCGCGGCAGCGGCTGATGGAGAGGCTCGACCCGGACCATCCCACGTGGGTGGTGCTGTATCAGTACGACCAGGTGCGCTCTTACCTTTCGACGTTCGACGTGATCGGCACCGATCCCTATCCGGTCCCCGACAAGTCTGCGGGCACGGCCTTGGAGTGGACGCGGACCACGCGCGATCAGAGTTTCAACACGCGGGCCATGTGGCAGGTGCCGCAGGTCTTCGACTGGGGCTCCTACCGCAAGGGGGCCGAGCGCGAGAAGGCGCGCGCGCCGACGCTGGAGGAGATGCGGGCGATGGCGTGGCAGTGCGTGGCGGCCGGCGCGAACGGGTTGGTGTTCTACTCGTACTTCGATCTGTACACGATGAACGACCGCGACCCGTTCGAGAAACGCTGGGCGGACGTGTGTGCGATGGCGCAGGAGATCAAGCGCTTCATTCCTGTCATCCTCGCGGCGGAGCCTGCCCCGGCGGTGACCTGCGAAGGCGCGGCTGCGGTCGAGACCCGCGTGTGGCGGTCGGGCTCGGACGTCTACCTGCTGGCGGTGAACGGCGCGTCGGAGCCGGTGACGGCGACCGTGTCGGTCGCGGGCGGCTGCAAAGGCGTGCAGGCGGAGTTCGGCAAGCCGCCGGAGAAGAAGGACGGCAAGCTGGTTTACACCTTCGCGCCGCTGGAGCCTGTGATGGTGCGGCTGTCGGGCGTGCCGTGATTGTGGCAGAGAGCCCAATCAATCGGTGATGCGCATTTGGCCAGAGGGTACGATGATCCGCCTCCGGTGATCACTCACCGGGACGGCGCTTGGTCGACGAGAGGCACGTTGCAGAACGTGAGCGCGGCGATCCCATTCGCGCCGTTGAGCAACGTGTCCTGGCTCCACGCGATTTCTTTGAGATAGGTGATCTGCCTTGCGGCGGACGGCTCCTTCAGCTTGAGCACAAGCGAGTTGCCGGAGACGCTGCCCGAGGCGACCTTGCCTTTCTCCCCATCCAGATAGAACTGCCCCGCCAGCGCGTCCGCCCAGACGACCGGCTGATCGAATTCGAGCGTGATCGCGTCTTTTGTTTCGTTGGCATAAGAGGCGTGTTGGAGGTTCGGCGGGGTGACGGATGCGGCGGGCACTTTGCCCGTGTTGTCCCGCTCGATGAGCGGCTGAATCAAGCGCGCAAATTCCGCCCAGCCCGCCAGCGGGTAGTGACATCCGCCCGGCGGCCGGATGCCGAGCGTGGACATGATGCTCATGTTGGAATAGAGGCGCGGGAGCGTGCGCTGTTTTTCGCGCAGCATATCGCCGGAACCCTGTCCTCCTCC
Source organism: bacterium (assembly GCA_025360845.1). Lineage (GTDB taxonomy): Bacteria > Verrucomicrobiota > Kiritimatiellia > RFP12 > UBA1067 > JAHFSX01. Next base: position 2,721 of record JANYBJ010000276.1, read on the forward strand.
CATGCTGCACGAGTTCGGCCAGATCTGAAAGACATAGTAGTGCCGCACGTTCGGGAAGTCCTGTTTCCAGGCAGCGGACATCTCCACGAACAGCTGCTGATAGGTCTCCCACCCGTAGCCGCCCGTCGGCCCGTCTGCCCCCTGGTCGTTTTCGCCTTGGTGCCACAGAATGCCGCGAATGCCATGGGTCAGCTTCGCCTGCCGCACGCGCCAGAGCATCCGTCCGTAAAGGGTGGTGAGGTCGGCGGGGTCGGCGGCGCTTTTCTGGTGTTGGTCAATCCGGGTTCCTCCGGCGGCGGCATTGATGATGAAGATGGGAACCTTCTGGCTTTCGAGCAGCCGCTTGGCCAACTCCATGCCCCACCAGCCCAGCTCCGCCTTTTCGCCATGCCGGGCCTTCCACACGGGATTGCACCAGAGGTTGCCCGGCGCGTCTTTTGCGTTGCCCGACGGAGAGCCGTAGCTGCGAATCCACTCGTTGGTTTCCGGCGGAGCGTTCTCGCCGGTATCCGTTGCCAGCGCGTTCGATTGTCCGTCGATCAAGTAGGCGTCGCCGCAGGCGATGTTGTTCACCGTTTGCAGCACCTTCTCTTGCCCGCCAACTTTCGTGCCGAATTCAACTTTGTATTGGATCAGCCCCGGCTTGAGTTTCATCGCGAAGGCGTAGGCCTTGTCCGCTGCGGGCGTGGCGCTTTCGGTTTTGACGAGCTTGCCGTCGGCATAGAGCTTGAGGAATACGGAACCCGCAGCTTCATTCAGCGTGCCATGGTAGAACAGCGTGCCCTCGTTCTTGTCATCGCGGGCGTAGAACTGGCCGTCCTCCGGCTTCTCGTCCTTCGCCGGCACACGCTGAACCCACGCGTCACTCTTCGGTTCCGTAACTTTGATCAGCGCCGACTGTGTAACCGCCTGGCCGCCGTTGTTCACCGTCGCAGTGACCACCATATTCCCGCTGTTTTGCGCATGCGTGAGGATGAGCTTCCCCGGCGCCTCCTGCTTGATCACCGCAAGGCCCGAGACGCGCCACGAGCAGTTCAGCTCACCCGCGCCTTTCGCCTGCATCGCGGCCAGATTGGAGATCTGCGGCACGACCTCGATCGTCGTTCGTCCGTCCCACTTCGCCGGTGCGCGCAGCGTAAACACGGGCTCTGGAATGTCTTCTTTGACCGTGAGCTGAATGTCATTTACCTTCACCTCGTTCGCGTAGACTGCCTTGAGCTGAAGCGTCACCGACGTGTCGCCCGTGACGCGTCCGGCCTCGAACGTGAAGGAGAGCGCATCCACGCCTACGACCGTCTCTTTGCCGGCGGCCTTAAGAAGCCAATAGATTTTTTGAGCGCCACCCGCCTCTGCGGAAATCGTCACGCGCTTCCCTTCAAACACGGTGAGCCGCTTCTCGGAAACCGAACAGGCGGAGCCCGGTTTCACCAAGAGCCCGACGAGCGTCTGCATCGGCTTTTGGTTTTCGTATTGGAGTTTCACCCAATCTGCGGAGCGCGCCACGTTTGAAAGACGAACCTCGTCCAGATCGCCGACGAAGTCATAGTTGTTGTACCAGCCGCCCAGCCACAGCCGTGCGGGCGTTTTGATGTCGAGAACCGGGTGATCCGCACCGTCGAGCTGGCCATTGATGTAGATCTTCCCGTCGCCTTTGCTGTAGGTGTGGGCGACGTAAATCCACTCAGACATCGGCAGCTTGCCCGCGCCGTCCACGTCCGAGAAATCGCTGTCGATGTGAAGGTGCGGCGGACTGCGAAGCTGCATGCGCACCTTGCTGCCGCGCCCGCCGCCCTCGTTGCCCCAGCCGACAAGCGTCACGTTCGGCTTCTCCGCGCGGAACCACGCCTCCGTGCTGTGCGACCCCGCGCCCGACGGTAGATTCGGAATCTTGTCGCCGCAAAACACGCCCTTCTGCCCCGGGAAGTGGCGCGCCGGCCCGACCATCCCCGTCGTCGCTGTCGTGCCGGCATCTTGCGACGGCAGCGTGCCGACCTCATCCGTCACCGGATCGCTCATGTGCCACACGCTCACATAGCCGTTCGCCGTGCTGAACACGGCTGCTCCGCTCGACTCGCTCGCCGCGTCAGCCTTGCCCCAGTGCATGTGGAGTTCCTGATGCGCGTTGCCTTTGATGACCGGGATCTTTACCCAAATGCTGGCTGTTCCTTTCGCGGCATCCCACTCCTCCACCTGATAGGCCAGCGACTGGCCGGATGCGGAAAAGCGGATGTCCTCGCCACGCCCTTTTGCCTGGCTGAAATCAAACCATTCCTTGCTCAACCGCACCAGCAAAGGGAAGTTTTCCTCCGAGGCCGTGGCAGGCAGGTTCGCGCCTTCAGGCGTTGTCAGAATGTAGAGCGCGCCGACGTGCCGCCAACCCTGATACTGGGCCGAAGCGGTTTGCACGAGTGCCAGACAGGCGAACATGCCGGTCGCCAGTTGTTTGATTCGGTGAGAATTAATTTTTGTATGCACAACTCAATCCTTTCGCATTTGATCTTGTTCCTCTCTTCAGCTTGAAAACGGGGCAGGCCGGATGATTGAGGGTTGAAGTCAACAAGATATCCCCGGTTCTTACAAACGTGTTCATTCCTTTCGGGCTGCACGGGCAACATGCCCGTCAGGACCCGATTTGGAAACACACTCATGTCTGTTAGTTTGTCAGAATGGGAAGTCCGTGTCAAATCCAGCGGCGTGATGTCGGGTCATTGACGGGCGCTTTCGGACTTGCTTTGCAGGTTCGTTCGCGCCAAAATCCCATCCGACTACTTAAGGGAGATCCGCGTATGAAGATGAGTAAGCTGGGCGTTTGCCTTGCAGGTTTGACTCTGTTGGCCGGGATGGCTTCCGGCGCGAAGACCGACGATTTGGAAAAGGGCTTTGTCCAGCCGCCCGACTCGGCGCGGCCGCACACGTGGTGGCACTGGATGAACGGCAACGTCACCCAAGAGGGCATCACCGCGGACTTGGAGGCGATGGCGCGCGTCGGCGTCGGCGGCGCCCAGATTTTCAACGCCGCCGAAGGCATCCCGCACGGCTCCATCCAGTTCAACAGCCCCGAGTGGATTGACATGGTGAAGCATGCCGCGAAAGAGGCCCGCCGGCTGGGCCTCGAGCTGTGCATCCACAACTGCGCGGGCTGGTCGAGCAGCGGCGGGCCGTGGAACACGCCCGAGCACGGCATGAAAGTGGTCGTCACCAGCGAGAAACTGGCGCGGGGACCGTGTGCGTTCGACGGCAAGCTCATTCAGCCGCCGACCAAGCTGGACTTCTACCGCGACATCGCCGTGCTGGCGTTCCAGACGCCGCTCGGCGAGCGGGTCAAGATGCGCGACCTGGCCCCCCAAGTGACGGCCAGCAGCGCTCAGCAGGATGCGAAAAACGTGGCGGACGGCAACGCCGGGACGGGCCTGAAGCTGGAGGTGCCGACACCCGCCGCGCCGCAGTTCGTGCGGTTCGAGTTCGCCCAGCCTTACGCGGCGCGGATGCTGATCTTCTCGCCCGGCTTCGGCATGCAGGGTTGCAGCGGCAGGATCGAGGTCTCGGACGACGGCCAGGCGTTCCGCAAGGTGCGCGACTTCACTCTTGCGCGCGGCAGCGAAGTCAGCCAGCTCTCCTTCGCGCCGGTCACGGCGAAGTTCTTCCGCGTGCTGTTCACCGGGGCCTCCGCCAAGATGAAGCAGATCCCGCTCGCCGAACTGGAGTTCTCGAACAAACTCAGCGTCGACAACCTGGCCGGGAAGACGTTCCTTGACCGCACGGACATCTGGATGGACTTGAGCAGCGCCGCCACGCCGGACGAGGTTGTGCAGAGCGGCAAGATCGTGGACCTCACCTCCAAGATGGCGGCAGACGGAAAGCTGACGTGGGAAGTCCCCGCCGGCGACTGGACGATTCTGCGCATCGGCTACACGCCCAACGGGCGCAACAACCACCCCGCGCCGGCCGAGGGCACGGGCCTCGAGTGCGACAAGCTCAGCAAAGAGGCCGCGCAGGCGCACTGGGACGGCAGCATGGCGAAGATCCTGTCGGCGCTGGGGCCGCTGGCGGGCAACGTGAAGTCGGGGCTCAACAACGTGCTGATCGACAGCTACGAAGTCGGCACGCAGAACTGGACGCAGAATTTCAAGGAGGAGTTTCAGAAGCGCCGCGGGTATGACCTGACGCGCTTCCTGCCGGCTTTCACGGGTCGGGTGGTGGACTCCCCCGAGGTCACGGAGCGCTTCCTCTGGGATCTTCGGCGCACGATATCCGACCTGTTCGCGGAGTGCTATTCGGGGCAGTTCGCGGAGATGGCGCACCGCGCCGGCCTCCGGTACTCTGTGGAGCCTTACGGCAACTGTCCCTCCGACGACTTGCAGTACGGCAGCTATAGCGACATCCCGATGAGCGAGTTCTGGCCGGGCAACAACTCCGATCCGGGCAACGCGAAACTGGCGGCCTCCGTGGCCCACGTGTACGGCAAGAGGTTCGTCGGCGCGGAGTCGTTCACGGCGTCGCCCGAGGCGGGCAAGTGGCTGAAAGATCCTTATTCCATTAAGGCGCAGGGCGACGTGGTCTACTGCGGCGGCGTGAACCGCATCATCTATCACCGCTACGCGCACCAGCCTTGGCTGAACCGCTTTCCAGGCATGACCATGGGCCAGTGGGGCACGCACTTCGAGCGCACGGTGACCTGGTGGGAGCAGAGCAAAGACTGGCTGAAGTATCAGGCCCGCTGCCAGTATCTCCTGCAGGAGGGGCAGTTCGTCGCCGACGTCCTCTTCTACTGCGGCGAGGCCGCGCCGAACAGCCTGCGCGGCGGCAGCTTGCCGCCGGGCTACGACTTCGACGGCTGCGACACCGGCGCGCTGAAGCTGATGTCGGTGAAGGACGGCCGCATCGTGCTGCCGGCGGGCATGACTTACCGAATGCTGGTCCTGCCGGGCGAGAAGACGATGTCGCCCGCCGTCCTCCAAACGATCGGTGAGCTGGTCAAGGCCGGCGCGACCGTGGTCGGCCCGAAGCCCGAGAAGGCGCCCGGTCTGACCGGCTATCCGGCCTGCGACGCGGACGTGAAGCGGCTCGCCGACGAAATCTGGGCGAAGGGCGTTCTTGACAAGCCGCCGACCGAGGTGCTGGCCTCGCTGAAGGTGAAGCCGGACTTCATTTGCACCAACAAGGGGTCGCGCGTCGTCTACATCCACCGCGTGGCGGACAAAGCGGACGTCTACTTCGTGTCGAACCAGAAGCCGGTCGGCGACGCCGTCGACTGCACGTTCCGCGTGAGCGGCAAGGTGCCGGAGCTATGGCATCCGGACACCGGCGTGACCGAGAGGGCACCGGTCTACGCGGAGAAGGACGGCTGCACCACGGTGCCGCTGCGCTTCGATCCCGCGGGCTCGGTGTTCGTCGTGTTCCGGCAAGCATCGGCCGAGGACCATGCGGTGGCGGTCCGGCACACGGCGGCGAATGAGCCCCAAGCGCCGGTTGCCGAGCTGAAGATCCTGAAGGCGGAGTACGGCGCGTTCGGCGAGACCGCGGATACGGAATGCGTGGACGTGACGGCCGCAGTGAAGCAGTTGGTCAAGAACGGGACTCGCCGCATCCTCGCGAACAATGATCTCGGCGGCGATCCGGCCTCCTTGGTTGAGAAAGAGATGAAGGTCGACTTCCTGTTGAACGGCGAGAAGAAGAGCCTTCGGGTGAACGAGAACCAGACCGCTGAACTGCCTGCGGGAGCCGAGGTGACCCGGGCCGTCTACGGGCTGATCAACGACGCGCCCCCGCCGCAGAAGCAGGTCGTCGACGTGACCGCGAAACTGGCGGCGCTTGTCAAAGACGGGGCGCTGTCCGTTCAGGCGGACAACGCGCTGGCTGGCAAGGACCCGGCCAACATGACGCTGAAAGAGATGCGCGTCGAGTACACCTACAAGGGGCAGGCGAAAGAAATCCGCGTGGGCGAGAACCAGTCGCTGGTTCTGCCGGAGACGGCCGATCAGGCGCTGCCGCCGCCGGCCTACGAGCTCGTAGCGAAGTCGGGAGTCGCGATCGAGATTCAGGCTTGGAAACCGGGCACGTTCGAGATCGCGACGGCTGCGGGCAAGACGCTCAGCGCCACGGTCGCGGAGGTTCCGAAGCCGGTCGAAATCGCCGGGCCGTGGGAGTTGTCCTTCCCGCCGAACTGGGGCGCGCCCGCCAAGGTCACGCTCGACAAGCTCATCTCGTGGACCGAGCATGCGGACAGCGGGGTGAAGTACTTCTCGGGCACGGCCACGTACCGGAAGAGCTTCACGTGGGACGCGAAGAAACAGCGGGCCGAGCGCTACATTCTCGACCTCGGCGATCTGAAAAACTTCGCCGAAGTGCAGCTCAACGGCAAGGCGCTGAGCCTCCTCTGGAAGCCGCCGTACCGCTTGGATGTCACGGACGTGCTCAAGTCCGGCAAGAACGACCTGCAGGTGAAGGTCACCAACCTGTGGCCGAACCGGCTGATCGGCGACGAGCAGTTGCCGGATGACCGCGAGTGGAACGGCAAGCAGTTGAAGGCGTGGCCTCAGTGGGTGTTGGACGGCAAGCCGAGCCCCACGGGCCGCTTCACCTTCACGACGTGGCACCACTGGTACAAGGACGACCAGCCGCTGCCCTCCGGGCTTTTCGGCCCCGTGTTGATCCGGACCGTCGAGACGGTTGTCGCCCAATAGCTGTTCGGCTGATTCACGCAAGGCGGATTTCAGAGCTGACTTGAGGCACTCAGAATTCGCCTTTGTTTTAGATCGTCCTACAAGGCGGATGTTTTTTGGTATCTAATTGACAGTTACAATGCATCCGCTATACAGTGTTTGCTACGGTGAAAAACGATGTGGAGTAGCGGCGACATACGTTCCGAGGATTCTTGGTTATGACCTATGTTGAGCGAATTAATACGGAATTGGTTGTACCCAAGAAGTAAAGCCACAGGCAAGATGGCATCATGGCATTAAATCATACAGACAAAACAACGCTAGCCGGTTTGTACCTGTCACTCTTTGACAAGCGGGCATTGTCTGCATTGGGGTGCTCCGGCGTTTGGCAAGCCTTTAATATTCTTGGATATGCTTTGGGCGCTAGCCCGGCTTCTATCAAGAACTATCGCGATGAATTTGATCACGAAGTTCGTAAAACTACACCCTCTCACCCGCGTGAAGGATGGAAGCGCCCATTAAAGACTCGTTCCCAAAAAGTATATGACCAATTTTCGTCCTTAGGCTTAAGTGATTTTACCGACTTGATCAAAGGCTTTCTGCTTCCATCGTATGAAAAAGAAAAACTGGTTACAGGAGTAACAAAACAAAGTGGCGTTCCGAATATTGCCCAGCGACTCATGACTGGACATGCTGCGGAGGCATATTTCAAAATTCATTTTGAAAAAATACCAGCCTTTAGTAATTATCAAGTTGAAGACGTCACGTCATGCGGATGTGGCTACGATTTTCACTTGTCTTGTCATTCTGATTTCTACTGCGTAGAGGTTAAGGGTCTTGGTTCAAACTCCGGATCTATAATGATGACGGATAAGGAATACGCTGTCGCAGGGGAGATCAGAGATCGATATTGCCTTTTCGTTGTGCGTAACTTTCAGCGTACGCCAGCACATACAACACTTTTTGATCCTGTCGCAAGCACTCTTCTGTTCACGCCACAGACACGTATCGTGACAAGTTATGTTGCCTATCTTTAACCACGGGAACAGAAACGAACAATGCGGATGAGTGTCATGGCGAGCGAACTTGACGGTATGAAGTTAGCAACAATAGCTTTGACCGCTCGTTTGGCGGTGTGGGCGCGGGAAAACCGGATGCTGACACCGGGAGCGGTGTGTGTGTTTCTGGTCGTCACTAGGCATGCGCTGAGGTTGGGTCTTCCTCTGGATGCTGAATTCCTGCTGACCGGCAGGGGCGGACAGATTCTCGATTTGGGCAAACGGACTGTGCAGTCCATCCTTGCTGAGTACGGCGTGACGCACGTTCTTGCTGCCGCCGGAGGACGGACCAGCCGCGGCAATGTACGCAATATGCGGGTGTATGTGGCATGGCTCAACGCGAATGCGTCTAATTTAAATTTGGCGGCGATTGAGCGTTGGTGGGTCGGTGTCGCGGAGAGAACCGCACCGTATCAACCGCGATTACGTTTGTCAGTTAACCACAAGCTATCACTCCGCACGGCATTGCGAAAGTTGTTAACGCAGGCTGAGGCCGGATCGCATTGCTCAAATAATCCTGTAATCCTGTCAAAAAATCGGGACAATGCCATTGACGCGAAACCGTGCAGGTTAGCTGAGAAAGTTATTAAACATCTCGTCGGTGCCAAGTTGGAACTGGTGCTGTGCCGTGAAGTGGAGGCACATGGGGCATTCGTGGCAGACAGCGTTACGGATCGGCAGGGGGATTACCGGATCGAGGATGTGGTGATCCACGTAACGACCAGCCCGGGCGAGGCGTTGTTGCGCAAATGCTCCGACAATCTGGATCAGGGCTTGCGGCCGCTGGTCATCACCACTTTCAAGAATGTGGCCGTTGCGGAGACCATGGCCGAAAACGCTGGCGTCGCGGGACGGGTGGAGTTCTTTGACGTGGAGCAATTCGTGGCTTCCAATATCCTCGAGTTGTCGAAGTTCTCTGCGTCTGGACGCAAGGTCACTGTGCAGGACCTAATCGCGCGGTACAATCGGCTGGCTGGATGCGAGAACAACCCAGGGCTTCTTATCAAAGGCGCTTGATCCAGCCATACTGTCCGGCAGGATATGTCGGATTGTTTCCTCTGGAAACGGTCGCAACTTTGAAGTTTGCGCCAAAGGTGAAAAACAGGCGATCATACTCGATCAAAATCCGGTAACCGGAGGAGCCGATGTCGCTGGAATTCTTATAGGCGCGCGGCGGGCGCGAGAATATCCTTCTGCTCCTGCTTGGCGCGCAGGCCGCGCGTTACGTGGGCGGGGCAGCCGGTGAAGGGGTTGATGCCGGTGTAGTACATCGCGGTGGACCAGGTCGACGGGGTGGGCGTGAAGATCTGCACCTGCTCCGGCGAGAGGTGCAGCTCTTGGGAGGCGAAGCGCTTGAGTGCCCGCATGTCGTCGTCGCCGCACTCGGGATGCGCGGCGATGAAATAGTAGGTGAGGAACTGCTTCAGCCCATGCTTTTTGTTGGCGCTGTCGAAGAGTTCCTTGAAACTCATCAACGCATCGGTGTGGGGTTTCCCCATGGCGTCCAGCACCCGCTTTTCGGAGTGTTCGGGCGCGAGCTTGAGCTGGCCCGAGACATGGTGCGCCGCCAGTTCATCCACGTAGCGTGCGCCGTTGTGCTTGTCGGCGGCGATCAGGTCGGGCCGGATGCCTGAGGCCACAAAGACCTTGCGCACGCCGGGTGTGTGGCGGAGTTTCTTCAGCAGCTCCAGTTGCGGCGCGTGGTTGGGCGCGAGCGCGTGGCAGCAGGAGGGGAACAGGCAGCGCTTGTCGGGGCAGGCTCCATGCCTGATTTTGCGCTCGCACTCGAAGCCGTACATATTCGCGGTGGGCCCGCCGACGTCCTGCATGATGCCGGTGAACTTCGAGTGGCGCGTCATGCGGTGCGCCTCCTCGAGGACCGATGACTCCGAGCGGCTGACCACGCGGCGGCCTTGGTGCATGGCGATGGCGCAGAAGTTGCATTCGCCGTAGCAGCCGCGGTGCGTGGTGAGCGAGAACCGGATGGTGTCGAGCGCGCGGACCTTGCCTTTGGCGGCGTGGCACGGGTGGGCGTCGAGCATGAAGGGCAGGGCATAGACCGCGTCGAGATCGGCTGACGAGATCGGCAGGTCGGGCGGATTGTGGACGAGGCAGCGTGTGTCCACGCGCTGCAGCAGCGGTTTGGCCGTACGCGGCTCCTGGTTCGCCGCGAAGATCCGGAACATGTCGAGGAAGGCGGCCCGGCCGGCGTCGGTGGGCGCGGCCACGGCGTCGAAGTCCGGGAGGTTGAGCGCGCCTTGCGGCAGCGCATCGGAAGTCGCGGGCAAGGCGTAACAGAGGCCGCGCAGGGTCCGCCATTCCTGAGCGGCCCGCAGCGCGTGGGCCAGTGAGGTGACTGTGCGCTCGGCCATGCCGTAGACGAGAATGTCGGCCTTGGCGTCGAAGAGCAGCGGGCGGCGCACGGTGTCTGACCAGAAGTCGTAGTGGGCGACCCGGCGCAGGCTGGCTTCAATGCCGCCGATGACGATGGGCTTGCAGGGCTTGAAGGCCGAGCGGATCAGGTTGCAGTAGGCGATCACCGCGCGGTCAGGCCGGGCCGTGTTCTCGCCGCCGGGGGTGAAGTCGTCCTGATGGCGCTTCTTGCACGTGGCGGTATAGTTGGCGACCATGGAGTCGACGCAACCGCCCGAGACGCCCCAAAAGAGACGCGGCTGACCGAGCCGCCGGATGTCGTCTGGCGAGGTGATGTCCGGCTGGGCGATGATCGCGACACGGAAACCCGCAGACGTCAAGACGCGCCCAATAACCGCGACGCCCGAGAAGGGCGAGTCGATGTAGGCGTCGCCGGAGACCAGGATCACGTCTGGCGCGTCCCAGCCGAGGCGCTCGATTTCTGCGGGTGTGCAAGGAAGAAACATGGGGGGCAGTATACTCCGTTCCGGCCGCGCGGTCAAAAATGACGGACCGCAGGGTCCCGCCGACTCGACACTCGTTCCCAGGAAACTACGTGAGTGTTTCTACCGAAAGCTTGAGAAAGGTCTCGGTTTTTTCGCCGACGGCGAGCTGGCGCAAAAGCCCGCGCTTGGCGATCTTCTCTTGTCCTTCCGGATAACAGTTCGCGGGTTCGAGCCCCACGACGTACTCACCCTGCCCCATCATTTTCCACTGCACGAGGTACGGCAACTCGTTCACGCGATAGGTCACGTTGAAGGCGAGCCCCAGCCGCCGGTTCACCAGCCGCATCGCGGCCAGGCCTTGCCCGTCCGCAGGCTGCGTGTGGTAGTAGACCTGCTCGCGGAAGCCGGGGATGGGAGCGGTGATCTTCGGCCAGTCGGCCAGACCGCTTGCGGCGTGATCGTTTTGCGGGGTGACCTCGTGCGGCGGGGCTTCGAGCACCGCGCCGTCGTCGACCAGCGGCCACCCCAGGTTGAGGTGGTAGAGCAGCATGAAAGGCGAAGGGGCATAGCCCTGATTCTCGATCGTGTCGCGGACCGTGATGGAGGCCTCGCCGAGAGCGGTTTCGATGTGCCGGGTCAGGGCGAGCTTCTCGCCGAAGACCTTGCTCTGGCGCACACGTCCGCTGGCCGTCAGCGCATAGACGCCCTCTTTTGTCCATCCGGCTGTGGTGTTGACGTCCTCGGCAGGCGTGTGGCTCAGGCGCCCGTGCAGCCCGTGACTCTCCCCGTTAACGGTATTCGGCCCGCCCACGTTGGTCAGGCCGCAGCCGGTCAGCAGGCCGCCGCCCCACGTCCGCAACCACTCCAAGCCATCCGCGTCATAGAACTGCGGCGCGACCTCTTGGCTGCAAGAGACCCAGGCCAGCGGCGTCCCTTTGTAATACGCCTGTCCGATGTCCATGCCGCGGTCGGGGTAGACCGTGAAGGAGAGCCCGCTGCCGTTGTTGACTTCCAGCACGCGGGCGCCGCGTCCCTTGCCGTCATCCGACACCAGGCGGCGCACGGAAGCCACTTGTGCCATGTGTCCCACGCGGGGGAGCAGAAAAGCAGGATTCGATGTGTTCATGCTACGCACCTTCACTTGTTCTCGATCAGGGTGGACAAGTCCTTTTCAAGCGTGGCGATCTCATCGCGCCAGGCATTGAATTTCTTCGTGTTTTCGTCGTTTTTCTCCGGCCTCGTCGCGATCCAGGTTTTGAGTTCGGCATTGACCGCGGTCAGGCGGGCATTTTTCGCGCGGTAAGCGTCGGCCTTCTCTTTCGGCAGTTTGGCGAGGCGAGCCTCGAGGCGGATGTCGTCGAGCCGTTTCTCCTGGTCGTCGATGCTCTTGTCGAGTTCTTCGCTCTTCTTCTCAAAAGAGGCCTTCAGGTTCTTCAGCTCCGTCTCGGCTTCGGTCTTTTTCTTTGTGGCGGCGCGATAGTCCTGCGCGGTCTTTTCAGGCAGGGATTTCAGCAGCGCGTCTATCTCGGCGGCGCGGTTCCCGAGCAGGTTCTTGATGCTGCCGATGAACTTCTCGGGGGAAATCTCCTGATCGGCCCCGAGCTGGCCCAGCTTGGTCTGACCGTCATCGTCCAGCACGATGTAAGTGGGGTAGCCCTCGACGCCATAGCTTTCCGAGAGGCTCTTGTTGCGGGCCACGAACTTATCGGGAACGAGTGTTTTGTCATTGGGGAAGTCGATCCAAACGAGGACGAGGTTGTCCTTCGCGTAAGCGCCCCATGCGTCTTTCGAGAAGACCTCTTTGTCCATGTGCTTGCACCAGCCGCACCAGTCCGAACCGGTGAAGTTGAGCAGCAGGGGAAGTTTCTTTTCGGCGGCCACTTTCTTGGCGGCGTCCATATCCATGGTCCACTGTCCGGGGACCGCGCCCTCGGTGGCGGGTTTCTCGGCGGCAGCGGCGGCAAGCGTGAGCAAAGAGGCGAGGCAGGCAATACCGGTCTTCATAAGGACTCCTTTGGGTTGGCGTAAGCTTTACCTATAAACACAATATGGTAATAGGGTATCGATTTGAGCCCGGTTTGCCAACTTCTTTCGGACTGGCCAACAACCCCACATGAACAAGTGTGGGTTATATGCGTTGGTTTTATGCGTTGGATCACCGATGCTGTTTTGATATAGTTTCAAAATAAAGGAGTGAGGGAATGAGCCGATGCTGACGTTTGAGAAAAAGGTGTGGTCAAAGTTCCCGGATATCGTCCTCGCGGGTGTGGACGAGGCGGGCCGCGGCTGTCTCGCCGGTCCTGTGGTCGCCGCTGCTGTGGTGATCGCTCCTGAGCTGGCTGAATCTTTGTATGCGTCCGAGCTGGCCGGGTTGACCGATTCCAAGCAGCTCACCGCTGCCCGGCGCGAGGCATTTTTTGCACTCCTCAACGGAACGCCGGGCGTCTTCGCATCGACGGGCTGGTGCTCTGCCAAAGAGATCGACGAGGTCAATATCCTGGTGGCCACGCATCGCGCCATGCGGCGTGCGGTGGAGGGCCTGTCCATGAAGGCCGAACATGTGCTGGTGGACGGTCTGCCGGTGAAAGGGCTGCCGTGCCCCTCCACGGCGATCGTCAAGGGCGACGGCAAAAGCCTGCTGATCGCGGCGGCGAGCGTGGTCGCGAAAGTCTCCCGCGACCACTACATGAAGAAATTGGACGCGAAGTATCCTCAGTACGGCTTCGCCGTGAACAAAGGCTACGGTGTGAATGCCCACATGGCCGCGCTCTTCAAATACGGCTCGTGCCCCGAGCACCGCCACACCTTCCGTCCCGTCCAGGACGCCGACCAGAAGCTCCCCGGCTTCGAGTTCTGAATTGCCAGACGGGCGTGGCTTGACGGGTTTCGGTCAGGAGCAGCGTGCAGCCGATGGCGCTTTCGGGAAGGCCCGCGAGGCGGGAGAGCGCGAGGCGGTAGTTGGACATCTGCTCTTCATAGGTGTCACGCATCCGCCGCGCAAAGTCGGTATCGCACTCTCCGCCTCGGCGGCGGTTGGATTTGAAATCGTAGATCTCGGCCCAGCGGCGTCCACGGTCTTCAAAAAAAACAACGCGGTCGAAGGTGCCGGAGATCCAGCATCCGTCTGCGACCCACTCGAAGGAGCGCTCGCGCCAAAGGTCGATGACCTGCGGCGGTTGCACCAACGCATCGCGGAAAGGTGAGTCGCTCGCGAGATCGAGATCGGTCTTAGCGATCTCGGCCGGCTGCGGGGCTCCGACGTCCAGCCAGACAATCCGGCTTAGCGCCTCGTGCAGTCGCGTGCCGCGTTGACGTGCGGCATCATCTTGCGGGCCGAACAGTTCGCTGGCCGCGAGGCCATGGTAGGCGGCGGAAGAAGGGGTCACGCGGCGGATGACGCGCCGCTTTTGACGGGCGACTGGCGCCGCGGGAGAGCGGGGCTTTTCGGAGATTTCTGAAATGGGGGTAGCGCCTCCGAACCAAGTTGGATCGCCCAAAGACCACGGCAGCAGAGCGCCGAGCGCGGCTTCGACATGATCGCTGAAATAGCAACTCTCGGTGGCGCGTTCCGGCGCGGGCTTGAGCAGCAGCACCAGGGCGCGCTTGGCGCGGGTCATAGCGACATAAGAGACGCAGAGCGCCTCAAAGACGCCTTCATTGGTGGTGCTTGCGCTCGCGGCGGCCAGCACCGGATCGGACTGCACAATCTGCTTGCCGGGGTTGGTCAACAGCCAGGAGCCGTCAGCAGCGAAGAGGATCTCGCCGGAGCGGACGGCGTCCATGCCGGTCGATTCGATGATCGGCAGCAGCACGAAGTCGAAGCCGAGCCCCTTGCTGCGGTGGATGGTCAGAATTTTGACCGTGGAGGTGTCGGCGACATCGCGCGTGATGAAGGCTTCGACGAAGGCGGTGAAATCGGTGAGCGTGGTTTCAGCATCCGCATCGGCGGTGAACTGCGTGGCCGCACGGACCAGCTCGTCGAGGCGCGCCTGCGTGAAAAGGTCCGAGCCGACTCCCGCAAGCCCTTCGATATAGTTGCGCAGTGTACGCGGCATTCCGAGCCGAGACACGTCGTCCAGCACCTGTTGCGCGAGCGCTGCGGCTCCTTGCCCGGGCGGCAGGGCGCAGGCGTGACGGAAGACCGTGCGCGCCAGCGGCGTGGCGCATACATGCTGCCACGCCAAGGTGTTGCCCGGATGTTCTGCGACCTGCAGAACATGCAGCAAGGCGGTGACGACGGGCGTGTCGCAGATGGCGCTCTCGCCCTCCCAGACCGCAGGAATGCCCGCACGCCGCAATGCGTCGGCGAAACGTTTGCCGTGCTCGTTGCTGCGCACCAACACTGCGGCGCTGAGACCGCGTTCCCACGGACGCACGGTTTGAAGATGCGTGCAAGCCGCTTTCAGGTAGGGGTCGATGGACCTCTCGTCCGCATCCTTGTCCGGTTGCGGCACGCGTTCAACATGGACGAACCCGTCGCGTTGCCCAGAGGTGTGCGGAGACCAGAGGCGACCCCATTTCTGACCTGCCTCCGGTGCGCCGGGCTTCAGGAACGCTTCGATCGTATGGCCGTCGAAGACGCGGTTCACGAGTTCGGCGATCTGCGGGCAGTAACGGTACGTGGTGTTGAGGTCGGAGATCTCATAGTGTCGGGAATCCGCCTCTTTCTCGAAGATGGCGACATCGCCGCCGCGCCACCCGTAGATGGCCTGTTTCATATCGCCCACAATGAAGATCGAGCGCTCATCCTCGGCGGACTGGATGACCTCGTCGACCAGATTGCTCACGGCGGCCCACTGCGCATGTGAAGTGTCCTGAAACTCATCCAGCGCCCAGTGCCGGAAGCGGCCGTCAAAGCGGTACTCGATGTTCTGGCGGACCGCAGCGTCCAGGCCCGAGATCAGGCGCGGGATGTCTTCGAAGGTCAGCAGGCCGCGGCTACGGGTGTTCTGCGCATAGGTGGACTCGATCTGCTCCATGAGACGGTAGATGCCCTGCGTGGATTGGCAGCGCGCGCGCAGGACCAGTCCGTACAGCGTTTCGACGGTTTGCAGGACCAGCCGGGCCTTCTCGCCTGTGAAGCAAAGGCTCTTGCGGTTGTAGCTGATCTCGATGGTCGTCGCCTGCGTCCGGTAGGCGGAGAGGACGTTCTGCACGCTGGCCTTGGAGGGGAAGGTGGTGTTGAAGGTGCGAATGAAATCGCAGAACTCGTCCCAGGTTTTTTCGCGTCCGGCTGCCACCCAGTCGCCGCGGATCTCATCGGTAAGCCGCTGCGCGAGCCGCTCCGGCGAATCGTGAATGGGAAAGGGCGCGCCGCCGGGCCAAATAGCTTCCGGAAGACCCCAGGACCGGGCGTCCGGATAGTCTTGGAGAATCTCGTGCCATGTGGCGACGAACCCCGCCAGTTTCTCGCCGTAAGATTTGCTCTCCTTGCCGAAGGTCGCTTGGCGGAACGCCTCGAAAAAGAGTTCCGCTTCAGGGGCCGAGGCGACACGGTTCAGCAAAGCGGTCATCGCCGCGTTCTTCTCACGCCCGACCCGGTAGTCGTCCATGATCGTCAGGTTGCCCTGCAGGCCGAGTTCGAGCGGAAAGGCCTGCACCATGCGGGTCATGAAGCTGTCGATCGTGCCGATCATGCTGGCGTGCTGCGTGGCGATCAGCTTGCGCAGCAGGTCCACGAAGGTGGCGCGTGCGACCGAGGCCCCGTAGCGGGTGCGGAGCGTCGCGGCAAGCGCAGGGTCCAGGTTCTGAAAAACATGCGCGGATTCGGCGGCGGCGAGCGCGTCGGATGTGGCGGCATCCGCCAGGCGTCCTGCGATGCGGTTGAAGATCTCGCCGGCGGCGGCCCGCGAGAAGGTGAGCGCCACGATGTGGTTCGGCTCGATGCCCAACAGCATGAGGCGGATCATGCGCGTTGCTAGCGCGAAGGTCTTGCCGGTTCCGGCGGAGGCCTTGATCAGGCTGTTCTTCAGAACCCGCATGGTGGGCCTCCTTTCGCCAAACGCGACTCCTGGTCGCTGATCCAGCCGGGGCTGACACTCTGCTCGGGGGTCTCCAAAAACAGTGTGCCGTAATCCCGCTCCCATACGGCTCTCGGCGTTGGCGGCCAGTAGATTCCCGCTTGAACGCGGTCGATCACCCAGCGGACGGCGGTCACGGCGTCGTCGCGGCAGGTCGTGAACTCCCACGCCTTGCACACGGTCTCCGCTTCCGTCTCACCCAGCACAAAATAGCCGCACTCCACCTTGGCGTCTGCGGGCAGGTCCGCGCCAGCCTGTGCCATCAGCAGGTACAGGGGCAGTTGCAGGTCGGTCCATACGCGCGTTTTGCCGGCGAAGGTGAAAGGGACGAGGCCGCGCTGCACGGCGGCACCGATGTCGGCTTTGCCGGACGACAGAAACCGGTCGAGGCCGTCGTTCTTGCCGATACGGTCCCAGGTTTTGTAGTCGATGATCCGCCACGTGTCTGAGGCGGCCTGATAGTCGAAGCGGTCGGCTCGGCCGCGGATCGTAATGCCGAGCTCCGTCATGCTGAGCGGCCGTTCCGTCGCGACGATCTGCCAGCCGTCGGCGCGCAGGCGTGCCTGCCGCGTTGCGAAGAAGGACAGTCTTTTGCAGGCTGCGGACGCTTGCAGATGGAGGATGGCTGGAAGCGTGGCGCCGTATTGCCGGCGGACGATGCGCCAGACTTCGCCCTGCAGGTAAGCGGCGATCACTTGAGCGTCGGTCTCGTCTTTACAGTCGGAACGACCGAAGGCTTCCAAGGCGTCGTGGCAGAGGTTGCCGAAGGCCGTCGCGTCTAACTCGGCCATGCGGTCGTCACAGGTCTCCATCTTCAGGATGTGCCGCAGATAGAAGGTGAACGGGCATTCCAGGTAGCTCTTGAAGGCGGTCGCGCTGAGCCGTCCGGGCGGGAGCGCGGGGACGGGCAGTGTCAGCCGCCAGGCGTCCGGCAGGGACCGGTGGTGGCCGGCGGCCGCGCTCTCGGCGTCGCGGAAGAGTTTCTTGGCGCGTGTCGTGAGCGTCGTCTCGTCGCACAGGAAGAGAAGGCGCGAGGGTTTGCGGACGTCGTTGCGGCTGGAGACGCGCTCCAGAGTGACGCGCACGGCGTTCGGCGGGCGCGAGGTGAGGAGCGCCTGAAACAGGTAGGTGTCACGTGCCGTGCGGCGCTCGTTGCTGGTCAGACCGAGCCCCTGACGCAACTGGTCCGGCAGAAAGGCGTGACCTACGACGGCGTCCGGCACGGAGCCTTCGTTGAAGCCGGTGATCACCACTTCTCGTGCGGGGCTCCACGGCAGCTCCAGCCAACCTTCGGTCAAGAGCGCGTCCGCATCATCGGGTTCGAGCTGATAGCTGGCCGAGGCCAGAAGCGTCTCGAAGAGAAGCGAACGCTGGGACTCGTCAAGGTTGCCGGTCAAGAGTGAGGAAGACAGCGTCTCGAAGACAGACAGAGTGGCTTCGGCGGCAGCGGTCAGCTCGCGGTCGCCGGGGGCCTTCTCGCCCAGCGTGCGGACCGCGAAGAGCGTTTGGAGCATCCCGGTCAGGTGTTCCAGGTGCGGGCGTCCGCGGGGGTCGAGCAGCGCGCGGATTTCGTCGAGAGCCTTGAGCAGGGTGCCCCACATCGGGGACGCCTCTGCGTTAACGTCGCGGTCCTGCTCGCAGAACTGACGCGCGGCATCGAGCGTCTGCGGCAGGTGCGCATTCTGCAGTCCGTCCAGCGAGCAGAGGAGCGCCGCACAGGAGGTCGGCTCGGAAGCCAGCCGGGCCTCCAGCCAGCGCATCACATCGGCTTCGCGCAGGAATGCGGCGAGCACGGCGAAGCGGGGTTGGCGGCAGAGCTGTTCGAGCTGCTGGATGAGCCGACCGAGCGACGAGGCCGCCAGCGGATAGGCCGCGGGGTTGTGGAGCGGGAGGCCGTGCGTCAGAAAGGCGGACTGGAGTTCGCTGAACAGGGTGTCGTCGGCCATGCCGAGAGAGGGCGGGGACTCGTCCTGCGGGATTGCCGCAAACAACTCGGCCACGAGCCGAGCCTGGTCGGCGCTGTTGGAGGCGAGGGTGATCTGCTCATCCGCGAGCGGCAGGACGGGAGCCCGGCTGCCCGTCCACTGCGCGGGTTCCGGATGGCCCCAGGCGTCGAACCTCGCGTCTTGGGTCGGATCGGCATGGAGGAGAACCACGATCCCGGCGCGTGCGCCCAGTTTCTCGAGGGCGGGATAGAGCGCGGGCTGGGCGTCGGACAGGGCCGGCAGGACGATGCTTTCGACGCCCTCCGGAAGCGCCGGGTCGGCGACCGCCTGTTGGCGCGCAAGCGGAACCGGCGTGCGTCCGCAGCGCTCAAGGGCGTCAAAGAAAAGCGCTTCCAGCCTGGCCAGATCCTGCCAGCGGGCCACTTCAATGTCGAGGTCCTCACCCGAGAGCAGCGTCTCGATCCTCGCGGCCACGTTGCCCATCACCAGCGCGTTCTCCTGAAGGATGACCCAGAGATCGCTCAACTGGCGGGCGACACCCAGCGCCCACGGGAATGTTTTTTCGCGCGGATGGCCCTTTTCAGGGAAAAGGTTCGGATAGGCTTTCAGATCGAGGTCGAGGAGGATACGGCCCAGCAGGCCGAGGGTCTCGGCGGGTGTGGCAACCGGGGCGGCAGGCGCGTGGGCCGGGGCGATCACTTGGGCGGGCAGCCGCACGAGCGGCGGAAGGCAGCCGCCCGTCTGTTCCGCGAGCGTCAGACGCAGGCGGCGTCCGGCCTGCCGCGTGGGCACGATCACGAGCAGGTGGCTGAGCGACTTGACGCCGCCGGGGGTCACGCGCATCTGGGACGTCAGCCACTCCGTGACGGCGAAGACGAGCGGCGTTTTGGGGTCCAGAAAATGGCGTTCTATGGTCAGGCTCATACGATCGCTTGTCTTTCATTTCAATCTGGAATGCGTTTTTTCCACTCGAAAAACTTTAAACAAACGGTGCAAGCGGACTCTAGTGAAGGCGGTGGATTAGTGAGCGTGCGGCTCGCGCATTGGTCGGCTAAGCTATTGACTAGCGGGTAGATGTCGGATTGGTGGTCTCTGTACTTGTTGTAAGTTTTACAGTCCTCTTCTGCCCGTCCAGCCAGAAGAAACTCTAGCCAGTTTTCGATCTCCCATTTTGGGATAATACCGAATACAGGTTCACCCACGTTCGGAGGCTCGACCCCTCTATTACGCAACGCGGTTTCAACGAATTGCCGCCGCTCTTCGACAGTCTTGTTATCGGCATCGACAACATAGATCACTCCCGCCGCGACGCGGGCTGACCTGCGTAGGTTTTTTAATTCTTGGCAAAGATAATGACAGACATGTTGTTTCGCATCGCCTGTTGTCGGCTTCGGAAGAAATCGAAGTTGGTGATGGACAAAACCTCTGCGGTATAGAAAAGCACGGACAAACGTCTCCTGCAGAATATCTTCACACACGATTACTAAATTGACCGCACGAGGCATTTACCACCCCCTCGCCTCTATCTCTGAGGGTTTGAGCTGCGAGGTGTCGTCGGCCTTATCAGTTCCGACGCGTGTTGGGCCAGCAGAGTCGCGTGTGAACCAAATTCCCTTTTCGCGGGCGAGATGATCGATGACTTCGGGGTGGTGCGAAATGATGATCGATTGAGAAACGTGGCGTCCCGTGGCGTCCATCAAAGCCGTAAGCCATGGCTGAACTTCGCGCAAGCTCACGTAGTTGTCTGGTTCGTCAAAGAACAACACGCGATTAGTATCTGATAAGCCATACAACAATGTGTACAACAAAATCAACTGGCGTTGACCTTCTGAAAGTTCTCCGAATTTATAGGTCAAAAAAGAATTCTTAGAACCCAACATCGTATGAGAAAGCAAGAACTGTCTGTCAGTGTCAATATATGGCGAGGGAGTTGTTGCGTCGGGTGGTCGAAAGATTGCGCGCAGAGAAATCGTGCCATCAGCGGGACCATCCATACGCAATTGCTCGAAACCCTCAAAGAGCTGCTGCAATTCGCGGAAGAGATCCATTTGCCGCGAAATATCTTGTCGTAGAACGTATCGATACCATGAGGCGAAATTGCTGGCGTCCCGCGACAGAACATCAGTCTCCTGTTGACTATCGGTTTCCATGAGAAGAGGGCAGGGACGCACGCAATAGACGGCGGTCAACCGATCCTTGAAATCAGTCAGTTTCCGGTTGTCTGGGCGCGAGTAAATGGCCGGGAGTGCCGACCTGTTCCAGTCGAAGGTCATTACGGGACCGCGCCCATGCTTGTCATTATAAAGTTGCGCTTCGCCATCTTTCGACGTGAACAGCGGATGTCCGTCAAACGAAAGCGATTCGCTGGCTACCCGGCTTTGCCGCCGGTCCGGCGCATGCTTGATCCTGAGCGCATAGTGGAACACACCTTCATGGCCTCGCAGGTCGAGTTCAAAAGTCTGCTCGTCAAGCGATTGCCAGCGAGTCAATGCAGAAGAGGGGAACACTTCCCATACAGGGCCTGCGCCGCCAACGAAGTTTTTGATTAGCTCAACAGCGTCGAAAACAGACGACTTGCCCGCGCCGTTCGCTCCAAGAAGCAGTGAGACAGATTGTAACTTGATCTCGCAGTTGACCAGCGTTCTGAAATTATCGATATAGATGCGCTCAATCATGGCTGATCTCCAAACCTTTATGCCTAATAGTCTGTGGGTTCGAGTCATAGTATGCCGAAATGACGTGCGAAAGTGAATGGAAAATGAGAAGTTAAAGGCGTGCGGGTTTGACAGCCCGCGGGGTTCGCGCTACTCTGGCGCCAAGCTTTGCAGCACATCTTCAATAGGGTGGGGAAACGCCCCGCAACGTCACTGCGGGCCGTGGCCGTGCAAGGGCCTTGAGGGGCCTGATATCTTTCGATAGAGCAGAGGGGATTTACGATGAATGGAAATGTGAAGGGCGTGCGGGTGCCGGAGGCGGTTCTGCTACGGCTCAAAGAAAACCTGGGGACAGTGATCCGGGGCAAGGGCGCCGCGATCGATCAGTTGCTGGTCGCGTTGCTGGCCGACGGGCACGTTCTGATCGACGATGTTCCCGGAACCGGAAAAACCACATTGGCCAAGGCTCTGGCGGTATCGCTCAAGGCCCGCTTCGCCCGTATCCAGTTCACGCCGGACCTGCTGCCGACGGACATCGTGGGCGGAATGATCTACTCCGCCGCCAACGGCAGTTTCACGTTCCGTGCGGGGCCCATCTTCGCCAACATCGTGCTGGCGGACGAGATCAACCGCGCGTCTCCCCGCACGCAATCGGCGCTGCTCGAGGCCATGAGTGAGCATCAGGTCACCACCGAAGGCGAGTCGCGTCCGCTGCCGCGTCCGTTTCTCGTGATCGCCACGCAGAATCCGGTGGAGTATAACGGCACCTATCCGCTGCCCGAAGCGCAGTTGGACCGCTTCTGCCTGCGGCTGTCGCTGGGGTATCCCGCCCGCGAACACGAACTGCAACTGCTCTGCGATCAGGTGACCTCGCAGCCTCTGGTGGCGCTGCAGCCTGTGATGGACACGGAGACGCTCGCGCAGTTGCAGGCGCAGGTGCGGCGGGTTGAGGTGGAGGCGTCGGTGTTGGATTATATCGTGCGGCTTGTCGCTCACACGCGGCACGATGCGCGGCTGCGTCTGGGGGCGAGCCCGCGCGGCTCGCTCGACCTGCGTCGGTGCGCGCAGGCGGCCGCGTTCCTTGCGGGCCGAGGCGCGGTACGTCCGGACGATGTGCAGCGTCTGGCGGTGCCGGTGCTGGCCCACCGGCTGGTCGTCGATGTCAAGGCGCGCCACGGCGGGCTCACCGGGCAGACGGTGGTCGACGAGGCTCTGCGTGCGGAACCGGTGCCCGCATGACAACCCGCGCCAGAAAAGGCTCCGGCCTCTGGCGGCGTCTGCGGAATCCGCCCATCGGCTATCAGCAAGGCCGGCGGTCGCGCCTGATGCGCAACTTTCCGATGGTGTGCTGGGTCTACTACTGGCTTATGGCGCACACGACGATCCGGTTGTTCGTGATCGGTGCGGTGGGTGTCGGGCCGACCGCGTTGCTGATGTTGGTCGGTTTCGAAAACCGCATGGCACTGGTCGGTTTCGCGCTCTTGGCTTGGGTGTCGGCCTGCATCGCCGTGGGTTATTTCTGGAGGCCCCGCTTGAGCGTGGAGGCCCAGATGCCGGCACGGGTCGAGTGCGGCAGCCGTTTTGTGACGCGCTACACGGTGACAAACCGGGGCAGGCGGACGGCGCGCGATCTCGTCATCGACACGTTGATCTATTCGGATTGGCTCAGCCTGCGGCGGCAGCGGGTCGAACTCGGCGAGTTGCTGCCGGGCGAGACGGAAACGGTCTCGGGCTCTGGACACGCGTTAACGCGCGGGGTCTTCACGCTGCCCGCACTCAGGTACGATTCCGGCTTTCCGTGCGGTTTCTGGCGTTGGGGACATACGGGGACCGCTGAACGGACGCTCTCTGTGTTTCCGCGTTACACGCGTTTGGAGGCGCTGGACATCCCGCTGGGGAACCTTCACAGGCAAGACCTTTCGAATGCCCGCGAACTGGCGCGCGAGGCCTTGGAGTTTCACGGTTGCCGCGAATTCCGCGACGGGGACGCGCTGCGGCATGTGCATCCGCGGTCATCGGCGCGGGTCGGCGTGCCGGTGGTGAAGGAATTCCAGGCGGAGGGACGCTCGCGCACGGCGATTCTGGTTGACACGCGCGACGGCGGACTCGCAGGAAGGTTGCGTGCGGACTTGCACCGTGAAGATCCGCTGGAGGCGGCGCTTTCACTGGCGGCCGCGATCATCGATTCATTGTCCGCCACGGATCGCGTGCTCGAACTCCTGGTTGCCGGGCCCGAGGTGTACCGCTTCCGCAGCGCGGGCCGAGTGGGGTATCTCGAAGAGGTCCTCGATATTCTGGCCGCCGTCGAGCCCAGCCGCGGCGATCCGCTCGACCGTCTGGAGCCTCTGCTGTTCGAGGAGATCCGGGCGATCCAGAGCGTCTGCCTGATCCTGACGGGCTGGGACGCGCGCCGGGAGGCGTTGGTGCGCGAGATCGGCGTGTGGGAGATCGGGATGAAGGTGGTGCTGGTCGTGGCGCATGGCCGACAGGTACACGGCCTGCCACCGGAGGTGGTTTGCCTGTCTGCTCGCGACGTGTTACGCGGCGAGGTGCATGGCCTGTGAAGAACAAGCGGTCAGAGAACGGGGTCCCTGTAGAGCGGCAGCGCAGCCGCTGGCCGGCCTTTTTCGGCTCGCTGGCATTGCTCTGGTGCGCGTGGTGGTATTGCCGTGGCGAGGGCCAGGGGTTGTTCCTGGTCGCTTCCGGGCTCGCGGCGCTGGCGGTGGCGCTGCCGCGCGCGTTGCCGGGCAATGCGCGCTGGGTCATTTGGACGGGGTTGCTGATTGCGGTCGTCTGCCTTGCGGCGAACGTGACACGTCTGGTTCCGCCCGCAGGCGCGGCGGGGGACGCCCGCCTGTGGGACCGCCTCATCACCGTCGCC
The DNA here is from genome assembly GCA_025360845.1 of bacterium. GTDB lineage: Bacteria > Verrucomicrobiota > Kiritimatiellia > RFP12 > UBA1067 > JAHFSX01. The sequence continues at coordinate 26,800 of JANYBJ010000276.1, forward strand.
TTCGCGCTGGGTGTGACCGCTCTCTTTTTCCGGCCCGGCGTGAACGGCGTGACGGTGGTCACTGCGGGAGGCCTGCCGATGCTCATGCTTGTGCTGGGGCGCAATCAGTACGAGGTCGGGACGGCGGCGGGGTCGGAGGCTCTGGCCGTCTGGGTGTTTCTGGCGCTGACGATCAGCCTCGATCAGGTGCAGCGCGTGACGCGCCCGCGCCCGCCCGAACGGCTGTCGCCGGGTATGCGCGAGGTCCTGTTGCGGCTGACGATTCTGGCGGTTGTGCTGCTGCTGGCGTATGGCTTGCGTCCGCCTGTCGAACAGCTTGCTCTGGTCCTGCAGAGACGGCTGTTCGGGCTGGTGATGGATGCCGACGCGGGCCGGCATGCGCGGCATGGCGGAGAACTTTCGCTGATGCAGGTTGTCCCGCGCGATATCGGCGGGCGCATGCGCCTGTTGATGCTGGTGCGGGCGGGCAGCCTGCCGGGATATTTGAGGGAGAGCGTCTTCACCACGTATCAGGACGGGCACTGGGCGGCTGCAAAGCCGGGCCTCCCGTTGCGCGCTTCGGAGAAGGGGGGGGCGGATGACCGGCGTGACGTTTACGCGCTGAACCCGTCTTCAAGCGCGAGGACCTCCGCGGTCTGGCGGGTGGAGGTGTTGGCGCCGCGGATGCTGAGCGGAATCTGTCTGCCGGGCAACGCGCTGGCGCTGACTTGCGAGGGCTTGCCGCCGCTGGCGGACGCCAACGGGGCTGTCACCGCGAACGAGGCGTTTCCGGAGCGCTACGGCGTGTCTGTGGCATCGTGCCGCTTGATCGAAAGCGCGTATCCGTGTCCGGACGGGGCCGCTGACCCGGAGTATGTGGGAGTGCCGGATAAAATCGCGGGTGCGGTTTCGAACTGGGTAGCCGGGTGTGCGGGCTTGGCCGATGAGCGGACCGCGCGGGGATCGCTGCGTCGCATCGAAGCGTACTTCGAGACGAATTTCACCTACAGGTTGGGTCTTCAGATGAAATCGACGCCAGATCCGCTGGTGGATTTCATGAAACGTCGGGAAGGGAGCTGCGCCCATTTCGCGAGTGCGGCGGCGCTGATGTTCCGTTGGTGCGGGTTACCCTCGCGCGTGGTGAGCGGTTATGTTTGCTGCGGCTGGAATCCGTGGCTGGACCGGTGGGTGGTGCGTGAGCGTGAGGGCCACGCGTGGGTGGAGGTCTGGGACGCGTCAGAGGGCCGGTGGCTGCTGGCGGACCCGACGCCGCCCTGCGGCAATCCGATGGCCCTCGATAAGCCCGGCGCGGTGCGGCTGGCGTTCGATCTTCTTCTCGCAGGCTGGAAGCGGCTGCTTTTCGGTCTCGCGAATGTGAACATCCTGGTGGTTATCGCCGATGCCGGCGAGACCGCGCTTCTCTTTCTTTGGCAGACCATGTGGAGCCTGCCCGGCCCCGTGGTGGTGGCCGGTTTCTCCGCGATCTGGTGGCTGCGGCAACGGCTGCGCCGTCGCAGGTTGACGCCGGAGGAACGGCTGCGCGACGAACTGACGGAAGCGATGCGGCGCCTCGGGCGACGCGCGGTGCCTTCACGGCTGCGCCGCCGCCTGTTTGAAAGCTGGGACGCCTGGCTGAGGCGCGTGGAAACGGAACTCCCTGCCGAGGTTTTCGCGGAGCTGCGTGGATGGACGGAGAGTTACCAGGAGTTGCGCTACCGGGCGCGTCTGGAGGGTCCCGCCGTGCGCAGGTGGCTGGCCCGTGTCCGCCGCGCGTTACGCTGAACGGCTCATGCGGCGTCAGCTTGAACAAAGCTTAAGACGTGACCCCTTTATGCGAGGATACGCTGATGAAAGACCGGTTGGACACACTGTTGGTCAAGGCGGGGCTTGTGGAGAGCAAGGAGTTGGCGCAGCGTCTGATCATGGCGGGGGAGGTGCGCGTGGCGGGTCAGGTGGCGACCAAGGCCGGGCACAAGTATCCCGACGACGCGCCGCTGGAGGTGGCCGCGCGGCCGCGTTTCGTGAGTCGCGGAGGCGACAAGCTCGAAGGCGCGTTCGCGGCCTTTCCGGCGTTCGAGGTGGCTGGAAAAGTGTGCCTCGACGTGGGGTCTTCCACGGGCGGGTTCACCGACTGTCTGCTGCAGCACGGCGCGTCGCGCGTGATCGCGGTGGATGTCGGCAAGGGGCAGTTGCACTGGAAGATGCGGCGGGACCCGCGCGTCCATGTGATGGAGGCGTTCAACGCGCGTTATCTGCGCCTCACCGACCTGCCGGAGCAGCCGCAAAGAGGGGTGACGGACGTCTCGTTCATCTCGTTGAAGCTGATCCTGCCGCCCATGTCCGACGTGTTGCCCCCGGGCGGCGAAATCATCTCGCTCATCAAGCCGCAGTTCGAGGCGGGCCGCGAAAACGTGCCGGGCGGGGTGGTGCGCGACCCGGCGGTGCGCGAGGCGGTGGTGGAGGGAATCAAGGCGTTTGGGACGGGTTCGCTCGGGCTCGCGTGGCTCGGCTGCGTGCAGTCGCCTTTGCTGGGCCCCGAGGGAAACGTCGAGTTTCTCGCCTGGTGGCGCAAGGGATAGAAAAAGGCCCCCACTCGAAAGCGGGGGCCTTGTCTTGGCATAAACCGGAACCGGATCACTTCGCGGCGGCAGGCGCCACAGGCGCGGTCGGCATGGACGACGGCGCTGCCGGCGCGGAAGCGGGAGCGGTCGGGCGCTGCTGCGAGAAAGGCAGAGGCTGCTCGGCTGCCGGCGCGGAAGACTTGACGCCCTCCATCACCGAAGAGCCAGCGTGCGAGGTCAGGCGCGAAAGCACGAGCGTGTTGAGCAGAAAGATCGAGCCCAGGATGATCGTCGTCCGGGTGAGCACATTGCCCATCTGCGCGCCGAAAAGCGCCTCGCCCATTCCCCCGCCGAAGCTGACGCCCAAGCCGCCGTCTTTGGGCTTCTGCAACATGATGACGCCGCCCAACAGGAAGCACACGAGGATCTCTAACACATACAATAAATAAATCAGAATCTGCATGACACTACTCCGTTCATCGCCAGCCTACAAAGGATGGCCAAAGTGAAGTTGTACTTATATCAAAAAACCGGGTCAGTCGGCAACCGCAAAGATTCGCCGCGGAAAGACACAAAACTCTGGACTGTCACGTGCCAGGTTTTGTGATACACTCATGACAACGTGGTATTCAGTTAAGGAGGTCGTATGAAAAAGGCAATGGTTTTGATGGTGGCCGTCATGGCTTTGGCGTCGATGCTGTTCACCGGCTGTGAGTCGGCGAATGGTCACGAGGGCGCGGTGGTCGGCGGCGCGGCGGGCGCGGCGGGTGGTGCGTTGATCGGCTCGGCGGCGGCAGGCGGCCACAATCGCGGTACGGGCGCGCTGCTCGGCGGCGTGATCGGCGGCGCGGCAGGCGCTGTGGCCGGCGACCAGCTCCACGACAAGAAATAGGCGCACCCGCATCGAAGTCAAGAGTGGCTATGGACGAGGAGCAGCCTTTACACTTCCGCGAAGAGACCTTCCGCGTACGCGCTTACGAGTCGGGCGTGAACAACCGGGTGACGCTGCCGGCGTACTGCAACTACCTGCAGGAAATTGCGGGCAATCATGCGCGGACGCTTGGCCTGGGCATACATGAGCTGCAGGGCGCGGGTTTCACATGGATGTTGTCGAGGTTGCACCTCGTCATCTCTACTTACGCCGCCTGGCGCGAGAACGTCAATATCCGTACGTGGCCTTCAGGCATGCGCGGAAGGCTGACGGCCACACGTGACTTCCGTGTGAGCGGCGATTCGGGCGAGGTGTTCCTGCTGGGGGTGAGCGAGTGGCTCTATGTGGATTTGGCCACGCTCAAGATCGTCCGGCTGCCACAGGCGTTTTCAGAGATCGCGCCGGAGGGCACGCCGCGCGTCGATGTCCCGGAGACCTCGGGCAAGGTGCCCGAGTTCGCCGAAGCGGACTGGTCCGTGGCGGTGACGGTACGCCACAGCGACCACGATTTCAACAACCATGTGAACAACGCGCACTATGTGGAGTGGGCGTTGGAGTGCCTGCCCGATGGCTGGAGCGCGTCGCGCCGGGTTTGCGAGTTGGACATCTCCTGCCGCGCGGCGGCCGCGTGGGGAGATACGGTGATTTCCGAGGCGGTGCGGGAGAGCGACACGGTGTTGCTGCACCGCATCCGGCGCGCGTCGGACCACGCGGTGTTGGCGACAGCCCGCACGGAGTGGAGATAGATGTTTGTAACGCGAAGAGCAACGGGGAAAGGAGTAATCAAGTGAAGAGAGTCATGGGTTCGTTCATGTTGGCGGCCTTGGCGGCCGGTTCGGTTTTTGCGCAGCAGCGTTCGACCACGCCCGACAACCGTCTGGGTGAGGGCTGGTGGAAAAATCGCTTCGAGGAGAAAATCGCGTTGGTCAAGCAGGGCGGCTGGGAACTGGTCTTCATGGGCGACTCCATCACCCACGGTTGGGAAGATGGGGGCAAAGAGGTGTGGGCGCAGAATTTCGGGAAATACAAGGCGCTGAACCTCGGCTATGGCGGCGACCGCACCGAGCATGTGCTGTGGCTCTTGGACAACGGCGAGCTGGACGGCTACCAGCCCAAGCTGCTGGTGCTGATGATCGGCACGAACAACACGGGGCACCGTCCGCTTGAACAGGAGAAGCCGGAAGATACGGCGGCAGGCATCAAGGCGACCTTGGGTAAATAGTTTGATACAGTTCGGGAAACGCGGGTTTTAGAAAGGCTGGCAGCGACGTGGACCGGATGAAATCTCGATCCGTTTTGTGCGGTTTGATTCTGGCCGTGTTCTTGCGTGCGGAGGCGCAAGAGGCGTCGGAAGGACGCTTTGATAAATACCGTTCCGGCTTTAATATCGACACGCTGGCGCTGCAGGTTCTGCTTGACAGGAACAACCTGTCGTGCAACTGCGCGGACGGGAAGTGGGGGGCGCGGACCGAAATCGCCTTGGTGACGTGGCAGACCCTCAAGGGACTGCCTGTGACCGGCATCCCGGACGCATCGGTCCTGCAGGCGCTGGGCGGCGCGACGAACATCCTGATGCGCTACACGGTGACCGAAAACGATCTGACCAACAATATTGCGGCCGTGCCCGCGGAGTGGGAGGAACGCGCGAAACTGACCGCGCTGAAATACGAGACCATCCAAGAGATGCTGGCCGAAAAGGGGCACACCTCGCAGCGGGCGATCGAGCGGCTCAACCCGGGCGTGACCTGGCCCAACCCGCCGGCGGGCACCGAGGTGGTGCTGCCGGATTGCGCGTTTTCGGTTTCGGGCCGGGCCGGGTCGGTCCGCATCGCGCTGGCGCGCATGGAGATCACCGTGTTTGACGCGGACGGCAAAATGATCGCCCTCTTTCCGTGCTCGATCGCGCGCGACAAGAGCCACCGGCCGGCCGGCGAACTGTGCGTCAAGAACGTCGCGCCGAACCCGACTTATCTTTACGATCCGCAGCTGTTTGAGCCCGGCGGCCCGAAGACCTCCAAGCTGGTGATCCCGCCGGGGCCGAACAATCCGGTGGGTTTGGCGTGGATCGGGCTCTCGCTGCAGGGGTATGGCGTACACGGCACTCCGCTTCCCGAGAACATCGGACGGGCGGAGTCGCACGGCTGCTTCCGCCTCGCCAACTGGAACGCGGTGAAGCTGGTCAAAATGGTGCGGCCCGGCGTGCCGGTGGTGATCGAGGAATAGCGGCCAAGTTGTGCGATTCAGGTCGCCGAGGCGGCGGGAGGTGCAAAAAAATATCGGAAAAAATAACGCTTCCCCTTTTTCCGCTGGTCAGCGTATACTTACAAATATCGATTTAAAGATTACTCTTTCACGAACCCAAACGGAGAGTTTCAGACGTTTTGACTTAAACGAACCGACAGCCTGATTTTGCGCTTACGCGCATAGGGGGAAGTCATCCATCCATGAAAACCGTCTACATCGAGACTTCCATCATCAGTTACCTGACCGCACGCCCGAGCCGCGATTTGGTTGCGGCCGCTCGCCAGCAGATTACGCACGTATGGTGGGAGGAACATCCTAACCGTTTTACGACTTTTGTCTCTCCTCTTGTGAAGCAGGAATCGGCGCAAGGAGACGCTGATGCGGCCAAGCGTCGGTTGCAGTCAATTGAAGGACTTCAGGTTCTGGAAGTCATGCAGGAGGCATACGAACTGGCCGGAGCATTGATTTCCGAGGCTGCATTGCCCTCCAAGGCCCAGGATGATGCGGCACATATCGCCTTGGCTACAGTTCACAACATCGACTATTTGTTGACATGGAACTGTCGACACATCGACAATGCGGAGACAAAGCCGGTCATGCGGGCCGTATGTTCCAGATTTGGATACACATGTCCGGAAATCTGCACGCCAGAGGAGTTGATGGGAGGGATAGGTTATGAGTGATCCAATAATCACTGAACTTTGGAAGATCAAGGATGGCTTGGCGAAAGAGTGCGGGTACGACCTCGGCAAACTTTTTGAGCGCTTGAAAACCGCACAAAAATCGGAGAAAGGCACTGTCGTCAACCGGACCAAACTGCGTAAGCCAGTTGAGGAACACGTTGCGGAAACGGCGACACCGTATCCGTCAAAATAACGCTTCCCCTTTTTCCGCTGGTCAGCGTATACTCACAAACAT
>JANYBJ010000284.1 GCA_025360845.1 bacterium
GACAATCACCTTAAACCGGTTTTTTTGACAGGTTTGACAGGATTTTCAGGACTAACTCATTATTCATCCTGTTTCATCCTGCCATCCTGTCAATAGAATTTAAGGTACACTGTCTAGTTATTTGCGGGACACTACACTAGCTTCTTAATCGGTTGAAGTTTCGCTTCCTTCCATTCCATCTCTCCAATTATCCGCTATGCCACACCAAGCCCACTTCCGCTATCTGCCCATACTGGCCGCCCAACGCCAGTGGGGCCTTTTTCTGGCCGACTGCGGTTACTCCGTTACCGAGCCGGGCTCCCCTTATCCTCCGCAACGTCACCCCGATGCGTATCACTTCGACTGGAAAAAGGGGCGCGTTCTCGACGAATATCAGATGGTGTACCTCACGCGCGGCCGCGGCGTGTTCGAGGCTCGGGGCGTACGGCGGCAAAATGTGGAGGCGGGCGACGTGCTGATGCTTTTCCCCGGCGTCTGGCACCGTTACACGCCGGACGCGAAAACCGGCTGGGAAGAACAGTGGATCGGGTTCGGCGGCACGCTGGCCGAACGGCTGTTGCACACGCCTTTCTTCCGGCAAAAAAAGCCCGTGCTGCGGGTCGGCGTGGACGAGACGTTGTGCCAACGGTTCACCGCGCTGATCAACGACATCGAACACAATCCGGCAGGCGCGCCGTTTTCCAGCGCGGGCCGCATCATCGAGATTCTGGGGCTCATCCAAGAGCGGATCAAAAACGTCGGCGCGAAAGGACGGATCTCGGTCGTCATCCGCGAGGCGCAGAACCGTATTCTGCGGCAGGCCGCAGCCCCCATCGACTTCGTGCAACTCGCGCGTTCGCTGCGCATCAGCTACACCACGTTCCGCCGCAGTTTCAAGCAACAGACCGGGGTGTCCCCCGCCCAGTTCCAAAACACGATTCTGATCAACCGCGCCCGTGACCTGCTGTCGGCCACCGACTTATCCGTCTCCGAAGTCGCCATGAAGAGCGGGTTTGACACGGTCTACTATTTCTCGCGCCTCTTCACGAAAAAGACGGGCCTTACGCCCAGCGCCTACCGGACCCAGTCGCGTCAGAGCTGAAGCGACCGGGCTCCACATCAGGTCAGCCCCGCGTCGTCGAGCAGCCGCAGCAGCGCCTGGGCGGCAACGACCTCGGCCGCCCGTTTTGTCCGTCCGGCCCCCAGCGCCTCGTGTCCGCCGCACACCGTCGCCCTCACCGTGTAAACGGGGGCATGGTTCGGCCCGGTCACCTCCATCAGTTTATAGGTCGGCGAGCCTTGCCACGCGTTCCGCTGCGCCAGCTCCTGCAGTCGGCCCTTGGGATTATCGGCCCACACGTCCAGCGGCGCTTCGGAATCAGCGGCCATCAGCTTCGCGAAAATCGCTTTGACCGCCTTGATCCCGCCGTCACACCACGCCGCGCCGAACACCGCCTCCATCGCATCGGTCAACGACTTGTCTTTGTCGCGCCCCACCGCCTCCTCGCCTTTGCCCAGCCGCAGATACTGTCCCAGCCCGATGCGCCGCGCGAGCCCGGCCAGCGCCCGCCCGCTTGCCAGATGGCTCCGCCGCACGGTGAGCCCGCCCTCGTCCTCGTCCGCATAGCGCTCGAACACCTGCTGCGCAGTCAGCAGCCCGAAGACCGCGTCGCCCAGAAACTCCAGCCTCTGGTTATCCTCCAAGCCCGCCGACGCATGATCCGCCCGATACGATGGATTGGTCAGCGCGGTCTCCAAGAGCCTTCGGTTCTTGAAGGCATAGCCGATTGTTTTCTCCAGCGCACGCAACGGATCATTTTTTTTCGACAAAAACACGTCGTTTCCTCCGACAGCTTCAAACGATGGCCATTTTAGCGGATTATCCGCTCTGCCACAGCCCAAAACCGCGCGATTAATTTTGTAGCTCCCCTTGACATTTCGCCTTCACGAATGATATAAAGAAGCCCGTTTTTCACGGTGCGGGCGCTTAGCTCAGTTGGTTAGAGCGCTACCTTCACACGGTAGAAGTCACAGGTTCGAGTCCTGTAGCGCCCACCATTCAATCAGGTTGTTTTTGTTGGAAAAGCCCAATAAAAACGGCCTTTTATCATTTTATACCGGGTGATTCTCTTTTGACTGTCAGAGCCTGAAAAAGGGTGGTTTTGAAGGGTCATTTACACACACAAACACACACACAATACACACACGTTGCGGGCCTTGAAAACGAAGAATATCCACGCCCGATTGAGTTTCAGAAGTTGTGTGTGTTCCGGGCGTGCCGATGTTTGGGCCGTGTGTGTGTAGTGTGTGTGTAATTTTAGACCAAAACAAGGCTCTTGAAGCGTGCAAAAACGCATCCCCGGACTGGTTTTCAGGCACTTGCGAGCCGGAATACCCGCGATTTTCGTCTGATTTTCACTCCATTTCAGCGAAAAATGGACTGGAAACGGGGCTCTTTGCGCTTCCTCTCCGCGTCCCTTTACCCAAATGGTTGTCATTTTTCTTCTTTCGCGTCTGCAACTTCCCAATGGCCACCCTTGTCCGGCCCGATACGGCGCAGCACGCCGGAATCTTGCATTCGCTTCAGATGATATTTGATCCCATCCGATGTCAGTTTCATTATCTCTGCAAGTTGCAGGCGAGTTACAGTCGGGTTGCCTCTAACCAAGTCCAGGATCTTCTGGGTAGTTTTCTGGGTAGTCTTCCGGGGCGTATTGTCCCCAGCCGCCGGAGATTTTCGTTGGTGATCATCCGCACCGGTTCCCTGTTCCCGCACTTTATTTTGTCGAAGGTGTAGCGTTTGCCGACTTTCCGGCCCACATGCTCCTCTGCTAGGTCGCCGTCGGTATCTTTGATGAAGATGACCACCTGTCCGGCGACGCACGGCAGTTCCTCGCAGACGGCCCGAATGCGTGTCTTGTCGAATGCCGATAACGGCGCGTCCATGACCAGCGGATACACTTCGGAGGTCAGACCGTTATCGCCATATTTTATTATTTTTTGGGGATTTCAAGTCCATAAAATTACACTAGCAAAGGTGTGTTACCGAATATCCGGTTTTGATAAGTTTCGTGATATAAAACCGCTTGCCCCTGCGCAAGGATTGGACTACATTACCAAACAGCGTAACGACTGTGTCGATGCGATGCCTTGGGGATCACAATGGACGGACGACCGACAACTGAAACGGCTTGGACGGTGGCAGGTGCTGGGGGAACCGTCTGATGAACACTGCTCTACCGTCTTGTTCCAATTCCGGTATCCGCGACAACCACACGCGCGGAGCCGTGGCCGATTTTCTTCGCGAAAAGATCAAGTCCGGTTCGCATCTTTCCGTCGTTTCCGCCTATTTCACGATCTACGCCTATGATGCACTCAAAGAGATCCTCGAACCCATCGAGCATCTGGACTTCCTGTTTGGCGAGCCTTCCTTCGTTAACCGCCTTGACCCGAGCAAGGATCAGAAGAAGGCCTTCATAATCGACGCCAACGGGCTGGAACTGGCCAACAAACTCCAGCAAAAACGCGTCGCCAGGGAGTGTGCCGACTGGATTGAGCGCAAGGTGGACATCAAGACCATCAAACAGTCGAACCTCCTTCACGGCAAAATGTACCATGTCGCCACTCCCGCAGGCGTGGAGGACGCGATCCTCGGCAGCTCCAATTTCACCGTGCGCGGCCTCGGCCTCGGAAACGGCAATAACAATCTCGAACTGAACCTTGTTGTCGATGGCAACCGTGACCGCCAAGAGCTTAAACAGTGGTTCACCGATCTTTGGAAAAACGAGGCACTGGTGAAGGATGTCAAAGAAGACGTTCTCCAGTATCTGCGCAAACTCTACTGCAACCACTCGCCGCAGTTCATCTATTATCTCACACTCTTCCATCTCTTCCGTGACTTCCTCGATGGCACCCGCGACCTCGACGATGCTTTGCGGCGCGTGGCGCTCCCGGACACCCGCATCTGGAGGACGCTCTTCTCGTTCCAGAAGGACGGAGCCAAAGCCGCCATCAACAAGATCCTCTCCGTCAACGGTTGCGTTCTGGCCGATAGCGTGGGTCTCGGCAAGACCTTCACAGCCTTGGCCGTCATCAAGTATTTCGAGCTTCGCAATGAACGTGTCTTGGTCCTGTGCCCGAAGAAGCTCAGCCGCAACTGGACCGTCTATCGCTCCAACAGTACCCTCAATCCGTTCGTTGATGACCGCTTCCGCTTTGATGTTCTGCATCACACGGATCTCTCCCGAGAGTCGGGCGCGTCAAACGGCATTTCACTGGGCGACCTCAACTGGGGGACTTACGACCTGGTCGTCATCGACGAATCCCACAACTTCCGCAACAACAAAGCCGCCACCCAGCGGCCGGGCGACACCAAGCAACGCCGCAGCCGCTACCAGCGCCTGATGGAAGATATCATCTCAAAGGGCGTCCGCACTAAAGTCCTGCTGCTCTCCGCCACCCCGGTCAACAACCAGTTGTCCGACCTGCGCAACCAAATCTCGTTCATCGCCGGGGCTGATGTCGCCCGCAACGCAGAGGCCGACGCCGCCTTTACGGAGACCCTCAGCATCGCCTCCGTGAAGGAAACGATGCAGAAGGCGCAGACGCACTTCACCAACTGGACCAAGCGCCCTCCCGATCAGCGCAAAACCCGCGAGCTGATCGCCGCGATCGGCGGCGATTTCTTCAAGCTGTTGGACGGCCTCAGTATCGCACGCTCCCGCCGCCAGATCGCCTCTTACTATGCGGGCGAAATGAAGCAGCTCGGCGGCTTCCCAAAACGCCCCGCGCCTAAAGCGATACACGCCCCCATTGATCTGGAATCGCGTTTTCTCTCTTTTGAACAACTGGACATTGAGATCAGCGCCTTGCGCTTGGCGCTCTATCACCCGACCAGTTTTCTCCGCGATGACCTTCCCGAAAAAATCCGCACCGCTTATCAGGACAAGATCCTCGGGAGTTTCACCCAGGAGGGCCGCGAGAAGATCCTTGTCGCCATGATGAAGGTCAATCTGCTCAAGCGCCTCGAAAGCTCCGTGGACTCCTTCCGGCTGACGATGAAGCGGACCGTCGACAAAATCAACCGGCTTGAAGAGCGCATCACGGCGTTCGAGAAGCACCTGGATGAGACCAGCGAGATCGACTACGACACGCTCACACCCGACCAGTTCGAAGACCCTGACTTTGATGAGGATGACTTCACCATCGGCGGACGCCGCCGCATTCATCTTGCCCATCTGGATCTGCCCCGGTGGCTTAAGCAGGTCCGAGATGACCGCACGCAGCTCCAGTTCCTTCTGGAGAAAACCCAATCTGTAACCGCCAAGCGCGACGGCAAGCTCGCCGAGTTGAAAAACCTCATCGAGGCCAAGGTCACCCATCCCACCACCAACCGCGACGGCAAGACCAACCGTAAAGTTCTGGTTTTCACCGCTTTCGCCGATACCGCCCGTTACCTTTACGAGCATATCACCCCGTGGGCGCGTCAAAACCTCAAGATTCACACCGCGCTGGTGTGCGGCGACGGCGGCAATGCCACATCGCTGGGCGGAGCCGATTATGATGACATCCTGACCAATTTCGCGCCCATCGCCAAGCGCCGGCCCGAGCAGCTTGTCCATTTCACCAATCAGAAAGAGGAGATCGACCTGCTCATCGCCACCGACTGTATCAGCGAGGGCCAGAACCTTCAGGACTGCGACCTGCTCATCAATTACGACATCCACTGGAACCCCGTCCGCATCATCCAGCGCTTCGGCCGCATCGACCGTATCGGCTCGCGCAACGACGCCGTTCAGCTCATTAACTTCTGGCCCGTGGCCGACCTCGACCGCTATCTCAACGTTAAATACCGCGTCGAAGCCCGCATGGCCCTCGTGGATCTGGCCGCCACCCAGACCGACAACCTGCTGGACACCACCCAGCTTGAAGACCTGATCAAGGATGACCTCCTCTTCCGCGACCGCCAGCTCAAGCGCCTCAAGGATGAGGTTCTCGATCTCGAAGACCTTGACGGCTCCGTCTCACTCACCGATTTCTCGCTGGACGAATTCCGGCTCGATCTCCTGCGCTACCTCGAAGCCAACCGGGCCGAACTCGAGGAAGCCGGCGAAGGCCTCTATGCCGTTGTCCCCCCCAAGGCGGAAGCGCCCGCGGCCCGTCCGGGGGCTCTCTTTTGTCTCCGCCATCGCCTGGCCGCCCCTTCCGATGCCACAGCCAAGCTGTCGGACTCCGCCAAGCTCAACCCCTTGTCACCGTATTACCTCGTCTTTGTTCACGACGACGGCACGGTCCGCTACAGCTTCGCGCAGCCCAAAGAAACCATGCTCCTGTTGCGCGACCTCGCGGCGGGCGAGCCTGCCGCCTTCGAGCAGCTCTGTGACCTCTTCGACGCCCGCACCCAAGACGGTGCGGACATGTCCCATTACGACGGTCTGTTGCGGAAGGCGCTCGCCTCCATCGAACACACCTTCCAGAAACGCGCCGCCGCCAACCTGCTTTCCAGCCGCAACGCCGTGCTCCCATCCTCTGCCGAGGCGCCGACAAAGGACGGGGCCGACTTCGATCTTGTCACCTGGCTGGTGATCCTGAGCCCGGAAGGAAACGGCTGACCATGAACACGCTCCACCTCATCCAGCGGCAGGCGCTGAACATCCCCATGACCGCCTCATGGTACCTGACCGACATCGGGCGCGCCCAAGGTCTTCAGGATCTTTTTACACGCCAGGCGCCGCAACGCCTCAAGGTTCTCAGGGAATATGCCATCGCGCAGAGTGCCGTCTCCTCCAACCGCATCGAGGGCGTGGAGATCGACAAATCCCGCATCGGCACGATTGTCTTCGGACACCCCGCCCTCAAAGATCGCGATGAAGAAGAGGTTTCCGGCTATCGTGACGCCTTGACTCTCATCCACAAGCGCGGCGTGGAGCTTACGGTCTCGGAGGAGACCATTCTCACCCTCCACAAGCTCAGCCGCGGCGAAATCTGGGACGCTGGCCAGTACAAGGACAAGCCGGTCGACATCATCGAGCGTCTGCCCAACGGCGACCAGCGCGTCCGCTTCCGCAGCGTGTCGCCCTCCGAAACGCCGGCCTTCACCCGCAAGCTCGTGGAGCTGTGGGCCGATCAGATCCGCGAGCACAACATCTCACCGCTTATCCTGTTGGCCGCCTTCAATCTCGACTTCCTCTGCATCCACCCCTTCCGCGACGGCAACGGCCGTGTATCCCGCCTGCTCCTTCTGCTCACCTGCTATCACGCCGGTATCGACGTCGGGCGCTATGTCAGCCTCGAACGCCTGATCGAGGAAAACAAGGAACGCTACTACGAGACGCTCCAGCTCAGCTCCAAGGGCTGGCACGAAGGCAAGCACGATCCGTGGCCGTACATCGGCTTCCTGCTTTTCATCATCAAGAAGGCTTACGACGAGTTTGAGGAGCGCGCCGGTCAGATCGCCGCACCGCGCGGCGAAAAGACGGCTCTGATCGAAGCCGCAATCCGTCAGCAGTCGGGAGACTTCGGCGTTTCAGACCTTCAGAACGCATGCCCCGTCGTCGGAGTCGATCTGATCCGCAAGGTCTTGAAGAGGCTGAAGGGGGCAAGCGTCGAATGCCTCGGCCGCGGCCAGTCCGCCCGTTGGCGCAAGCTGAATTAGGTACTACCCATTGAACTGGGTATTGAATTAGGTAATGAACTTTAGAACTTCTTCCATGACTGACCACACTGACCAACGCGATGCCATCGCCGCCGCCCTCGCGGCCTTCGCCGCCCGCCCGCTTGCGGAAGCCGCCCGCGGCCTCTTCGCCGCCCTCGGCTACGCCTCCGACCGCCGCGTGCCGCTCGCCACGCCCAAAGCCTTCCTTGGCCAGTTCGACGCCGCCGGCCGCCTCACCGACCGCGAGCGCGAGACCCTCCAGCGCCTCGCCTCGCTCCACCTGCTTTTCCAGCTCACCGACGCCGAACTCACCTCCACCGGCGACCTTTTCGACGATCCCGCCGCCGTTCAAACCACCCAAATCCACTCCTACCTCTTCTTCGCCGCCGAACTTCCCGACGGTCACTACACCCGCACCGACCTCTCGGCCGTGGCCCGCGCCCTCAACAAGCCGCTGCCCATGCCCGCCCTGCTGCTGCTGAAACACGGCGACACCCTCTCCCTCGCCATCATCCACCGCCGCCTCAACAAGCGCGACGCCGAGCGGGACGTGCTCGAAAAAGCGACGCTCATCAAGGACATCCGCTACGAGGAGCCCATCCGCGCCCACCTCGAGATCCTCAACGACTTCGCCCTCGCCAACCTCGACGCGGACTTCGGCGTCGCCAATTTCGTCGCCCTGCACAACGCCTGGCAGCGGCGACTCGGCTCCTACGCCCTCTCCAACGACTTCTACCGCGAGATCGCCGACTGGTACTTCTGGGCGCATCACCTCGTTGAGAATGGCACGATCCGCCTCCCGCAGCACTGCGACACCGAGCAGGAGAAATCCCTTTTCCTCATCCGTCTGCTCACCCGCGTCATCTTCTGCTGGTTCCTCGTTGAAAAGCGCCTGATCCCCGCCGACCTCTTCCGCGACCGCCCGCTCAAGAAACTGATCAAAGACCTGTCGCCGGACACCTCCACCTATTACCACGCCGTTCTTCAGAACCTCTTCTTCGGCACGCTCAACATGCCCGGCGACCTGCGCGGCTTCCGCGAAAAGAAGAAAGGCGGCCAGCGCTACGACCCCAACTACGGCATCACCAACCTCTGGCGCTATGAGACCGACTTCCTCAATCCCGCCGACTGGCTGAAGCTGTCGGAACGCATCCCCTTCCTCAACGGCGGCCTGTTCGACTGCCTCGATGACAAGTCCGGCAAGAAGCAGGACAACTTCATCCTCGACGGTTTTTCCGACAATCCCGACCTCGCCTGCCGCCTGCCCAACGACCTGTTCTTCGGTCCCGAGCGCATCGTGGACCTCTCCAAGGACTATGGCGAGGAGGACAAGCGCACCGCCCGCTCCAAACGCGCCAAGGTGCGCGGCCTCATCGAGATCCTCTCCCGCTATAAGTTCACCATCGAGGAGAACACCCCTCTCGAAGAGGAAATCGCCCTCGACCCCGAACTGCTCGGCAAGGTCTTCGAAAACCTCCTCGCCTCCTACAACGAGGACACACGCACCACCGCGCGCAAGGCCCTCGGCGCGTTCTACACACCGCGCGAGATCGTCACCTACATGGTGGACGAGGCCCTCAAGTCCTACTTGCATACCCAGTGCCCAAGCAAGGTGGGGCAGACATTCCTGTCTGCCACCTCTCCCGACGGCCTTTCCACCTCTCACCGCCGCCTTCCCCATTGGCATAAAGACGGTGCCGTCTACTGGGTCACTTTCCGTCTCTCCGACTCCCTGCCTCAAGACAAGCTCCGCGCTTGGAAAGCCGAGCGCGACGCATGGCGCGCTCAACATCCGGAGCCGTGGTCCGAAACCGATTGGAAGGAATACGACGAACGCTTCGGCGAACGGCTCGAAGCCTGGCTCGATGCCGGAATGGGTTCCCGCGCGCTCGCCCGCCCGGATGTGCGTGAGGCGGTGAGGCAATGCCTGTGCAAGTTTGACGGCGAGCGACTGCACCTTCACGCTGCCGTCATCATGCCCACGCACCTCCACGCGCTGATTGAGCCCCTCGATGGGCATGACCTTTCCAAGTTGCTCAAAGGCATCAAGGGTGCGAGCGCACGCGAGGCCAACAAGCTGCTCAAGACCTCCGGCACCTTCTGGCTCGACGAGTCCTACGACCACATCGTCCGCAGCGAGGCCCAGTACCGGCACTTTCTCAACTACATCGCAGAGAACCCGGTCAACGCGAAGCTGCCCGACAGCGACTATTGGCTCCTTGTCCCCCAGGGTGGCGCAGGCATTCAGGGTGGCGCAGGCATTCCTGCCTGCGCTTCTAATCATGATTCAGGCATTCCTGCCTGCAATTCCCCTCGGCAGACAAGAATGTCTGCCCCACTTTCCAAGCGCATCGACGCGCTCTTCTCCTCAAGCGCTGAGCAGACATCCTTCACAACAACCGAGCGCGACGCGCTCATCGCCGCCATCGGCCGTGTGAAAATCCTCGACCCCGCCTGCGGCTCCGGCGCGTTCCCCATGGGCGCGCTGCACCGCCTGGTGGATCTCCTGCAGAAGCTCGACCCCAACAACGAATTGTGGAAGCGCGACCGCCTTGCCGAAGCCGAGCGCTACTGCCAGGTCTTGGAAGAGACTGGAGCACCCAAAGAAGAGGTCGCCGCCTGCCACGCCCGTATCGAAGATATCACAAAATCTTTCGACACGCGCTTCCACGCCCTCGACTTCGCCCGTAAGCTCTACCTCATCGAGAACGGCATCTACGGCGTGGACATCCAGCCCGTCGCCGTCCAGATCGCCAAGCTCCGTTTCTTCATCTCCCTGGTCGTCGATCAGAAGGTGGACATAAAGGCCAAGAATCTCGGCGTCCGTCCGCTGCCCAACCTCGAAACCCGCCTGGTCGCCGCCGACACGCTAATCCCCATTCCTAAAGCAAAAGCCCAGCAGGCGAACCTTTTCGACGACGATGTGGCAGCCTTCCGCGAACTCCAGAAACTTAAAGACGAGCTGAAGCGCATCCGCCACGAGCATTTCAACGCCCGCGACCCGGGCCGCAAACGCCACTGGCGGGATGAGGATCAGCGCGTGCGCGAAACCATGCGCGACCTGCTGCGCAAGACCGGCATGCCTTCCGCCACAGCCAAAGCCATGTCAGCCTGGGATCCGTATGACCAGAACGCGGCCGCCTCCTTCTTCGACTCCGAATGGATGTTCGGCCTGCCCGTAGGCAAATTCCGAGTGCAGCGCAACGCCCCGTCCACGCTCCTCGGCAATCTCGCCCTTGTCAACGATGCCGGCGGCCAGATGGAATTCGCTGAGTCAGGCGTTCAAGAAATTGAAAGCGGTTTCGACATCGTGATCGGCAACCCACCCTACATCCGCATCCAAACGCTCAAGAAGAAAGACACCAAGCTTGTCGAGTTCTATAAGGACGAATACGACAGTGCTGTCAAAGGCAACTACGACCTTTACGTTGTCTTCATCGAGGCCGGGCTGCGCCTCTTGAAATCCGATGGGCACCTCGCATTTATCTGTCCGCATAAGTTCTTCAATGCTCAATACGGGGAACCGCTCCGAAAACTTATTTCCGAGGGAAAGCACCTGAAGCAAGTCGTTCACTTCGGTGATGAACAAGTTTTCTCCGGGGCCACGATCTACACCTGTTTGCTCTTTTTATCAAAGACAGCTACCCCCGACTGTCGCTTTGTTAAAGCGCACAATCTGGCTGAGTGGCGGGAAAGTCGCGCGGGTATCGCCGGTAGAATACCGGCTCGAGACATTACATCAACAGAGTGGAATTTTGCTGTTGGCAACGGAGCTGATTTAGTCGGCACTCTGCGTGACAGCTATAAACACCTTGGCGAGTTAGCTGACGCGTTTGTTGGCCTACAGACCAGTGCTGATGATGTATTTATTTTGGATCTTGTCGAGGTTAGGCAAAAGACATTGCTTGTACGATCAAAAACGCTACAAAAGGCGGTTGAGCTTGAACGAGAGTTACTGCATCCCATTGTGAGCGGAACAGACGTCAAACAATTTGCACCACTTCCAGACCGTCAACACATTCTATTTCCATATGCAGTCAAGAATGAGCGAGCATTTCTAATCCCGTTTAACGAACTTGAAGCAAAGCACAAACTGACGGCTGAGTACCTGAAAGATAACCAGCAAAAACTTAAAAGCAGAGAAAAGGGCAAATTCAACGATTCCGAATGGCACCGGTTTGGCCGTTCCCAGAATCTTGGCATTCAAGATCGTCCAAAACTCTGCGTCCCTCGACTTGTCGATCACCTGCATGCAGGCATTGATCTTGAAGGGACACATTATCTGGATAACGTTGATGTCGGCGGCGTAACTTGGAAGCCTGCTTTTTCGGAGCGTTCGTTGCGAACCCTCCTTGCGCTTTTCAACTCACAGATCCTTCGATGGTATTTCCCTCATGTAAGTGCGCCATTCCGTGGCGGCTTCAGATCGGCGAACAGGCAGTTTATCGACCAACTTCCAATTTGCGATTTTGACGCGCAGCAATCGTTGTCTGTCGACCATCTTGTGGACTATCTCCTCTTCATCAACAAGCAGGAGAACGGCCATCCCGCCGACCAATCCACACGCGACCCGCTGATGCTGGCCTATTTCGAGCAGATCATGAACGGCATGGTCTACGAGTTGTATTTCCCCGAGGAAGTGCATGGGGCCGGGCTGCACCTGTTCGACCTTGTGGAGCAAAGTGTGGGGCAGGCATTCCTGCCTGCCATTCCTCCCACCGCCGCAGACACGAATGTCTGCGCCACCTTCCTGCCGCATCTCCGCACCCTGTTCGAAACCCTTTACGACGGCACCCACCCCCTCCGCATCGCCCTCGACAAACTCCAAACGCTCGACACCGTGCGGATCATTGAGGGGAAGGCATGAGCACCATTGACCAGCAAATCGCCCTCGACAAACACAAGATGGACGCTATCATTCGAATCATCGAAGGAAAGGTTTAACCTCTTATGAAGCAAATAGCCAACATCAGCATTCAGGGATTTCGTTCCATCAGAGATGCGACCATTGTTTTGCGCCCTTTGAACGTAATGATTGGCGCGAACGGTGCAGGGAAGTCGAATTTGATCGATTTTTTCCGGATGATGAACTATGCGCTGACGCGCGGTTTCCAAGAACCCTATTTGCGGGAGCGCGGTCCAGCATCTGCAATTCTCCACTTCGGGCCCAAAATGACGGGGGTTATTCGCGGCGAAGTGTCTTTTCTTACAGAGTTTGGCACCAACACTTACCGTTTTACGCTTGCCGATAGTGCAGGAGACCGGCTGACCTTCACCAAGGAGGAGGTGCAGTTTTGCCGTCGGGATTCTGACCAGCCTAGTCCCGTTGTGCCGCTCATCCAACATCCTAGCGACAACAGCGGACTGTGCGAGCTGTGGTCTGAGAATGACGCGACGGCCCGCTTCGCCAAAAACTTTTTGTCACGGTGTAGGGTTTATCAGTTTCACGACACGAGCGTGACATCTCACTTACGTGACTATACACCAACAGATCAAGGACGCTATTTTTACGCGGACGGTGGCAACCTTTCAGCGGTTCTGCTATCTCTCAAAGAAGAATCCCCGGAGGATTATCAAAGTATTGTCCGTTCGCTTCAGTCTGTGTTGCCTTGGTTCGAGGATTTCGTATTAGAACCGGAAGGCCGGACAGGCGTCTTGCTGCGTTGGCGCATGGTTGGCCGAGGTGATTATATTTTCGGCCCCAGTCAGTTGTCCGACGGGTCCTTGCGCATCATGGCATTGGTAACCTTGCTCTCTTTGCCGCCGAACCGTCTACCCAATATGATGATTTTGGATGAGCCAGAGTTGGGGCTACATCCCGCAGCTGAGCAAGTGATTGCTGGCTTGATTAAGAACGCGTCAATGACTGCGCAAATCCTGATATCCACACAATCGGCCAGCTTTATCGATCACTTTTCCGCCGATGACGTTATTGTCGTCGAACACGAAAACGGTGTGAGTACTTTCGAGCCCCAGTCCCAGGAAGGCCTGAGAAATTGGCTGGAACGATACACATTGAGCCAGATTTGGAGCAAAAACATCATCGGAGGCCGTCCATGAGAAAGCGGCTCTTGATTTATTGCGAGGGGCAGACCGAGGAAATGTTTGTTGAACGCCTGCTTCGGCATCACTTGTCTCTGTATGGGGTAAAAGTTGAACGACCTATTCTTGCTGCGACAACCTTTGACCCAGAGGGCCAGCGCGGCGGTTTCGTGAATTGGGACGCCATCGCTTTTGATTTGCGACAGGAATTCGCTTACGACGCTGATCCCAACCTACGATTCACGACGTTGCTCGACGTGTACGCCATGCCTTCGAGAGTACTCGCACTAGCAAGTTTGACAACGTCGGCTAGCACAGTACCAGATGTATTATCGTAGCCGAATGGGTATCCAACAACTGCGGATCGACCTCGCTGAGGTTGAAAATGCTGAAGACATTAACCATGGTTCACAAACTCATCCCGCAGCAAGACTTATGACCGCCATTCAAGGGTACAAGAGCCTAAAGGCATCAAACGCCTACTTTGTCCTTGCCGAAGCGGGGTTACCTTCTGTTCGTTCAAAATGCCCCCGCTTTGATGCATGGCTAAGATATTGGGAGGAATGGGGAGCTGCCACATAGCAGAACTATCTATTGAGACTTGAAGGCGACTGAGAAGACGTAATTTTGACTTTGGACATTTGCGTAACCGACATGAAAAACAAGGACCGTACATTCGACAACTTCAGTGAAACGTCGGAGTAAGGGGCACGCTTGGACTTAGGACATGAAGACCTCGCATAACACACAAGGCACGCTCTTTCCTGACGATGACGGGTTCGACGAAAAGTCGACGCGGTCGTTGCTCGATCATTTGCTGAAATCTGATTCAGGGAGAACAGACAATGACCAACGAACCCGACAACAAACCGCCGCAGATCATCATCTACGAAACGGACGACAAGGTCGCCAGGGTCAGCGTTCGGCTTGAAGGCGAAACCGTCTGGCTGACCAATCTGCAGCTTTCTCAGCTTTTCAAAGTGTCGAAGGCCACGGTCAGCGATCACATCAAGAACATCTTCGAGAGCGGGGAACTGTCGCCAGAGGCAACTGTTCGGAATTTCCGAACAGTTGCCACCAATGGCAAAACCTACGACATGTCGTTCTACAACCTCGACATGATCATCTCCCTCGGTTACCGCATCAATTCCAAGGTCGCCACCCAGTTTCGCCAATGGGCCACCGTCCGGCTGCGCGAATACATCATCAAGGGTTTCAAGATGGACGACGCCCGCCTGAAGGAGCTCGGCGGCGGGGGTTAACTGAAACCAAAGAAGATAGGCGCACTCGTCCATTCCATCGAGACGATGTTCCGCATGACCGGCGGCATCGATGCGCCGACCATCGAACGCGTGATCGTTGGCCTCCAGAAATCGCGTTTCATCACGATAGACGCGACGGACAAGGTCGTTTATCTGGAGCCCTGATGCTTGAGCGACGGCCTGAAACAGGGCAAAGATGCATTTCCGGCACGTCTGGAGTCGACTTCGACCTCGTCACATGGATGGTGATTCTAAGTCCGGAAGGAAGCGGGTGAGGAATCCGCAGGGCGTTTCTATTTGACCCTTCAATGCACATGAACGGACGGCCCGGCGGTCCGTCCCTACCGCTGAAGGCCCCCGTTTTGCTGCTTCTTGCATGTTCCGGTAGGGCTCGACCGCCGGGCGAGCCGCAAATCGGGTCAAATAAAAAAGCCCTGCTATTTCAGCACCATCACCCCAACACAAGAAGCACTGTCAAATCACAGGCGAGCCCGCCGCGCGTGGCTGTGGGAATGAGCGAGGGAGGTAACTTTCTGAGCGATTACGATTACGATTACGAGTAAGAAAGTTAC
>JANYBJ010000302.1 GCA_025360845.1 bacterium
ACAACGCCCGCCCGCACCCCGTGGCGGTCTTCTCACTCGAGATGTCCACCGAGTCCCTCGCCATGCGCATGCTCTGCGGCTTCGCGGGCGTGCCCGGCTTCCAGATCGACCAGGGCCTCATCAACCCCAAGAAGATCAACCAGCAGCTCACCCGCGCCGCTTCGGACCTCGGCAAAGCGCCGATCTATGTGGACGACACCGGCGGCCTCGACGTGATGGACATGCGGGCCCGCGCCCGCCGCATGAAGAAGCGCTACAAGATCGAGCTGGTCATCATCGACTACCTCCAGCTCTGCAACTGCCGCGAGTTCGCCAAGCAGGGCCGCCAGATCGAGACCTCCCAGATCTCCGGCCAGATCAAGGCCATGGCCAAGGAGCTCAATCTGCCGGTCATGGTGCTGAGCCAGCTCAGCCGCGCGCCCGAGCAGCGCGGCGACAAGACCAACCGGCCCAAGCTCTCCGACCTGCGCGACTCCGGCGCCATCGAGCAGGACGCCGACGTGGCCCTGCTGCTGCGCCGCCCCTGCAAGGCCCAGGGCGACCCGGAGTACGAGGACAAGCGCCTCGCCATCGTCGACGTGGCCAAGCACCGCAACGGCCCCACCGGCGAGGTGCGCCTCGACTTCGACGACGCCCTCACCCGCTTCGGCGACCGCACCGACCAGGGCGGCGAGACCGACGACCTCAACCCCGACACCTCGGCCGAAGCCTCCGGCGAGCTGTAAGCCGCTGAATTGGGGCAAACGTCTCGGGCGCACTTCGCGGGCCCCATCCCGCATATTCGAGCTTACCTTTTTCGGAGAACGACAATGTCCTGTTGCAAGACTACCCTCCGTCATTTACTCCGCTCGGTGTCCTTCAGCCTCTTTGTCCGCCCACCCTCCAACACCTTGAAATTCTCTGGCGATATGACGGGTGTGCCCGTTTGCGTCTCAATATCCTTGCGTGTCCTGCCTGCCACCGCGCCGCCGTCTTGAGCGTCTTTCGTCAGCGGGACCCTTCCTTTTGAACCACGGTCTTTGTGGAGCTTCGTCGTCGTGGCCTCGGCCAACATGGTGAGGATCAGCTCGATGTCCGTCATGTGGTCGCGCAGATTCTCCCTTTCAAGGCCTTTGACCTGCTTGTAAGCGTCCACCTTGAGGTCGAATGCACCCTGCATGATCTCGTTCGTGAGAATCGCATACTCCAAAGAGGAGGAGGCGCCTCGATGCTTCCACTCGTCGGTCAGCCCCTGACATACGGCAATGCCGCGCATCCGTTTGTCGATCCAGTCCTTCGGGTAACCCTTTTTCTCATAGAGTTCCTGCATGCGCGCCATTGCCAACTCGGGGTTTTCGATCTCGTCGATACGCTCTTTGCCGACCCGTGCCAACCAACGCTTAAAGGGTTCCGCCTTGGGGCTGGGGATGGACTGGATTAGCCGGAAGATTCCTTCGGTGTTCCAGCACAGGAGTTTCTGAGGTCCGCCCGTAGTAGGCACGGGCAGCGCAAGGGGGGGGGGGCAATTTGCCCCCCCCCTTGAAAAGTTCAGACAGGGAAAGGTCGCGACGGCGCATGTCCTTCAAATAGCCTGCCGGATTGGCCGAGTCCGTCAGCACGGCCACCACATCCACGATGACGAACCACCACGCGCCCTCGTAAATCACCTTGCGGATTTGCTTTCCCGCAAAAACCGCCACCTTCGTCTTTTTTTGCTCGCTCATCGCCGCTCCTTCCCTCTCCGTGGCAACAGCAAAGCCGACGCCGTGATACGCGCCTATTCAGACCGGATTATCCTGTCCGCTATGGTGGTGGCCGAACTCTACGCAGGAGCGAAAGGCGATGCCGAACAGGCCGAGAAAATGCCAGCCTTCTCACGCTCAACACAAGGCACTATCCCATGCTCAAGGGGAGCCATCCGGCGTATACGAAGGCCTAGCAGCCTGTCGGACTTAGGCAAGCGTTTCCTGTGGCGTCGTTCAGATCGTTGCAAACCGGATGGCTTACGCCTCTTCCGTCTCGCCATAGAGCTGCTCCAGCGCGTCGCCGACCATCTCCAGCGCCTCTTCCAGGTCGTTATCCTTGACGTTCAGCGGCGGGAGGAAGCGCACCACATGCTCGCCGGCCACGCAGCAGAGCAGGCCCATGTCGCGGCAGGCGTTCACGACCTCTTTCGCGTCGCCTTCGACCACCAGGCCGACCAGCAGGCCCTTGCCACGCACCTCCAGCACCTGCTTGTACTTCTCAACGAACACGTTGAGCCCCTCGACGAACAGGTTGCCGGCCTCTTCCGCACGCTTGACCAGCGCCTCTTCCTCGATCACATCCATCACCGCCAGCGCGGCCGCGCTCGAAATCGGGTTGCCGCCAAAGGTGGAGGCGTGCATGCCGGGCTTGAACAGCTCCGACAGCGCGGGAGAAGCGACCAGCGCGCCCATCGGCACGCCGTCCGCCAGCGCCTTGGCCAGCGTGAAGGCATCGGGCTTGACCGGGAAATTCTGCCAGCCGAACCATTTGCCGGTCCGGCCCATGCCGCACTGGACCTCGTCGCAGAGCATCAGCAGGCCCTTCTCGTCGCAGAGCTTGCGCACGCCGACCATGAACTCTTCGGTCGCGGGGATCACGCCGCCCTCGGCCTGCACGGCCTCGACCAGCACAGCCACGGTGCGCTCATTCACCGCCGCCTTGACCGATTCGACGTTGTTGAACTCGGCGTAGGTGAAGCCGATCGGCAACGGGTCAAAGCCCTTCTGCACCTTGGCCTGACCGGTCGCCGCGATCATCGCCAGCGTCCGCCCGTGGAACGAGTTCTGCATGGTGATGACCTCGTACTTGCCCTTCTCGTGGCCCGACAGGCGCGCGAGCTTGATCATCGCCTCGTTGGCCTCCGCGCCGGAGTTGCAGAAGAAGCACTTGCCGTTGAGCGAGAGCTTCGAGAGCCGCTGCGCCAGCAACGCCTGGTTCACGTTGTAGAACAGGTTGGAGCAGTGCCCCAGCGTAGCCGCCTGGTCCTGAATGGCCTTGACGACCTTGTGGTGGCAGTGCCCGACGTTGTGAACGGCGATGCCGGCCGTAAAGTCGAGATACGTCTTGCCGTCCGGGTCGCGGACCTTGCACCCGATGCCGCTGGTCAGCGTCGCCGTCGGCGCATAGGTGTGCATCACATATTGGTCAAACAACGCGGCAATGTCAGTACTCTTACTCATCTGCTATGATCTCCGTTCCTACACCGTTTTTCGTGAAAATCTCCAGCAACAGCGAATGGGGCATGCGGCCGTCGACGAGGTGGACTTTGCCCACCCCGGCCTTGATCGCGTCCACGCAACTGTCCAACTTCGGCAGCATCCCGCCGCCCACTACGCCAGCCTCTTTGAGCTTCCGCACGCTGCCGACACGCAGCGTCGCCAACAGGGACGCGGGATCGTTCACGTCCATCAGCAAGCCCGGCACATCCGATATGAACGCCAGCTTGCGCACCTTCAGGGCTTTGGCCAGCGCCGCCGCAGCCGTGTCCGCATTGACGTTATACAGCTTCCCGTCCGGCCCCGTCCCGAGCGGGGTTATCACCGGAACGATCCCGGCTTCGATCATCTCCAGCACAGGCCGCGTATCGACCGACACCGGCTCGCCCACGTACCCCCAGTCGATCACCGCGCCTGTCGCCGGGTCCTTGCCGAACTTCTTCTCGACCCCGAAGATCCAGTCGCCGTGCAACGGCCGCGCATTGGCCCGGTGCTTCTGCAACAGGCTCACCACGTTGGCGTTGACCTCGCCCTTGATCACCTGCTCGACCACGCGGACCGCCTCTTCGGTGGTCACGCGCAACCCCATCACGAAAAGCGGCGGGATGCCCGCAGCCTCCATGCCGCGCGAGATCGCCTTGCCGCCGCCGTGGACCAGCACGGTCTTGATGCCCACCGCGTTCATGAAGGCGATGTCCGTCAACAGGCCTTCGAGATTCTCGGGAATCTCCATGACGCTGCCGCCGACTTTCACGAGCACGATCGAACCCTTGAAATCCTGAATGTAAGGCAACGCCTCTGTCAGCACGGAAGCTTTTTCAATGATTCTCTGCATGCGCCTCTTTCTGCTTCTCCTCGTGCCGTTTGATCTCCGCCTTGTCGTCGTGCGACACAATCGTCCACTGATACCGCCCCGCCTGCGGCGCGGGCACACGGCATGAAGTGCCGAAAAACAGACCCGCGACGGCCCACAACCAACCGCCGCTTATCTTTTGCCATTGCCTTTTTGTCGCCCGCCCGTTCATCTCGCTCCGTTTCACGGCTCGAACTCCTTCAGTTTCAACCGGAGCTCTTCCGGCAAGGCATCCGCAAGCGCCGGATGGCTCTCCACCATGCGAAGGATGTCGAGCCAATCCTTCTGCCGTTTGCTGGCGCGGCGTTGCCGGTCGGAATAGGCGGCCAGTTTTCCCTGAAGCGTGTCTTCCAGCGAGGCCACCCGCATCAGCATGCCCCACACATCCGCAGCCACGGCCCGCGCAGGAAAAGCCCTATACCGCTCCTCGGTGGAGATCTGGACGCTGACCTTCGAGTTGCTTTTCAGGTTGACGGACCAGGGGAACCTCTCCGCCTTAAAGCCTTCCGCCTCCAATGCGCACACCGCCTCTTCGACCCGCTCCAGAGCGATCACAAGATCAACGTCGGCGGTCACAACCGGCTCCTCCGCCCAATGGTTCACAGCCACCCCGCCGATCACGCACCACGGCACATCCAACCGCTCAAGCACGGCGACAAGACGCATAACGTCACCCCCGCCACCCGCAGTCTGCCAGTCGTAAAATGCCTTTTGCGTCATGCCAACCTTCCGCCACCCGCCCGTTCATCTCACGTCGTATACTCTGCATTGATCTTCACGTAATCGTACGAGAAATCACACGTGTAGATCGTATCCTCGCCGTCGCCGAGCCCCAAATCCACCGTCACATCGAACGCGCGGTGGCGCATCACGTCCTGCATGGCCTTGAGCAAAGCCTTGTCCGCCACACGGCCCCGGTCGTACGCGCAGATGTCTCCGTAACTGATCCGCGCCTTCTGGTCGTCCACCTGCGCACCGGAGTAGCCCACCGCCGCGATGGCGCGGCCCCAGTTGGGATCGAGGCCGAACCACGAAGTCTTGACCAGCGCCGACTTGGAGATCGCACGCGCCGCCAACTTCGCATCCTCGGTTGTCCGGGCACCCTTCACGCGCACCGTCACGAACTTGGTCGCGCCCTCGCCGTCGAGGACCATTTTTTTGCCGAGTTCGAGACACACGAGCGTCAGCGCGTCCACGAAATACTGCCACTGCGGATGGTAGGGCGTCAGCATCTGGTTGCCTGCCACACCGCTTGCCATCAGAATCACCGTGTCGTTCGTGCTCATGTCGCCGTCCACGACCACGCGGTTGAAACTCACCTCGACCGCCTCGCGCAGCGCCTGGTCGAGCGCCTTGGGATGAATCGCCACGTCCGTCGTCAGGAACCCCAGCATCGTCGCCATGTTCGGTTCGATCATCCCGGAACCCTTGCACATGCCGCCGATAAAAACCGTCTTGCCGTCGATCTCCAACTCCACCGCCACCTGCTTGTCCACCGTGTCAGTGGTCATGATCGCACACGCCGCGTCGTGGCCGCCATGGCGGCTCAGCGCCCCGGCCGCCTTTTTGGCGCCCGCCGAGATCCGGTCCATCGGCAGGTTCACGCCGATCACGCCCGTGGAACAGACCAGCACCAGTTCCTCGGCGATGCCCAACGCCTCCGCTGTCACCCGCGCCATCTCGCGCGCGTTCTTCAAGCCGGCCTCGCCCGTGCAGGCGTTTGCGCAGCCGCTGTTCACGATCACAGCCTGAGCCTTCCCCGCGCGCGTCCGCTCGCGATCGATCTGAACCGGCGCTGCCGCCACCTTGTTGGTGGTGTAAACCGCCGCGACCGCCGCCGGCGCGTCCGCAACCAGCAGCGCCATGTCCTTGCGGTTCTGGTACTTGATCCCGGCATCCACGCCACAGGCCCGGAAACCCAAGGCCGCCGTGACACCGCCCTCTACGCATTCAAACGTCTTCATGTCAGTCCGTTGCAAGGCTTAAGAAAATAGACAAACTTCCCGCAGGCCCCTGCGGGTTTACGCCACTCCTTGTTTCGAACCATGTATAATCGATTATTTGAGGCACAAAGTCTATGAAAAACAGCCCCCCGGGCAAGAAACCTGCTGAAGGAACGCCTCACGGTGTCACAACAAACAACCGGAGTCTGTTCGTCGTGCGCCCGTGAGGCCGTTCTCCATGGAGGTTTGGCCTCTCGGAACTTGTGCGGGCACCGCCCGCAACCCTACAAATCAGAATTCAGGCGTCAGAGCAGATAGCATAGAACACCCTAAGTCCAGCTCCTTGGTCGCTGCGCCACTCTCCGATCGTATCTTTTTAATCTGAAACAACGTGTGGGCACTTGCTCAAACCGCCCCTGCGACAAAGGTGCGCTGCCCTGGTAGGGACGCCTCCCCGAGGCGTCCGCAGGGCATTGCTTGTTCAGGCGGACTGGGTAGAATGGGGAACCGGCGGACGCCTCGGGAAGGCGTGGCCGCAAGAGGTAGGGCGAAGCGTCCCCACTGAGCCGTCTTCAGCCCGTTTCCGTTTGAAGTCAATGAAACGTGGGTGCGCACTTCACGACCGAACACCTTGCTTATGGTTGTATCATTCCCGCCCATCCGCTAAACTACCGTCTTATGAAAGAGACTGTGCCCTTTACAAAAGTTCCCGTTGGCGTCTCCGCCTGCCTGCTGGGCGAAAAAGTCCGTTTCGACGGCGGCCACAAGCATGACGCCTACCTGACCGACACGCTGGGCCCCTATTTCGATTATGTGCCGGTCTGCCCGGAGGTCGGCTGCGGACTCTCCGTGCCGCGCGAATCCATGCACCTTGTCGGCACGCCGGAAAGCAACCGCCTCATCGGCAACAAGACCGGAACCGACTACACCGCGAAGATGCAGGCCTACTGCGACCGCACCGTCGAAGAGCTGCGGCCCCGCTCTCTGCTGGGGTTCATCTTCAGGGCCAAGTCCCCCTCTTCCGGCCTCTTTCACGTCAAGCTTTACACGCCCGAAGGCAACCCCACCCTGCAGTACACCTCCGGCCTGTTTGCGCGCGCCTTCGCACGCGCTTTCCCGAGCTTGCCCTGCGAGGAGGATGGGCGCCTGCACGACCCCGACCTGCGCGAGAACTTTATCGAGCGTATCTTCGCGCTCAAGCGCTTCCGCGAAGAGGTCATCGCCGCGCCTTCGGTCCGCGCGCTCCACACCTTCCACGCCTGCGCCAAATATCTGCTCATGGCCCACGCGCCCGAAGGCCTGCAGGACCTCGGCCGCCTCGCCGCCGCAGCCACGCCGGAAAACCTCACAGAGACGCTGTCCGCCTACGAAACGCGCTTCCTCGCGGTCATGGCCGAGCACGCTACGGTGGGGCGTCACGTGAACGTGCTCCAGCACATGCAGGGGTATTTCTCAGAGCAGCTCACGACGCAGGAGCGCGAGGAACTGGGCGACGTGATCGGCGAGTATGCCCGCGAGCAGGTGCCGCTGATCGTGCCGGTCACGCTCTTCCGCCACTATATCTATAAATACCAGACGGCCTACCTGATGCAGCAACACTATCTCTACCCGCATCCGGCGGAACTCAAGCTGCGCAATCACGCATAGGCGCACACGCCCGAGTCGCTTCGCCTGCATGGCGTAGAAACTCTTGCCGACTCGGCGCGCACCCGCCAACACCGATACCGAGTGGTTGACCATGTGAATGGAGCCGTCCCTTCGCACATGCGGCGGGAAGCCGGCTTCTCGGAAGTCTCCGAACTTTCTCTCCAGTTCATTGTTCACCATAACGGCCATCTGCTTTAAGTTGTGTCAAAGATAATGGCAGAAGTGGCGATTATCCGTGCCCCGCAGAACTCAAGTGGCGCACTCACGCATAGGAGTGCATGCCGGTGAAGCATTTGGCGACGTTGAGCCAGGGCGGATAGGACGTTTTCCGGTCGGAAAGGGAAATCCGGTCGGACGTGTGGGCTCGGGCGCGCCTGCACGGAGAACAGAGGAGGGTCGGATGTGTACGTGAAATCTGCGGATAACAGAATGTCTTGGCGAAGGCGCTACCCGCGCCGCGCCAGAGACGTGATGTTATGTCTTGAAAATAATTTCTGTTTAAGACGCTTGATATGGTACATGTCAGTAATTGTCTGACATATAAATATGAGGGTTTTGTTATGATCGAACCGATACTTGGCTCAAACCAATTTTGAGATAGGTTCTAACGTGGGCTCTGCCCACAACCCGGAATTTCCACCACAAAGACACCTCAACCGCCTGTGAGGAGTTAGGGAGAATTTAGGAGTTGAACAGCCTAACAGCCTAAACACCTGACAGCCTTCTCCCTCCCTCTGGCTTTGTGTTTCTTCGTACACTTCGTGTCTTCGTGGTAAAACACCTTGTTTTTTATTGCTGTTGCTGGTTTGTAAGGCACTAA
>JANYBJ010000307.1 GCA_025360845.1 bacterium
ATGGTGCCGCGCAGCAGAAGATGGGGCAGAGGTTGGAACGTCGCGTATGCTCAGGGTGGGCGATGCGATTTTTCAACTTACAAAACGCCCCGCGACGCAAGCCGTCAGGCGCAGCGTCCGGGGGGTTTTGCAAGAGCCTCAAAAGAAAGCAAATAGACGAAATAGAGAGCACATGAGAAAGCGAGGGTCACCGGTGAGCAAAGGTTTCTGCCTTGGCGTTTCGGCTCTTCTTTGGGGCTGCCTGTGCAGTCCGTTTACAATGGCGGGCTCAATCTTTATTCCGGGCAACGGCACCTACATCTTCGTGCCGTCAACGCCGGTTGCGGGGGTGGTGCCGAACGCGCTGCCTTTTACGGAGACGTTCGACCGGTACCCCGTGCCTTTTTGGTTTGAACCTTCCACAAACGGATGGAAGCAAGCCGCCTCTTTCGGAGACGCGTCTCATACGGTTCCGGCGACGGAACTGCCTGTGACGCCTGGAGAGGCTTGCCTGTTTTCAGGAAACTGCCTAAATTTTGAGACGGAGGGCCAGACTTTATATAACGTGACGACGGGCCGTGTGCAGAATGTCTGGGTCGACATGTCCGTGCTGATGATCCCAAACGAGGACTTGCCACGGGAAGAGCTGAATGCAGGACATCAACTCGGCATATGTCTGGATGAATTTTACCGGCTCAACGTGTTCTGCGGTCTCACAAACGTCCTTCTCACATCCGGCGTCCAGTTCGCAACTTGGGAACAGAAGGTTCGCCTGACGTTGCAGATCGCCTATGCCGACAACTTGGCCGTCCCATTTTTCAGAGTTTTTATTGATCGGGTTGCCGTCGATTGGAGCGTAGGGTGTCGTCTGCCGGGCGTTGCCTCTGTCAGCGGCGGCGAATGGCTGCCGTGCGCGACCACCAACCGGACGTTTTACGGTCTCGGTTTCATGGGGTGCGGTTATGTCGATGAGCTGAAATTCAGTGACACTTACGTGGGGCCGGACGCACCGACCCAAGCCGGCATATCGCAAGCCGTTGCTGTCTCTTGGATGTCCGACTATGGGCGCAGGTATCAGGTTGAAACCCGCACTGATTTGGCAAGCGGCATGTGGCTGCCTTTCGGGGCACCGATCCTTGGCAGTGGGACGACGAACACGGTCTATGACGCGACGGGTTCTGTTGCCCGCAAGTTCTACCGGGTTACGCCATTGGAGTGACTCACTGTCATGTTATCGTGGCGGTGACAGTCGGGAACAGGTAGTCTAGATAACGCTTGGCGACGGTCTCGCCTTCGGGCGGCGAGATGGCCATATCGGGGCTGACCTCGATGACCGTGCAGCGGCGGCGGCCGAGCAGGAAATCCACGCCGACGAGCGGCAGGCGCAGGTCGCGGGCGATGCGCTGGGCCAGCGCGAGCGCGCGCGGGGGCACTTGGCCGGTCACGACATCGACGGTGCCGCCGGTGTGGTAATTGTTGGTCAGCCGCACGCGCACCTGTTCGCCGGGAGCGGGAACCTCGTCGGGTGAGCGTCCGAGTTCCGTCAGGTTGTGGCGCGTTTCAGCGTTCCAAGGGATCACATTGCTGGGGTCTTCTTTGCGGCGCTGCGCGTTCTGTCGCAGGATCAGTAGGCGCAGGGTGTGGACCCCGTCGCCGGTGACCGAGGCTGGATGGCGCCGGATGGCGGCGGCGAGTTCCCCGCCCACGAGGATCACGCGCAGGTCCTCGCCGGGGACGGTCTCCTCGATGATCACATCGGTTTCGTAACGCCGCGCGAAACGCACGGCGGCGTGCAAATCTTCCGGCGTGCGCACGCCCATCGAGACGCCTCGTCCGCCCCATTGCATGCAGGGCTTGACCACGACCGGAGCGTGGTCGCGCAGGAAGGCGAGCGCGGCTTCGGGGTGGGCGTCGTCGTAAGGGATCTGCTCGGGCACGGGGATGCGAACGCTCTTGAGCCAGTCGTGGCAGGCGCGCTTGTTGTTGACCAGATGATACGTGGCCGCCCCGACCAGATCGGTGAGCGCGTTGAAACAGCGCACGGTTTTGCCACTACAGCTAAGATCGAAAATGGGCAGGTCGGGGTCGGGATTGACAAGCGTGACGCGGATGCCGCGCCGCAAGGCCTCGTCGGTGAGGGTGGTGGTATACGGCGTGAGGTTTTTGAAAGTATGACGCATCGCGGGGACAAGTATCATAGAACCCGCTTCGCCGCGCAACCGGAAAAAGAAAATCACGGTTTCCGATCCGCTTGAAAGCGGTTATACTAAGCACTTCGATAAGAGGGGAGAATGGGTATGGCAGCAAAGAAAAAGGCGATTGATCCGCGTCCGGACTGGGACACTTATTTTATGGAGATCGCGCTGGTGACTGCCACGCGCGCGAATTGTTCGAGGCGCAAGGTCGCGGCGGTGGTGGTCTCTGATAACCGGGTCATCTCGACCGGATACAACGGGACGCCGCGCGGCGTGAAGAATTGTTTTGAAGGCGGGTGCCCCCGCTGTGCCGGCACGGCGCCGTCGGGAGCCAGTCTGGAAGAGTGCATCTGCGTGCATGCCGAACAGAATGCGATCTGTCAGGCGGCGTACTACGGTATCCGATTGGCGGGCGCGACGATCTATGTGACGATCAGCCCGTGTTTGACCTGTGCGAAACTTTTGATCAACGCGGGCATTAAGGAAGTCGTCTACGGTGGAGACTACGCTTTTACTGAGCAGACCGAACACTTGCTCAAAGAAGCGGGAGTCAAGTGCCGCCGTTATGTGAAGAAAAATTAAGCAACACCAACCAAACGAGGTCATGTCATGAATCAGTTCACGCTCTCAGTTGTTTCTTTCACCCTGCTTGCCGGAATGGCCTGCGCGCAGGAACCGGTATCGCTCTTTGACGGCAAAACGCTTCAGGGCTGGAAGGCGATCACCTGCGAGGCGGAGGTGGTGGACGGTGCCATCCTGCTCAAAGCGGGCAACGGCATCCTGCTGGCCGACAAACAGTACGGCGACTTCATCTTCGAATGTGACTGGAAGGCGCTTCACAAGGAGATGTGGGACTCCGGCGTTTACTTCCGCTGCGGCTTGCCGACAAAGGACTTCCCCTGGCCCAAGGAATATCAGGTGAACATGCGGCGCGGTCAGGAGGGCTCCATCGACGGCGCGGACAAAACCAAGGCCGCCAGCCTCTACAAGCCGGGCGAATGGAACCACTACAAGCTCACGGTCAAAGGCAAAACCGCCGAGCTTGAATTCAACGGCGAGAAGGCCTGGAGCCGCGACGGGATCGAGCCGGCCAAAGGCAACCTCTGCCTCCAGGCCGAGGTCCCCGGCGGCGGCCAGTTCCTTTTCAAAAAGATCACGATTGTCGATCTGGACGCCAAAAAGTAATCCGTGTTCCTATTCCGACTTCTTCAGCGCGTAGAGGTGCTTCTGGGTGGCGACATACAGCACGCCGTTCGCCGCGACCGGCGTGCCGCTGATCGGGCCGTCCAGCGCGGTGGACGAAAACACGCGTTTCTCTTTGCTTGCGGCCAGCACGATGAACTCCCCGTCTCGGGTGCCGACATACACCTTGTCATCCGCCACCAGCGTGGAGGACCACATTTCCCCTTTGATGTCATGTGTCCAGTAAGGCGTGCCAGTCGCGGCATCGACACAGTGGATCTTGAGGCCTGAATCCGCGACGAAGGCGAGCCCGTTCCATATCGAAGGCGTTGACAGGGCATGGCGCGTCAGGGGATACGACCACTTTTCCGCGGTCGCCGTGACGTCGCCGGTCTGTGTCGCATCGATGCACTTGAGCCACGACTGGCGTTTGCCCCACCAGATGTCGCCGCCGCCTGCGACATAAATGCGGTTGTCGGCAAAAACCGGCATGGCGTGAATGGTGCTCGGGCTTTCCGTACGGTTCGACGTGAAGCGGTGTACATTCTCCTTTGGCGCGGTCGGGTCGATGTCAAACCACCACACCTTCTTGAGCTTCTGAACGTCTCCCGTCACTTCGGTTATCGGCTCGAACGCATAGACAATCCCGTTCGGCCCGGCGTAGAAAATCAGCTTGCGGCCATTGACAACGCCCAGCGAGGGCGACGACCACGTGCAGTGGAAAATGACCGGCCCGATGTGTTCGTCGTCGCGCGCCACCAGGCGGCCGGTCGTCTTGTCGATGACGATCAGGCAGGGGGCGTCGGGGGAGGCGATGTGCCGGTGCGTGTCATCCACTCCGTTCGACGTGTTGACATAAAGGAACTGTCCGTCCAAGAGAATCGAGCCGTGTGCGGCGTCGTGTTGGCGGATCCCGCACTCCTTGATCATGTCAAAAAGCCAGAGGATGTCCGCATCGGTCTTGCCGGGCTCAATGGCTTCCTTGTCTGCCGGAACCATGTGGCGCCCCTCGTCCGTGAACGGGCCGTCATTGCCGTTGGCCATGCCGTTGACATCCAGGCACATCACCTCGCCGCGGCTGCTGACGATGTAGACGTGATCGCCTTCAACGGTCGCCGGAGAACAGATGCCGCAGCCCGTCCAGTCCCAGTACACGCTGGTTGTGATTTTGGGCACGACCAGTTGCCACAGGAACCCCCCGGTTTTCTCGTCGAAGCACATCAGCACCCCGCGGTCGCCGGTCTGGCGCGGGTCGCGGGGCCTTCCGTTGTTGGTGCCGATGAACACCCTTCCGCCCGAGACAACCGGGGTCGCATGCGTCTCCGTACCGATCTCCGCCACCCACTTGACGTTCTTGCCGGTCGCGAGATCAACACTGTCGGGTAAGCCCTTTTCGGACGAGACCATGTTGCGGGAGAAACGCACCCCCCATTGCGGCTGGTCTTCCGCCTTCACCCACGCCGTCAGCGTGAGGAAACTGAAGACACTGGCCAAAAGCGGTTGAGCGGGAAGCAGGGTCATATTCCGACGATAAACAATAGCCATGGGCCTCTCCTGAAAACACCTTGCCCGTGCTGACACGTTGCAGGATGAGTTACTGTTGGGTCCATCTTAACAAGATTGCATGGGAAGCTCAACCGGACACCGGCGAATTGCAGCAATTCTAAATATGGCCAAGAAGCGCCTCACGGCGCCACTACAAACGTAAGAAAGCCTAGCGGAATCCGTTTGTAGTGTGCCCGTAAGGGCATTCTTCCATGGCATGCAAAGCCATATTTAGAATTGCTGGGCGAATTGTGCTCTGTTGGCGTTGAAGCAACTTTCGCGATCGTGTATGATATTCACATTCTTATGCAGCAGGAATTCCAGTTTGTTAACGAAGACTGCCCGGTCTACATCTGCAAGGGTGTTTTTTCGCAGGGGTATCTCGCCAAGCTGGCTGACAAGTCTCTTGCTGATGATGCGTGTTATCGCGCAGTCGCCGAGTTGCTTGAGAGCAATCGCGTCGGGCTGGTAAAAGGCGGCGAAGCCTACACCCGCACCCACTTTATCGACAAGATCCTCACCCTGCTGGGCTGGGAGTTCATGACGGAAAACGCGCTCCGGGGTTTTAACCGCGCGTGCAAGAAACCCGACTACAGCCTATACCCCAATCGCGAGGCGCTCAATCAGGCCGCCGCCGCCCCGCAGGACACCGACGCCGTACGCCTCGCTCTGACCGTCCTCGAAGCGAAGCGCTTCAGGCACCCGCTCGACGCGCTCTCGAAAAAGGAGACTCCGCACCTCTTCCCCTGCCAGCAAATCCAAGAGTATCTCCGCCTTGCCCGCGATGAGCGCGGCCAGCGCTTTTTCGACTGGGCCATCCTGTCCAACGGCAACGAGTGGCGCCTGTACACCGAGCGCTCGTCCGCCGATGCCTATTTCTCCTTCACGCTGGTCAAACCCGACGGCTCGCTCTGTTCGCCCGAAGATTTCAGAGTGTTCTGCAAGCTGTTCAGCCCCGACGCCTTCGTGCGCCGCCCGGACGGCGTCTGCGCTTTGGACGATGTCCAGACGGAATCCGTCCGCGTTCAAACCGAACTCGAGTCCAACCTGAAGCGCCGCGTCTTTGATGTCTTGGAAGAGCTTGCGACGGCTTTCGCCGACAACCCGGAAAATGAGCTTTCAGAGAAGGACTACCCCGACGTCTATGACGCCTCGCTGGTCTTCCTCTACCGTCTGCTCTTTGTGCTCTACGCCGAAAGCCGCAGCCTTCTGCCCGTGCGCGCATCCGGCTCCGGACACAACATAACATACATCACAAAATATTCTCTTGTTTGGCTGACCGACGACTTGCGCAAGCCCGAGTCGTTCGCCGACAACGTCTTCACCAACCTTTACGAACGCCTGCTGCAGCTCTTTGAACTGATCGACGGCAAGTACCCTGCCCGCAACGAGGCCTGCGGCGTGACCCGCTACAACGGCGGCCTGTTCCGCAGCCACCCGCTCATCGCCCGCTGGCGCATTGGAGACGCCAGCCTCGCCGCTGTCCTCAAACAGTTGATCTTCGCCCAGCCGCCCGCTCGCTCCGGCGACCGGCAGATGCGTATCCTGACCGACGAGACCATCGACTACGCGAGCCTGCACGTCCGCCAGCTCGGCGACATCTACGAAGGCCTGCTCGGAGGACGCCTCGTGCGCGAAAACGGACGCCTGCGCCTGAAGGACGAGTCCGGTGCGAAGAACCACCGCGACGGCATCATCTACACGCCTGACTGGATCGTCGAGTTTCTTATACGCGAGACGCTCACGCCCCTGCTGGACGAGATCGACGAGTCGCGAGACGTCCGCTGCGCCTGCGGCGCACATTCAGACGAGCGCCGCCGCGACAACGCCTTCGCCTATGCCGCGCTGCGCCTTAACATCGTGGATCCGGCCATGGGCAGCGGCCACTTTCTCGTACGGGCCGTGGAGTGGCTGGCGGACCGGATCATCGACCACCCGACCACCCGCCGCATGACCGAGCGCATCGTCGCCACCGGCACGGACCGCCGCTCGCGCGAAGCGATCCTTGCGGCGGGCTTCATCCCCGTGCCGCCCGGCGTGCCGCAGGCACAGGCCGAGACCGCCTACTGGCGGCGACGCATTGTGGAGTCTTGCATCTACGGCGTGGACATCAACCCCATGGCCGTTGAACTGTCCAAGCTCGCCCTCTGGCTCACCTGCATCGCCGCCGACGAGCCGCTGAATTTTCTCGACCACCACCTGATGTGCGGCAACTCGCTCATCTACGCCCGTCCGGACGAGATGAACCGCCTTCCCGCCGCACGCGGCGACGACGAGCGCTTCGCCGATTTTTCAAGTCATTTGCCTGCCTTGCTTTCTGCCGCCGTGCGCCGCAACCTCGCCATCGAGGCCGAGGCCAGCACCGAGATGGTGATCGTCAAAAACAAAGAGGCCGCGTGGCGCAAGGTGCAGGACGAACTCGCTCCGCTTGTTTCGTTGGCCGACTTCTGGGCCGATCATCTCGCCCGCGCCGACGGACAACTGACCGATCTCGAATGGCGCGAGCAGCTTCAGCACCTCTGCGCGCCCGACGCCATTCCCGAGGCCGACCGTCCGCGCGTGGCTAAAACCGCCCGTGCGCTTGCAAAACAGGCGAGGACAGTCCGTGCGGCCCTCAAGCCGTTCCACTGGCAGATCCTTTTCCCCGACGTGTTCCATGCGGAGGACGGCACGCCGCTCCCCGACGGACGCGCCGGTTTCGACGCGGTTCTCGGAAATCCCCCTTATGTGTCCACGCATACCAGCTCGGGTGAGGTCTGGCGCAGCCATCTCGCCACACGCGACGGCTACCTCGACGACCTGTATGTCCACTTCACGGGCCTCGGCTTCGCACTGCTGCGCACCGGCGGACGCTTCGGCTTCATCGTCTCCGACACCTTCTTCACTCTTGCCAGCAAGCTCCGCATGCGGCAGATGCTGCAGGACAACCGCCTGAATATCCTCGGCCAATGCGACCCGTTCGACGTGACTGTCGACGCCGCCATTTTCGTCGCACAAAAAATGGACGCCACCCAGGTTGAACCTTCGGATGACACCACGCTCTTTATCCAGGCCCGCCCGCGCCGCGAGGACGGCGTGATGTCCCGCCCCGACCTCGACCTGCCTGAACTGCCGATTCTCAACGTAGGACAGGCATCCCTGCCTGCCCCGTCGGCTTTTAAATCTCTGCGCCTCCACCGCGTGCCGACCGCGATTTACAGCGATGCTCACAAACGCGTCTTTTTCGAACCCCGCCACGGAACCCTCGCGCTCTACGACCGCTTCAACCAAGCGGTGAAGGCTCTGACCGCTCAATGGTGGTCGCGTATCGAGACCTCGGACAAATTCAGCCAGAACCGCGAGACCATCGCCACCTACCATGCCAACCTAATGCCCGGCGACGTGACACTCTTCGGCCTGATCGCCGACGGTGGCCAAGGCTTAGCCACCGCCAACAACGCCCGCTTCCTCGGCTACCTGCAAGGCACCCCGCAGGCTGCTGGGCTCACCGCCAAGCGCGACGCGTGGACGCGTCGCTGGCTGGCGGACGCCCCTGTGAAGGAGCGCTTCCTTGAACTCCTCAAACAGCATGGCGGCAACCCCACGTGCCCGCTGAGCGATCCTGCCGCTTGGG
This sequence comes from bacterium, assembly GCA_025360845.1. Lineage (GTDB taxonomy): Bacteria > Verrucomicrobiota > Kiritimatiellia > RFP12 > UBA1067 > JAHFSX01. Next base: position 8,515 of record JANYBJ010000307.1, read on the forward strand.
AGGCGTGCGTCGAGCCGCTGTGCGAGACCTTCGACAACGCCCGTCTCGGGTTCAACAAGACCGGACTCTACCGCATCGTTCCCGCCGCGCGGGTTGTGACGGAGGAGGACTTCGCTTTCGTGTGGCAGCGGCGCAAGCAGGAACTCTGGGACCTCTGGCGCAAACTGCCCGAACTCCAAGACTTCTGGGCGGAAACTGCCGACCTGCTGGCAGGCTCGCGCTCGATGAATCCCAAATCCAAGACGGTCACGGACGCTGCTTTCTGCGCCGTGTGCCAGGAAGCCCTGCGCTGGCTCTCCGTGCGAAGGTCCACGAAAGGCAATCCGCGAACGATCCTCGGTCTGCGCTCCAGCGAAGAGTACACCGACCCGTCTGACGCCCCACGCATCGCCGCCATCTACAACGGCTTCTCCGGGCGCGGCACCTTTGCCCCATTCCGTAAGGGCGACCCCGAGGGCAACCGCTGGCTCGACAACGAACCGCTCTACATCGATTGGTCGGCGGATGCTGTCAACGAACTGATGAACTCTTCAAAGGCCCGCTGGCAAGGACACTCGTTTTTCTTCGAAGAAGGCATCGCGTTTAGCCGACATGGCCGAGCCGTGGCACTCAAATTCAGGCTCCAGCCGCCTTGCGTGTTCGATGCAGCTTCACCGCGACTTACATCGGCCTTCCAGAAAATATCCACATCTGTGTTGCTCGCGATCCTGAACTCAGCAATATCAACTTTCTACATCAAGAAGTTTCTCAACAACACTTGGTATGAGATGTCCGACCTGCGCCAGATGCCGCTGATCGTGCCGACGCGGCAGCAGGAGTCCAAACTGAAGGCGCTGGCGGACCTCTGTCTGGAAGCCAAACGGCTGGCCTTGGACGCGAAGCCCGCGACGCAGGAACTCGCGGCGACCGCGCGGCAGTGGATCGGGGAACTGCGCGCCGCCGCCCCCAATTACCTCCAGCCGCCCGCACAGGCGTGTACGCTCCAATCGCCCGAAGACTGCCTATGCGTCTTCGAACTCGCGGTCAACTGGCAAGCCGAAAAGCTCTACTGTGTTGAAGGCCTCGGCCCCTTCGACGAGTTTTAGGCAATCTGCAAGCTGCCCAATAATCCATTACGTTTCGAAACCTCATGAAGAACTCCCGACGCGACCTCGCACACCCCCGCGCTTCGCCCGAAGCGGTCGACCGTCTGCTGCTGACGCACTACGGGCCATACCGGACGCCGCCGCAGCCGCACCTGTTGGACGAACTGCTCTACTTCATGCTCAGCACGCGTACGACCACCCCGGCATGCGATGCGGCGTTCCGCGCCTTCCGCAAGCGTTTTCCGCGGCACGACCGTCTGCCCGACGCGCCGGTCGAGGAGTTGGCTGCACCCCTGCGCGGTGTGGGCCTCGCCCAGCGCCGCGCGTCCGACATCCGGGAATCGTGGCGGCTGCTCCGCGAGCGCTTCGGCCGCGTGACCCTCGCCCCGCTGCGCCGGATGGCACCCAACGAGGCTGAAGCCTTTCTCGTTTCCCTGCCCGGCATCGGCGTAAAGGTCGCGCGCTGCTTTCTGATGTTCGGCCTGCACGCGCCGGTCTTCGCGGTCGACACCCACATTTGGCGGCTCTCGCAACGCCTCGGCTGGATCGCGGATCAGCGGGGCGCGGCCCCGCACCAGAAGGGCGTGGACGAGATCCAAGCTCTCGTCCCCATGACCGACCCCGTGTCGCTGCATGTGAACCTGATATTCCTCGGACGCGACTTCTGCAACGCCCGCGAAAGAAACTGTCCAGCCTGTCCGGTCCGTGCGGTCTGCCCGTCGGCAGTGGGTGGATAGGGGCATATGTTTCGGCTGAAACAGGCGTGATGGTCATATGAAATGTCCATATTTCCCAGCCCTGGTTTACTCGCCGAACCTGTTGACACGCAAAGGGATTCATACCAAACTAGAACGCATGAAAAAACCGATCGCCCTCGTGGCCGCCATGAAGGAAGAGCTGGACGCGCTTCTGGCGGTCTTTCCGGAACATGACGCCCGAATCCACTTCAACACCCAGATGTACCACGCTCGCCTGGGCGCTCAAGAGCTGGTGATCGCCCAGTCCGGCGTGGGCAAGGTCAACGCCGCCTGCACCCTCGCCCTGCTCCTCTCCGACTTCGACCCCGGCTGCGTCGTCAACACCGGCTGCGCCGGCGGCCTGCAGCCGCAGCAGAAAATCCTCGACCTCGTCGTGCCCGAAGAGATCGTCTACACCGACGTGGACGTCACGCCGCTCGGCTTCGTCTACGGCCAGATGATGGGCTGCGCTCCGCGCTTCCAGGCCGCGCCCACCCTGCTTGCGCACTTCCATGCGGTCGTGGCCGATCACACCCGCGACCTGACCTGCCACCACGGCCTGCTCGGCTCGTCGGACGCCTTCATCTATAAGCCCGAACAGCTCGCGCACATCCGCCACCACTTCGACGGCGAGGTTCAGTGCGTCGATATGGAAGGCGGCGCCATCGCCCAGGTCTGCACCCGTTTCGGCGTGCCGTTCCTGATCCTGCGGGCGTTGAGCGACGTGCCCTGCAAGGGCGAAAACGCCATCGATTTCCAAACCTTCCTGACGCACGCCGCGGCCAATTCCGCCGCGCTCTGCCTCGATCTGGTCAAACGTCTCACCCTCTTGGAAACCCTATGAAAACCTGTTACGGATAAGCCTTCGCGTCATAGAAGTCGATCGACGCGTCTTGCAGGACCGTTGTGTCGCAGACCACGATGATCTCGTTGTCCTGCCCGAACTTGACCCAAGGCGTGACGTTGGTATCGTAGTTGCCGTTGCAGGGCAGGTGGTGCCCGTTGAAAACCATGCGGTGCTGGTGGCCATTGCTCGTAACGGTGTGAACCACGACCGCGCGGCCCGCCTGTGCGGCATCGATCTTGGCGACGGTCCGCAGCGCGCCGATGACGGGCGTCTCAAGAGGCAGCGAACGCGCCTGCGCGTATTTCAAATAGTTCGAGGCGAAGGCCCAGTTGTCCCTCAAGGGCTGCCGCGAAAGCGCGTCTGGGCGATAGGAAATAAAGATCGGCTCCCTCGTTCCGACCGGGGCATTCGGGTTCCAGATTTCGACGGCAAGCAGATGGGTGCTGCCCGGCGTGAACTGTCTTCCGAACTTATCGTTCACCGTATTTACATCGATACGCTGGCCGTCGAGATACTGCCGCGAGCCTCCGCCGCCGAGCGTGTCCGTTCCGGCATCCAGAAGAACCCTGCCGTGATTCCAATCCGCGGGAACCGTGAAGCGTTTCCGGTACATCGCGTGACGGACATCGGGATAATCCGGGATGTCGAAGATGCCGATCTGCCTGCGCGGCCAGGCGGAGTCGTCGAGCTTGGGATCGGCCAGCGCGGCGTCCTCCGGCGGCGTGCCGGTGACAGGTCCCTCAAGCGGCTTGAAGGCCCAATCCTCGGTCAGGTTCACCGCGAGCTTGGCCTTGTAGGCGGGAATGGGCGCGCCGGTGTCGGCGGTGCCTTTCCACCATGCGCGCTGCAAGGCGAACCACTCGAGGGGCGCATGTGCAAGCTGACCGCGCGGCGTGAGAAACGCCCGCGTCTGCCACGATTCGAGCGCCAGGTCGGGCAGCGTCGCGCACTCGCCGGAGCCATCGATCGGGATGGTTTCACCCGTGTTCACGTCGTGGCACACGGCGGGCCTGATCCCCTTGCTGAAGGTCAGGGTGGCGGTGACCGGCTGAACCTTCGAGTTCCACAGCACCCAGACATCGTAGAGGCCGTTGTTGCTGACGAAGTGGCGCGTGACGATATCGCGGTTGCCGGTCGAGCCGGAGACGGGCCGCACGCGCAGCCATTCGAGGACCTGGGGAACAAGGGCGCTTGAGTTCGACCCGAGCGTGATGACCATGCCCTTGCCGAGCTTGCGCAAGCCGGCGGCCATGGCGCCGTCATCCCACTGGAGCAAATCCACGCAGGCGGGATCATGCTTTTGCAGGGAAAGGCCCGCGCTGTTTTGCACATATTGCCAGCCGGGCGCGGCAGGGTTGAAAACGGTTTGCCCATCCACCGGATGCAGGTGACGGCTGGGCCTGCCGTCGCCGTTCAGCGCCAGCTTGTCGATGCCGGTGACGCTGTAGCCGGTGAGCTTGGCGATGGGCCAGGAGTTCGGCACGGCCGAGGTGTGACGGCCGGTCTGCTGGTAGGTGATGAACGTGCCCCCGCGCCTGACCCACTTTTCGATCTGGTCCACGATCTCGGTATCCATGATCGTGGTGTTGCCGTCAAGCACGACGCGGTACTGATCGACGTTGCCGCGCGCAAAGTCGTCCTCCAATATCCCCGCTCGGAGATAAAGCGGCAAAACCTGATTGATGAGCGCCCACCAGCGGTTCTCGCTGAAGACCACGTTGGGGTCGCGGGAGACGTCCCACGGGAAGCCGAGCAGACGCAGGTTGCGGTCGCTGTTGAGGATCGCCAGCTCCGCGTGGGGCAGGTGGTACTTGCCGATGAGATGCCAGAGGTTGAGCGTCTTGCCGAAGTACTCCTTCACCTCGGGTTTCCAGGTGAGATCGCCGATGTGCTGGAAGTAGTCGATCCCCTGGGTACACTCCGTACACCAGCGGCCCATGAAGCGCTTGAAATCGTTCAGGTCGACCGCGCCGCTGCCCGGCTCGCAGTCGGTGGGCAAGCCCGAGCTCTGCATCATGGTCGGGCTGTAGTCGCCCCACGAGCCGGCCATGCCGCCGGTGTCGTGGATGATGCCGCCGTAATCTTCGGCGACGGCCTTGATCGGGCTCAGGTACAAATCGGGCGACATGAGGGTGATGGGCCGGTCGGGATCGACCTGACGGATCATCTGCGCGCCGCGCCGGACCGCCTGCCCGCGCGACCAGCAGGTCCAATCGGAGAAATCGGCCCACTGGGCGTTCAACCGGGGACCCAGCCCAGGGTAAACAGCCGGGGCCTCTCCCGAGAGATAGCAGCGGTAGTCGATCATCGCCTGCGGCAGGCACACCGTCAACACGTTGTCGCCGTCGACCAGCGCCTGCGTGACTTCGAGGGCGCACGCATGTTCTCCCATGGTCGCGGTCGCCGCTTCAGGAATCGCCGCGCCGTTCATGAAGACGTAGACCTTGCCTCTGGTGTCGTCCCCTCCTCTGCGGGTGTCGTTGAAATCCCACAGGTAGAGCCAGACCTTGGGCCGGGCCGAACGCCACGCCGCGTCCATCTTGAAGTGACGGCGAAAGACGGCCGGCTTGCGCGGGATGCTGCGGACAATGGCGTGGCCCGGCGCCTGAAGCTCGTTCCACGAGGAGTCGTCGAGGTCGGCCTTCGCAGAGTCCGCGCCGTATGAAGCTTCGAAGCTCATTTTCCAGGTCCCTGTCAGGTCGAGCGCTCCGGCGTTCCAGCCGAGGAAGGTGGCCAGCTCCGGGAACGGAACGTCGTCCCAAGTTTTGAAGGCCCCGGGCTGGCTCCACCGTTTGGCTACGGCGGCAGGCGAGCCGTATTTCGCTTTGAGGTATTTGTGGAAGTTGGCCTTCGCGCTCGGCCCGTGATCGTCGACCAGATCGCAAACGCCGTGGACCATCTCCTCGTGCGGTTCGAGCCAGTTCACGATGTTGCTGTAGCGGGCCGACAAATCGCGCACCAAACTTTGGATCTGACCCAAGGCGATCTCCTGAACCGGGTCGGAACTCCAGGCGGTCGTTGTCCCGCCGAAATTCATCGCGCCGTACCATCCGCCCAGATACCCGTCGGCATTCGGCACCATGTCGTCGGGGTGGCGGTTGATGAGCGGCAGGTTGGCATCCTCGATGCCGATGTTGATCCCCAGCGGCAAGCCGAGCTTCTTCGCCGCGTCGAAAACCCACTGCCGGGAATTGATATCCATGATCCCTTCCGAGCGCGGATTCCTTGCCGGAACGTTCCACAGGACCAGCCCGACATCGCCGGACTGCTTGGCGAAGGCAAAATCCTGTTTAGGGTCGTAGACTGGGACATCGCGATGCTCGGCGTCCTGCGGCTTCACAAACGGGCCATAATAGAAGCGGAAGCCATGTTTGTCCCAGCGGTCCACAAACATCGGCACAGGAATTTCAGCCTCCGAAGCGTCGATGTCCCTTCGCCACGACACGTGGTCCTCGACGAGCGCGCGCAGCGCAGAGCTGTCGGCGGCCGTGAAGATCGAGACCTGCTTTCCGCTCCGGATGGCGACGACAACCCCCTGCCCCTCCACCTGCCGCGCCGCCAAAGGGCCACGCGAGGAGGCCAAGGGCAGCGCCGTCACGCCGGGAAGCAGGCCGAGGTCGGACAGGTATTTGGCGAGAACCAGATGGGCCTTGGCTTGGCTTTCGCAGGTCACGCGGAGAAGGGATGCTTGGGGACTGTCCGCGAAGGTCGTGCGTTCGCCCGAGAGCGTTCCGTAGGCCCGCAGCTTAACGGCCGGCAAGCGCTCGCGTGCCGCGACTTTCAACGCAGGAGCGGGTGTCGCATCCGATTCGGCCATCAAAGTGTTCGGGACGGCAGTAGAACCAACGGCAACAAGCGTGCCGAAGATGAATGGGCGAAGTGTTTTCATAGGTGACCTCACACCCGCATTATTTGGATTTGAGAGCAGACGGATTCCGACCGATCAGATCAACGGCGTCGAGGCCGAAGAAATAATTCGTGGAACCAACATTCTTTCGCATCGCGGAAAAGCGCAATCGGTGCCTGCCGGCAGTGAAATCGTGATCGCCCAACTCCAACGAGCCCGAAAGGCAGACACGGCCGGAATACAGGTCAACGTCCGGCCCCAAGGTCTTACCGTCAAGGGAGACGCTCACCGTGCCGAAGTCCGGTGCCGCTGTGGCGAGAATGCGGAGTCGATAGAGGCCGGCTTTGCGGACCTCGAAACCTAGCTCCACGCCGCCGCCTTGCTCCGCCCTGCAAAAGAGTTGTTCGCCGCCGCTCCACCTCCGTCCGCCCCACGTCCCCATGTCCTGCGCCGAGACCTCACATTTATCCTTGGAAACAACCCTCATTGACTCGGCCTCGAACCGCTCGGTCGGGACTTCCGAGCCCGGCTCGCCGAGTCGCAGCCAAAGGGCATCGTTGGCGTAGGCACTCGCGTAAGCGTAAGACATCGTCCCGTAACCCTTTTGTCCCCATTCCGGTCCATGGCTGTTACGGAAGGTAAACACTCCGCCCCCGTTCATTTTCGGATCATCCTCGTATCCCGTGAACACGATGCTGTGGCCGTCGAACACCTCGCCAGGCGGCGTCACCTCCAGCAAGGCCGCGCCGCTCAGGACCTTCGGCCAGCGCAGTCCGCACGCCACCGGATGTCCGCTCGCCAACGCGCGCTTGATCGTCGCGAGATCCGCTTCGCGGAGCGGACGGCTAATGGCCCAACGCTTGATCCATACGACGCGCCACCGTGTACTCCGCTCCTTCGCGTCCGCGATCGCCTGGTCCGAGGGCGTGCGCGAGCCGTCACTCGTTTGCTCGTACCGCATCAGCTCTTCCGAGCAAATGCCGAGCCGGTTCAGGCCGTGGAGCGCCTCGTCGAACATAGCCTGATCGCCCGTGAGGCCAGTAGCCTCGTTTGCGGCCCAAATCAGGAACTCTTCCGACAAACGCTTGCTGACGGAGAGGTCGAGACGGCTGTATTCGAAATCGGCGAGCGCGGTAATGGCGAAAAGGGAGCAGGTGTCGCGTTCGCCCTGCGCCCTCACCTGGATGCCGAGCTTGAGAAACTCCGGCCTGAGATCGAACTTTGACGGCAACGGCATGTCTTGAGCTGAAGCGATGTTCACGATCGCAAGAAGGGCGAGTATACGAGTAACCGTTTCCGTTTTCAGTCTCCGTCTTCTACGCCGACGACTTTGCCGTCGAACATCTGCATGACGTGCTTGAGCGCTGGATCGTCGTAGAGGTTGGCTGCCGCGGGCTTCGCAGCGGGCGCGACGGGTGCGGCTGCCGCCGCAGGCGGCTCGGAGGTGCGGATTGCATTCAGCCGCTTGAGCACTTCGTCGAGCGACACCGCCCGCGACACGCGGGCGCAGCGGACGAGCGACATTTCGATCAGCGTGCGCACCGAGAGCGCGTACCGCAGCCGACCCTCCATCTCACCCAACTGATCGGCGATCTGCAACACGCGCATCGAGTCCGCCAGCGCGGCCTGCGCCGCCAACACGCGGATCTGCTCCGGCGTGGCGTCGAGGTTGGCCATGTTCTCGCCGACATACTGGTAGATCAACAGATTGCGGAAATGCTCCATCAGCTCGACCGTCAGCCGCCGCATGTCTTTGCCCGCGCTGTCGAACATGTCTACCAGCCGCAAAATCTCGCCCATGTCGCCGGTGAGCACCGCCGCGGCCAGGGTTTCCAAGGACTTGCGGGAAACGAGCCCGAACACCGCCAGCACATCGTCCTCGGTCAGCGAGTCTCCCTTGAACGAGATGAGCTGGTCGAGCGCCGAAAGCGCGTCGCGCATGCCGCCCTCGGC
>JANYBJ010000011.1 GCA_025360845.1 bacterium
CAGACCGCGCAGAGCGCCGCATAGACACCCATCAGCCAGCCGCCGAGAATCGCGCACATCTGCCAGCGGATGCCCTCGGCGCGTGAAGCGATCACGAGGTCGCTGTCCGGCGGCGGCATCAGCAGCAGCCCGATCCCGGCAGCGAAAAGAAAACCCAGTGCCGGATGGACCGAGCGCATGGCCTGTGCGAACCCGGTCATGTCCGGCCGGGTCATTGCCGCGAGCAGCGCCAGCAGCAAGGGCGGCAGAGCAAGCAAGGCGCCTTGACCCGCACGCCGCCAGAGCGGCTGCCAAACCTGCTCGCCACAGTAGGGACACGTCCGGTAATAACGCCCGCACCACCGTCCGCACGACACGCACACGCCGTTTTTAAGGACGCTTTTCATGCCCTGTATTTTAGCGTACGGGCGCAAGGAGGCAAGGATACATGCTCGCTAAAATTCTTGCGCCCTTGCGTTAAGAATCACTGCATGGTCGGGGGGACGACCTTGCCATCGGACTGCGCCTGTAGATCCTGCTCGTGTCCGTGAAAGAGCCCGTTGGATAAGGCGAAATGATCGCGCCGATTACCTGCTCACTCGCGTCCCTTCGATAAACGCCTGCTTTTCTGCGATAAAAGGGCATCACAGAATTGCTTTTCGTGATCCGATGGACTCTGATATAATCCAAAATCGTTATGTATATCCATAAAATCACGTTACGAAATATCCGGGGGTTCGAAGCTCTTGATTTCGATTTGGCCCGTCCGGACGACAAGTACGCAGGGTGGACCGTTTTCACGGGCGACAATGGATCAGGCAAGAGCACGTTACTTAAGGCCATCGCTGTCTGCCTCACAGGCAAGGATACCGCCCGAGCTCTGCAGCCCAGTTTTCACCGTTGGATTCGCCATGGCACGGCGCAATCCGAATCATTTATCCAAATCGAGATTGTGCGGACTGAAAGCGATGATGTACTGGTTGACTCGGGTAAAGCGCCATTGTCGACGTTTCCGGCCAGGATCGTTTTGGAAAACGGAGGAAAAGAAACGTCTTTGCAGGCGTCTCTGCCACCCGGGAAACCAAGAAGCTATCATACTCCTGATCGAACCATTTGGTCGTCTGCTGCGGCAGGGTGGTTCTCTTGTGGTTACGGTCCGTTTCGCCGGGTCTTCGGCGCCTCCCCGGAGGCGGTGCAGCAGATGGTTGCGCCCTCAACCGCCCGATTCGCAACCATGTTTCAGGAAGCCGCCTCCCTGGCCGAAGCAGATCGGTGGTTGCGGGATCTGAAGTACAAGGAACTTGAAAATAAGCAAGCTGAACGTGAGCAACTTGAAATTGTCCTGCGATTGCTCAAAGACGAGTTGATGCCCAATCAGCTTACCGTGGCACGCGTGGATTCTGATGGGCTCTGGCTCGCAGACCGGAACGGGGTTGAACTCGCCTGGAGCGAGATGAGCGACGGCTATCGGGCCGCGCTTGCGCTCCTGACGGACATCGTTCGTCACCTGATCAATGCTTACGGTGTCGCAGGTCTCACGGATCAAGACTCGAACGGTCGGCTGTTCATCAAGCGTAGCGGTGTTGTGCTCATAGACGAAATTGACGCACATCTCCATCCGGAGTGGCAAAGGGAGATTGGATTCTGGCTTAAGCGGCATTTTCCAAACATACAGTTTCTTGTCACAACGCATAGCCCAATAATCTGTCAGGCAGCGGACCCCAACGGTCTTTTCGTGCTCCCGGAGCCAGGCAGTGACGCCAAGCCTTGTCCGCTCTCGGCTGAAGAGTATCGAAAGGTCATCGCATCTCGCCCGGACACCATCCTTCTCACCTCGGCTTTCGGCATGCAAAACACCCGTTCGCCCCGCGCGGTAGAGGGGCGTGCCGAGTTTGCCAAGCTTGAGGCCAAGAAACGCGCCGGTGGTAGAATGACCCAGGGCGAAAATGACAGAGTCATACAACTCCAACTCTTCGCCGATACGGACGAGGAGCCTTGAATCATGCGGAGAATCCAACGACTTAAATTGCCTTCGCCGACTCAGAAGGCTATCGATCGGAAGCAGGCCGATGCCGATTTAAAGCGTGTTGCCGGTGAGTTGAACGTAGACGCCGAGTGGAAGTCGGCCCGGCGGACCAAGCCGCTCAAAACCGCACTCGGTGTACTCCAGACGATGGCCGGGAACCGACAGCGTTGCATGTATTGCGGCGACTCGCACGGCAACGACATTGAGCATTTCTGGCCGAAGCAACAGCATCCGGAGCGGATGTTTCGCTGGCCGAACTTACTTCTTTGTTGCACCGAGTGTGGCCGCTTCAAGGGGAAGACCTTACCTTTGGAAAATGGCGTGCCCCTTTTAGTTGACCCTACCGCTGAGGATCCCTGGCAGTTTCTCGACTTCGATCCTGCCACTGGTAACATCGTCGCCCGGTTTGACCTCGCGGCGAATGACTGGACCGCAAAGGGTACTAAAACCGTTGAGGTGCTCCATCTCGATTGTCGCGAAGCGTTTGCCGCAGGTAATCAGCTCACGCACAGGCGAGTGAAGTCTCTGGTCGAGTCTGCGCTACAACAGCCAGCCATTGACAGTGACGCGCTTATGACTGCGCTTCGCGAGGCGGACGACCACGGCTTGCTTGGCTGGTATTTCAGCGGAACGGGTCAGAGTATAGAACCTTTTGCCAGACTTCGTCAGGAGCATGCTGAAGTCTGGCAGGCCTGTCTCCAATCGCTCATTTGAGAGCCAGCATGGTCAAAAGACCCAAACGCGAACTGACGTGGATCGGCAAAGAGAACCGGCCCCGGCTGGAGTCTCGTATCCTGCTCGAAGATCCAGAAGTGTGGTGTAGGGTACGACTGCTTATCGGCAAATAAGCTACTGCATGGTCGGGGGGACGACCTTGCCCTCGGACTGCGCCTGTAGATCCTGCTCGTGGCCGTGGAAGAGCCCGTTCGAGTCCATCCAGATCACGAGCCGCCGCATCTCGTCGTCGGTCAGCTTGACCTCGTGGTGGCCCGCCTTGAGCATCGTGTAGAGCTTCGATGCTTTCGCGCCGAACTGGCCCGGGATCGTATAAGGTTCAGTCCAGTCGGCCGGGTCGTAGAACTTCACGAACGGACGCAGGTTGCGGAAGGAGTCGAACCAGAAATCCTGATTCTTCATGAAGTCGCCGCGCCGCAGATCCGGCGCTTTGTCCTTGCGCTTCTCGCCGTGGCAGGTCATGCACTTGGCGTCGAGCACCGGCTGCACGAGCCGCGAGAAGTGGAAGGGGTTTGTGCCGTCCATCTCCGGCTGGATCTTGGACGGCGCCCGCTTCATGGCCATGGGCGTGGACTTGGGCGGCACGCGTGCGGAGCCGACGCGCTGGTCGTGGCACCCGTTGCACATCAGGGTTTCGCCGGGGGCGGTGTACGTCACGCTGCGCATGCCTTGCACCGCGCAGCCGTTCTCGTCGAGCGCGTGGAACAGGATCGGCACGTTCACCGGCTGCTCCCAGAACGCGCTGCCGTCCTCTTCCACCGGCACGGTGCCCAGCACGAGCTTCGCGCCTTTCTGGCTGCCCAGGCCGATGCGCGGGCTGTCCGCGTTCGGCGTGGTCTTGGGCAGGACCTGCCAGATGCGGAGCGCCTTGATCTTCGTGCCTTCGGGTAAGGGCCGACGCGAGTTGTACACGTTGATCACTCCGACTTTTGCGGTCTTGGGCAGCTTGTCTTCCGGGATCGGCGCGGGCTTCTCGCCGCTGTCGAGGCGCGGGCGGCCCACCAGCGTGGCATGGGCGATCACGGGCGGACGCTTGCGCGGCAACAGCGGCATGGGGTCGAGGCAGGAGATCTGCGGGTTCGTGTAGATGGGGATCTTGTTGCCGAAAACGTCCAGCAGCGTGATGGCGTAGCGCCGCTTGGCGGTGTCGATGCTGCCGTACTGCGCGTTGGCGTCGCCGTCGTACACGCAGAGGAAGTACTTCTCGCTCAGCGGCCACGGCGCGGCGTAGGCGCCGGAGCCGCGGTCGAAGTAATATTCCGCCTCGGGAAAGAGCTGGTCCGGCGTCACGCGTTTGATCTGCGACATGGCATCGTCATCGGCCACGGTGGGGTCGATCAAGAGGATCGAGCCGCGCGCCTCGGTATGGTGGCCCGCCGCAGTGGCTACATATTTTGGTGAGTCCGGCACGGCGCGGACGTTCATCTGCATCATCGGCGCGGTGCGCAGCGAGGCGTGGTTGTTGCCGTTGATGGTGCGGGCGTCGCGGCCGTCCGGGAAGGTGGTCCATGCGTGGTGCGCCTGGTTGAAGCCGCGGTCCACGTAGTCCCAGCGCGTATAGACGATCATGCCGTTGTTGTCCACGCTCGGCTGCCACTCGTTGGTTTCGTGCGGGCTGAGGCGCACGATGTCGGTGCCGTCGTCGAACATGGTGTGGAGCGTGAAGCTCGGTACCGGTCGCCCGTGGCAGCGGCCGAACCCGCCGCGGCGTTCGGAGATGAAGGCGATGCGTCCGTTGGGCAGCCAGCAGGGCTCCAGGTCGTTCACGATGCCGTCGGTGAGCTGCACCAAGCCTGAGCCGTCGGCGTTGCAGCGGAAAATATGGAAGGTGGTCTTCTCGTTCCACACGCGGATCTGCGGTTCGCCGTCGGTGTAGCAGAAGAGGATCTGCTTGCCGTCGTACGAGAGATCGGGGCCGAGGAACCCGCCGTTACCCAGCTTCTGCCCCTTGCGCGCGCCCGCCTCGATGACGGAATCGGCGATCAGGTTGCGTGCGGTCGGCGTGTCCGACCACGGGTTCTCCAGAACGTACAGGCCGTTGCCCTGCGTGGTGCCGTGCAGAGTGGCGTGGAAACCGAAGTACTGATCGCACATGTGGTTCCCGAAGTTGAACTCATCCGGCGGCAGAGCTTCGCGCGTGATGAAGAGCAGCTTCGAGATCGGCTTCAGGAGCGGATTGGCGAAGGCGATCGTGCGGCGGGTCTCCTGCACCTTCTTGAGCAGCTTCATGCGCGCGTCGGCGTCCTCCGTCGGCACGGTCTGCGCCTCCTTCTCCAGCGCGGCGAGTTGTTCGCCGGCGGCCTTCAGGTCGGTCTGTCCCTTCAGATCCTCATACAGCGCCCGCGTGCGGCGCACCACCACGTCGACGGGGTCGCGGTCGCCCGGCAGAATCGTCGCCTGACGGTCATACGCCTGCGCGGCCCTCGTCTCCGCGTCCGCGATGCCGCCCGCGTCCTTGGGCTTCTGCGTCATCTCCCGCTGCAGAACCGAATACTCCTTAACCACGGCTTCGCCGTATTTCGCTTTGGCCGCTTCGATTTTCGCACGCGTCTCAGGATCGGGTATGGCAGCCAATTTGAGCGCCTGGAGAAAACCGAGCGACGGGATGCCGGCGTAGACGATGAACTGCACGGAACTCGGCCCGGGGTTGCCCTGCTTCACGCCGGAATCGTCCAGCGCGGCCCGCGCGACAAACTTCTCCGCGCCCTCCGGAACCTGAAAGACCAGCAGCCCGGGCGAGTGGGTGCCGATGCCGTCGGCGTACTCTTTGCCCAGCACCTTGAAGCCGCCGCCGGCCACGCTCTTGTTCTTGACCGAGCTGTTCCAGCCGCACTGCTCGTGCAGCCACGACAGCTGCGACAGGCGTTTCTCGCCGAAGGCACCCGTGAACCGCGCGTCCAGCCAGTCGGAGTGGTCGCAGGCATAACTGTCGCCGCCGTCGGTGACGATCAGCGTGACATAGGTTATCCCCTGGACATCCGCCTCGACGTCCACGCCCTGCCCGTCTGTTTTCGCGGTCACCAGCGGACTCACATACCGGATCGCCTGCGGATCGCACCGCTTCGCCAGTTCGTCCTTCGTCAGCGGCTCGGCCGCCGTACACAGCACCGCCCATGCCGCCAAAACCGCAACCCCTAAGACCTTTTTCATCTTCACTTTCCCCCGATTTGTTTAGGATCTTTTCCGGCACCTGCGTCCTGCCTAAAGAGAAGCCCTCAACACACGCCCGCACTTGAATGTCACCATGAAATCAAAAATCACGTCCTTCGTCTACCCAACCAATAACAAAATCACACTTCATAAAAGTTTAAAATTTGACAAAATTCTTTACCCCGGGTTCTCGAAAATGGCCTATACTCTGAACAACCGCCAGGAGTGTTTCTCATGCGCCACGAAACGTTGAAAACGCTTGCCACACCCTTTCTCCTCGCCATCAGAGAGAAGATGCCGGAAACCTATGGCCTTTCCGTGCTGGACGAGAAGCACGCGAAAAACCTGATCCTCTACAGCATTCGGGGTCCGGACTATATCTGTTTCAGCTTCAAGGAGAAGACCGCGACGCCCCTGCACACCTCTGCGCCCGGCAAGGCGCTCGTCGCCTTTCTCCCGGAAAAGCGCCGGGCCGCCCTGATCGACCGGCTCACCTTTGACCGACTCACCCCCAACACCATCACCGACCGCAAAACCTTTGAAAAAAGGCTCGCGCTTATCCGCGGGACGGGGTACGCCACGGATATTGCCGAGGAGATCAATTGCTGCCACTGCGGCGGCGTTGTCATTCTTGACCCCAACAAAACACCTGTGGCCGCGCTCTGGCTCTCGGGGATAGACAAGCGGCTACGGAAAAAGCAGCTCCTCGCCGGCATCCGGATCCTGCAAGGGGCCGCCAAGCTGATCGAGGCGGAAGTGGCCAAACGGTTCGTCAGCGAGAAGCGGGCGGACACCTGTTCTCCCTGTGTCGCCGCGGCGCTTGACGCCCTGTCCAAGCCTGTCGGTCAACACGTCGATTATGCCGCGCTAGCCAAAGCATGCCATCTCAGCTACTCGACGTTGAGAACCTTGTTCCGCTCTGAAATCGGCATCACGCTGGGGCAGTATCACCTGAATTTGCGGATTCAAGAGGTCCAGCGGCTGCTGACCCAAACGCCGCTTTCCATCACGGAAATCGCCGCGCAACTGAAGTTCTATGACCAGAAACATCTTTCCGCCGTTTTTAAGCGGAAGGTGGGCGTTTCGCCCCTCGCATACCGCAGGCAAACGACAACGGACACATGAAGGCCGTGCCCGTTTTTGATTTCTTCGCCCTTGACTTTGCGCCCTGTTCTGTTCAACAATGCGGACACGTTGATTTCTGTTGATGAAAGGTTCATTCCATGCATAAAGCAGCTGTGTTGACGTTGGCGGCGTTTGCCGCGATGTTGTTTTCCGGGTGTGCGGCGATCGGCAGGTATTCGGGTCCGGTCGAGGGGGGTAAGAAGACAACCGTCGGCCTCATCGCGTTCGAATCCATTGGCGA
>JANYBJ010000030.1 GCA_025360845.1 bacterium
CCTTAAATGGCTATACACATGACAGTCACCTTAAACCGGTTTCTTTTGACAGGATTGACAGGATTTTCAGGACTAACTCGTTATTCATCCTGTTTCCTCCTGCCATCCTGTCAATAGAATTTAAGGTACACTGTCTAGTTATTTGCGGGACACTACATGAGGTGTCTTTGTGGTGGAAATTCTAGGTTGCGGGCTCCGCCCGCGTTAGGCTATTAGGTTGGGATGCTGGCCGAGGCGTCCGAGTAACGAGTGAGAGGAGACAATCATGCTGAAAGGGATATCACCGGTCATCACGCCGGATTTGCTCAAGGTCATGGCGGAAATGGGCCACGGCGACGAGATCGTGCTGGCCGACGCGCACTTTCCGGGGCACACGTTCGGCAAGCGCGTGTTGCGTGCGGACGGCCTCCGGATTCCGCAGCTTCTCGATGGCATCCTTCCGCTGTTCGAACTCGACAGCTACGCGCCGCCGCTGATCATGATGGCCGCCGTTGAAGGCGACCAGCTCGATCCTGCGGTCGAGGCGAGCTATCGCGCCGCGATCACGAAACAGGTGCCGTCCGCGCCGGCCGTGACGCGCATCGGACGCTTCGACTTCTACGTGCGCGCCGAAAAGGCGTACGCGGTGGTCATGACGGGTGAACTCGCCAAATACGGCAACATCATTCTCAAAAAAGGCGTGACGCCCTGCGCGTGATGAACCCGGCGGTCCGAAAATGACGAAGACGAACATGCAGGCGGGACAGCGAATCAACCTTTTTGCGTGCGTGTTGTTTGCGGCGTTTACGTGCGGCGGCCCGGTGCGTGCGGCAGAGGCAAAGCCGTTCCAGACGGTCCGCACCCAGGTGATCCGGGGCGGCGACAAGGCGCAGGCCTTGGTCGCCGACGTCACCGGGCTTACGGATCTCTTCCTGGTGGCCACGATCGGCGGCGACACGTACAACTACGACCAGGCCATCTGGGGCGAGCCGAAACTCATCGACCGGGATGGCCATGCCGTCGACCTGACCACGCTGAAACCGGCCGACACGTCTGTCGGGTGGGGCGAACTTCGCGTCAACGGGGAGCTCAGTATCGGCGGCGTGAACGTCGCGAAGGGGTTTTACGCGCATGCGCCGTCGACCCTGCATTTCAAGCTCGACGGCCGCTTTGTCCGGTTCGAGGCGACGGTCGGCATCGCGACCTCCTCGGGCACGAATGGAAGCGTCGAGTTCGCGGTCGCGAACAAGGACCTGAACAAGCTGTCTCCCGCGGACCGGTCGCCGCACCAGTTCGGCGCTGCCGCGGCGCAGGCGCTGCGGGCGCAGGGCATCGACAAGCTCCTGTTCGTGCGCCGTCACACACTGACGTGCAGCCACGTGTACACGGAGCATATCGACAGCCAGTGGACGCCCGGCGGGAATCTGTGCGTGCTGGATCTCAAGACCGGCGTGGCGACGGATCTGGCGCCCGAACTCGACGGCGGCGTGTTCAACCGGTTCGACCTGTCGTTCGACGCGAAGACCGTCGTCTTCGACTACAAGAAGTCGGCCCAGGAGGGCTACCGAATCTATGAGATCGGCCTCGACGGGAAAGGGCTGCGGCAACTGACGTTTCCGGAGGCGGACGATGCGGCGCTGGCGAAGCGCTACGGCTACGGCACCAACGACATGCACCCCTGCTACCTGCCGGACGGCGACATCATCTTCACCTCCACCCGCTGCCGCACGAGCACGCTCTGCAACGGGGGCGACGTCTATACCACGACCGTGCTGCACCGCATGGACGCGGACGGGAAGAACATCCGCCGGCTGAGCAACAACAGCGTCAGCGAGTTTTCGCCCGCCGTGCTGCCCGACGGCCGCGTGCTCTACATGAGGTGGGAATACAACCGCAAGGGCGCGGGCGCGGTCAAATGCCTCTGGGCGATGCGGCCCGACGGCTCGGCCTCCACGGAGGTCTACGGCAATCTGATCGTGGATCCGGAAACCATGCTCTACGGACGGCCCGTGCCGGGCGCGGACGATAAGATCCTGTTCCTCGGCTGTTCGCACTGGGGCCCCAACAACGGGGTCGGCACCGTGATCCTGCTCGACATGAAGCGTGACACGGCCAGCCGCGACGCGATGACCCTGGTCACCCGCGACGTGGATGCGCGGACGCACGGCGGGTACTCCTTCCTTGTCGATGGCAAGTGGATCGACGACAGCACCGGTAAGCCCGGCCGCCTTTTCAAGGACCCGTATCCGGTTTCCGAGAAACTTTTCATGGCCGCACTCAAACCCAAGGGCCTTCCCTGGAACGACCCGAAGGGCTATGAGCTTTGCCTGCTCGACGAGCAGGGCAACGCCACGACGCTCTACCGCGACGAAGAGGTCTCGTGCTGGCATCCCTATCCGGTGCGGACGCGCCCTCGCCCGCCCCAGCCCGCCGTCCCGGCCGATCCGAAACTCGCCGCGCAAAAGATGGCGCAGTGCCTCATCACCGACGTGTACACCGGCCTCACCGGCGTGCGGCGCGGCGCGGTGAAATACATCCGCATCCTCGAGCAGACGCCGCGCCCGTGGACGGCCCGCAACACCTGGACTGGCGATCTGGAGGGCATGGCCCACACCGCGCTCGGCCCTTACCTTCTCGGCATGCAGGCCCAGTACGGCATCGTGCCGGTCGAGGACGACGGTTCGGCGAACTTCCTGGTGCCCGCCGACCGCAACATCTATTTTCAGGTCCTGGACGAGCACTGTCTGGCCATCCAGACCGAGCGCACCTATGTGAACTACCAGCCCGGCGAAACCCGAAGCTGCGCCGGCTGCCACGAGCGGGCGCGCACCGGCGCCGTCGTCCAGAACCTGGCGGTCTCCAAAGCGCTGCAACGTCCGCCCTCCCTGCCTGCGGCGCAGCCGGGCGAGGCGGCGGGCAAGAAGGTGTTCGACTACGAGCGCCAGATCCAGCCGGTCTGGAACACGCATTGCGTCCGCTGCCACGACGCCACCGGGAAAGCCGCGTCCGGGCTGAATCTGACCGGCGGCCTGACCGAGCTGCACAACGCCTCCTACGAGAACCTGCTCAACTTCGGCGTCGGCAAAGCGAAGCAGGCGCGCCTGCCGCTGGTGGGCTTGCAGGTGGACGAGAACGACGTGCGCGCCTATGTCGAGTATGCGCCGCCTTACTTTTTCGGGGCCTACACCAGCTTGCTGGCGGCCCTGTTCGGCGGCTTCGAGCCGCACTTCGCATCCTTGGGCGCAAACGCCCCGGCGCTGGCCGAGCGCCTGAAAGGGCTTCGGGAAAAACACAAAGAGGTCAAGCTCTCTCCCGATGAACTCATCCGCATCGTCAACTGGCTCGACGCCAGTTGTCAGTACTACCCCTCCTACTGGGGTCAGAAAAACCTGAAGCACAAAGAGTCGCCTTATTTCAGGCCCGAGGTTTCCTTTGACGACGCCGTCGGTGCCCGGTGGCCGGCCGCGTTGCGCGCCCTGTACGAAAAATAGCGCGTGCCCGATCTGGCGAGGAGCCCGCTAGTCGAACACGCTCAGATCCCACGTGTTGGCCCAGGTGACGGTGAAGCCCTCGCCCGTGAAGCGGACCGGCAGCCAGACGTAGCGGCCGTCGATGGCGTTGTCGGGGTTCCAGATGTCGAACAGCGCGATGAAGGCGTCGCGCTTGCCCTGCACCGGAAGGATGCAGGTGCTTTGGCCGCCGAACGTTTTGTCCGGGCCGATGCCGTTTGCGGGGTTGACGCCGACGCAGGGGTTGCCGAGTTCTTTCCAGGGTCCCCAGATCGATGAAGCCACCGCAGCCCGCGCCGCGTTGGGTGCCCAGCCGGTGCAGCCGGAGCCGATGAAGTAATACTTGCCGTCGCGCTTGCAGATCGCGGGGGCTTCCATGAGGCGGTCTTCGAACACGCGGATGAACTTGCCGCCCGGCGTGAGGTAGTCGTCGGACAACTGCGCGATGTGTAGCGTCTTGTTGTCCTCCGACGCGTAGAGGTGATAGGCCTTGCCGTCGTCGTCCACGAACAGGGTCTGGTCGCGCGCCATCGAGCTGTCGGGCCGGAAACTGCTGACGAAGGTGAACGGGCCGGTCGGCTGGTCGGCCACAGCCACGCCGCTGCGGGCCGCGCTGTACCCCTGCCCTTTGAGTTCGAGGTGGAACCACATGACGTACTTGCCGGTCTTGGCGTTGAAGAGCACCTTCGGGCGTTCGAGCACGCACGCTTTCGTGATGTCGCTCGCGGGATCGTCGGACACGGCCAAGGCGATCCCCTCGTCCTTCCAGTTGGTGAGGTCGCGGGACGAGTAGACATGGACGCCCACCTGCGCCTCGTTGCCGGCCTTGCCCCCGATCTTGTGTTCGCCGTACCAGTAGTAGACGCCTTCGCGCCAGAGGATGCCGCCGCCGTGGGCGTTGATGTGGACCCCGCGGTTGTCCGGCCAGAGCCTGCCGTTCTCGAACGACAGCCGGCGCGGGATTTCGTTGGTACACAAGGGCAGCTCGCGGCTCGGCTCGTTGCCGAAGCCGGTCTCCTGGATGCGGTCGGCACCGAGTCCGATCCGCGCGAAGGAGGTGCTGCCGGGCGCTTCGACCAGGCCTTGTAGCGTGATGTGGTGGACGCCCTTGCGGTATGCGTAGCCGCCCGCGTGGTCGTGTCCGGCGAGCCATGCGACCACGCAGGGCGCGGCGGCGTCCAGCACGGCCAACACGGGCTCCGGCTTGGACATGTGGTTGTTCTCGGCAGCGGCTTTGATTAAGGGGAAGTGGCAGAAGCAGACGACTTTTTCGCCGGTCTGCCGGGCCTGGGCGAGCGTCGTGCGGAGCCAGTCGAGCTGCCCGTCGCTCATGACCCCGTATTCCGCGTCGTTGCCGTCGAGCACGACGAAGCGCCAGCCTTCGGAAGCGGGCACGGTAAAAGTGTAGTAAAAGCTCTGCAGGCCGAGCCGCTGGCGCAGGTTCTCCTTGCCGGCCGTCTGGCAGTGGTTGCCCACGACATGATACTTCGGCGCGGTCAGGCGGTTGAAGACCGAAAGCACGCTGTCGAGGTCGGCCGCGGAGGCGACGGCGTTGGTGGCATAGCCGTCGATGGTGTCGCCCAACTGGATCACGAAGTCGAGGGGTTGCTTATTCAGCACTTCGACGCACTGCTCCAGACGCGACAGGGAGCCGCGGTAATCGCGCGAGACGCTTCCCTGCTTGTCGCCGTATTGGATGTCCGCGATGACGCCGAAAGCGGGCTCGCGTCCGAGGAGAACCTGCCACGGCCACATGCAGCAGCCTAACAAAAAAAACATCCCTGCCGTGATCAGCGGGGGCCTGAAGAAGCGTCTGCGCATAATTTCCCCTCGTGGCCCTTCGGGCGGCTGCCGGTTTTACACCCAGCGCATCACCAGGGCGCCCCACGTGAGGCCCGCGCCGAAGGCGTCGATGACGAGCACGTCGCCTGTGTTGAGGCGTCCCTGCTCGACCGCCTCGCAGAGCGCGATCGGGATGGTGGCGGCCGAGGTGTTGCCGTAGTTTGCGATGTTCACAAAGACTTTTTCGGAGGGGAGATCCAGCCGCTTGGCGACCGCATCGATGATACGGGTGTTCGCCTGATGCGGGATCAGGAGGTCGACCTCTTTCGAAGTCAGGCCTGCGCGGTCGAGCACGTAGACGGCACACTCCGCCATGTTGCGCACCGCCTGTTTGAAGACCTCGTTGCCCTGCATCGTGGTGAAGCGGCCGGTCTGGACGCCATCCGCATCCGTGAAAACCCGGCAGCCGCTGTTCGGCAGACTCAGAAGATCGGTATAGTTGCCGTCGCCGCCGAGCTTCATGGCCAGCACGCCGTCGGTGTCCGAGTGGTGGGCGCTGAAGATGGCCGCGCCCGCGCCGTCGCCGAACAGGATGCAGGTGTCGCGGTCCTTCCAGTTGATGATCGAGCTGTTCACCTCGGCGCCGATCACCAGAACATGCTTCATCAGGCCGGCCTTGATCATGCCCCAAGCCAGGCTCGCGCCGTACACAAAGCCGGAGCAGGCCGCGCTGATGTCCAACACGCCCGCGTGGCTCGCGCCGAGTTCCTTCTGGACGAGGCAGGCGACCGACGGGTAGACGGTGTCTGGCGTGGAGGTGCCCACGAGAATCAAATCGATCTGGTCCGCCGTCAGGCCGGACATTTTCAGGGCCTCCGCCGCGGCCCGCGCCGCGAGGTGCGACGTATACTCGCCCGGCGCGGCGATGCGGCGCTCTTTGATGCCTACGCGCTGAGAGATCCACGCGTCGCTGGTGTCGACCATCTTTTCCAGGTCCGCGTTGGTCAGACGCTTTTCGGGCAGCGCTTTGCCGACGCCCGAAATGTTAGCCGTTATCTTTCGCACGCTCATTTGTTTCTCCCAAGCCAAGGTTGCGCCGCGGCGGTTCCACACAGCCGCCAGGTGAAATGAAAGGTTTAATTATATAAGAACGCAGGCGTTTCAACAAGGTCAACGCTTGGTGTTTAAAACAGCGGGGCCGCTGAGGTCGCGCACGACCTCGCCCGCGAGAATCAGGCCCGCCACCGACGGCACGAACGAGACGCTGCCGGGGATGCGGCGGCGGACGGTGCAGGAGCGCGGGCTGCCTAGTATTACGCCCCCCCGTTTGACACACAGTGACGGAGGTTTGACACAAAGGGGCACGGGAAGGGGAGAAAGGGATGGGGGTCCGGGGGAAGGGTTGCAAGCGGATTGCAGGATTACGACACCGTCATCGACGTGGGGCCGGAAAGCATACCCAAGGTAGGGCTCACCGTAACATTTGAGTAGCTCCCCAGAGCCGTCGCGTTGGCGATGGAGATCGTCCGATAGCCGGTGGCGTAGGTCGTGAAGATGTCGCAGTTGATCCGCAACACGCAGCACCATTTGAGAACACCGCTGAAGCAGCCTAGATAGAGGCTGTTGACCTTCCACGAAACCGATTTGATGCCGTTGGACGTTGTGAGATATCCGGACACCAGTTGAGCATCTCCCAAGGCCGCCGACCCGCCGCCGGTGGTCTTTGACGCGGTGACCGGACCCAGGTTAAACGCAGGGTATGATCCTGAGGTGATTACTCCGTTGTGGGTGACCTGAACGGAGGCCGGAAACGTGTCCCAATCGACCGCAACGTAACCGGATGCGCAGCGGGCAAATTTAGGGTCTACAGATCCGGTATCGCTCAACAACCTTACGTCCATGGCGACACAACTCCTAGCTCAAGGTCAGGGTGACGACGGTCTGCCATCCGGGCACTCCAGAACTGTTACAAGCGAGCACCTTGTAAGCCGCAGCTCCAGAGGGCATGCCCACGGCGATCTCTGTTCCGTACACCGCACCACAGAGCACCTGGGCAAGCTTGGCTTTGCAGGCCGACCCATCCATATAGGGTATGACCATCTCGCGAAGCTGGAGCGTCTGCGCCGCCGCGTTGCCCGACGTGGCGAAGGCGATGGCTGCGGGGTTGATGTCCACGAGGTGCGTGCGGGAACCGCTGTCCGCCGCCTCTACGGCAAAGCGCTTCTGAAGACATGAGGGCGTGCCGTCCGCAACGCGGTCGTTTGGTGTTCCTGAAGCGCCGTCGATCTGGTTGCCGTCCGAAGCGTCGGCGTTATCGCGTCCAAGACGCAGGTAGGAGTAGCGGCGGCCCCGCGCAGCGCGGTAAACGGCCATCAGGTTGTCAGCCTCAAGGCGTCCGCAGGTGCCCGTCTTGACGGTCACCTTGCCGCCGCCGATGTCATAGGTCACATCCTGAACCACCGCCGCCATCGTCGCCCACTCGGCAAGCCCGCCCGTGCAGGAAAGGAGCTGCGCCAGACCAATGCCGAAGTCGCACTCTTGACCGTTAAACGTGACCTGACCGTCGTAGTGCAGACGGTTCCAACTCGCGAATAGCGCTGCGGCCATGCCTGTCGGAACAGGCTCCGGCTCTACCCACTCGGTCATCTTGCGATAGGTGCGCGTGACGGCATCGGTGGAGGTGCAGGTGAAGGTGATATCTTTTGAGCCCTCGTCGAGCACATGTGTCGTGTCGGTCGACTTGATCTTGTAAGACACGCGCACAGTGAACGTGTCGGACTCGGAGTGCTTCATGGTCCATGCAGGAACGGAGCCGTTGATGAGACGTGCCGGGTAGTTGTGGCTGCCGGTACCGCGTGACATGGACACGACAGACCAATCGCCGGACGTGAGCTGGGATAGCCAAGGGCAGAGTTTGGCGAGCAGCGTTTTTCCGGCTGACGATGTCCAGTCGGACGGGTAATCCTCGACCTCCACCGCCTGTTGAATAAAGGAGGCGTGGACGCCGTCCAGATCGTAGACCAAAGCCACGCGCCTGGCATCGGTTGAAGCCCCGGCCGTCTCGGTGACGCGGCTCTTGACCGTGCGGCCGTCCCAGTCGCCCGTCCAGCGGTAGATGATCATGATTCCCGGAACCCGGATATCATAGCGCGGCGTGAAGCTCGCGCCCGTGGCAGCGCCGTTGACGAGCGCCCGCGACACGGCCGTCATGGCGGCAGGATCTGTGACGTTCAGAGCGGGAACGTAAGCGCCCGAAACCTGATGGTCGTAATCCCACCAGAGCACGTAATCAGGCGTGTAGCGGAGCATGGCGACAATGGCGTCCCATACCTTGATGTTGTTGCGCTCGTCGAAGGGCACGGTCACGCCCGCCGCGATGGCGCCGATGTCGATGCCGACGCCCCGCGAGACGGCGTAGGCTGCGGCGTGGTTGATCACGCCGCCGGAGGCTAGGCGCGTGCCGTTGTTATCCTCGCCCAGCACCACGGTGGGCTCGTAGATCGTGGAGGCGACGCCCGCGCCCGTGGTGTATGCCCACTCTTGTGAGTAGTCGCAGAGCTGGAGGGCGTAGGAAGGACCGAGGGCCGTGTACGTGATCGCCTGCGGCCCGCCGCCTTCGGCCTGACGCGGGGTCATTTCCACCGTGCCGACAAACACGCAGCGGTCTGTGGGGATGGCCTCGCTGTCTCTGCGGATCAGGGCGACCTTGGTGGCGAAAGGCCACGTCGGAGCGGCGACCCAATCGTTCGCCTGGGTGAAGACCAGCGAGTCGACGCCGTTGGCGCGGAGATTGAGAAGACAGGACGTGACGCCGCTGGCGGAGAGCAGGACGGGCGCGTCGGTGTTCTTTTTGATGAGGTAGGAGATCATTGCAAGGGCCTTTTAAAGTGGGGAGGAGCTGGACTCGCTACGCTCGCCTACGCTAATTGTTGGGGATGTTCTTAAGCGCCTCGGATGTGCGAGTTGCTTGCGCGGTCAGACTCTCGATCTTAGCCTGTAATTCATGGTTCATTTTTGCGGTCTCTACCGCGAATTGCGAAAACGCCTTGTTGACATCTTTCTGAGAGGCTAGATGTTCGGCCACATGTTTATCCTTGTCATCCTTGGCCTGAAGATAACTTGTCTCGGTCTCCTTGCCTTTAATAACAATAGGCGCGTTGCGCGCGTCGCGTAAATCGGCGGCCTCTTTGGCCACCTTTTCAGCTAGATCCGCCTTCCTCTGCGCACGCTCCCGCATCGTGTCCTGGGCGTCTTCAATTTCCTTTGCTATTCGCTTCTTCTCTTGCTCTGCGTCATATTCGATCTGGCGCAATTCTATCTGGCGTGTCACGCCGCCGGTCTTTGACGTGGTTACCTGCGTGTCGCGATTCATGCGGTTGGCCTCTGCCCTTTCCCCGATGGTGAACTGCTGCTGTTCTGCCGACACGGCTTTTGCCAGCGCCTCTTGAATCCCTTTTTCCATCTCTTCCGTCTTCGCTGTTAATCGCTCTAGGTCTGGCAGCGCCCGTGAGAAGGCCGTTATTCTCTTTGTTGGTTCAAGCGGATTGAACGCAGCGTTCTTTTCCGCGATTGCCTTCGCATATCTCTCGCTATATTGATCGCTGTAGTTCTTGAACCACCCCTCAAGCTCTTGTGCTAACGCGATGGAGTCTCTCTTCGTTTTTTCTAATGCGGAACCTTCACCACGCATGTCGGCAAGCTCGCGGTCGGACTTGCGCAATGCTGCGGCATCGGTCAGCTCGGCTCGTTTTGTGGATGTCTCCAGATCCAACTTTCTCCGACCGAACGTATCGTCGGGCTGCAACTTGCGGACGGCTTCCGCGTGCGCCAGATCCAGCTTCGCCAGATCGGATGCGAGCCGGGCGTCATCCTTTGAAGCCTCAGCATCGGATAGGCGCTTGCGGGCCTCCTCTGCCATTGTGATGGCGTTGGCCAGCTCAAGATAATATCTCGTCGTGGACTTCACGCCTGCGTCCGCATTTCCGCTGGCGATGTCCCGCAGACTCTTAGCAAACGCCGACTGACGTTCTCTCAGCTCGTCGTACACCTTCTTCCAAGCTGCGAACGCGGCCAGCAGCAGACCCACAGGCCCGACAGCGGCGGCAAGTTTAGGGAACTGACCGGAGAGGTTCCGGACGGCCTGCCCCACGCCCATGACGCCGCCCTCTGTGACCTGCGTTGCGGCGTTGATCATGCCGAACGCCTTCTCAGCGCTGCCCGCCGCGGCCTTCGTGTTATCGCCCATCTCTTTGGCGCTCTTGCCGACTGCGGCCACGTTGTCGACGGCCTCCTTCGTGCCCTTGCCGTCGAAGAGCGTGCGGATGCGCATGATCAGGGACATCTCGTTTGATGAATCAGCCATTGGTTTGAGCCTTTCGGGAACGCAGGTTATTGAGACGCATGACGGCGAGACCGAGCACCACGTTGGCGGGCGGCAGCACGGTAGGGTCCGGGGCGATGGGCTTGGTGCGCTTGACGAGCCAGAACATCACGGTGCCGAGGTACTCACCCTCTTTGGGCTGCGCCACGAGCGCGGCCCTGTTGTGGGCCTTGAACACTACGATGCGCAGGTCGGGGAACTCGCGCGGCAATCGCCCGTAGGCCGCGCCACAGGCGGGGATAGCCAGCGCCCCTGCCCTGACAGGGCCGATGCCCTTGGGAGCGCCCGCGTAGCGCAGGCGCACGCCCTGATGCGTCACAGAGACGCTCAGGCCCTCGGCGTCGGTCGAGAACGTGACCGACTGCGCGGCCTTGCGCCAGAAGTGCGAGCGCCGACCGCCATCCGGATAGGTGTGCGCGTTGGTCTGATCGCGCATGCGCAGATGGCGCTGCACGAGGCGGGCCAGCTCGCCCGCGACGGCCTTGGATTCGCGGGCGGTGATCGGCCCGGCTGCGGTGAGCACCTTACCGGTCACGTCATCGTGGTCTATGGATACGGTTAAGGACATAGGACGGATGATCAGAGTTGCGTGAGGACGCCGCCTTCAAACGACGCTTCAGGGAACTGCGCGAGGATCGCCGCCATCAGGTCGGGAGAGCCGTCAGGCAGCGAAGCGACAAGCGGGTTGTTCTCGCCGAGGTCCATGGGGGCGGCGTGTTCGTTGGGGGAGATGATGCCGTAGGCTTCGCAGGTCTCGCGGTCGACGTCCTCGACCTCGCGCTTGGAGCCCCACGCGAAGGGCGGATACGGATAGCCGAAGATCGAGAGCCGCGCCCAGCCGGGATCGGAGCGCAGGGCCACGAAGTCGGAGCCGAACGGGCCGGGCAGGCCCGCCGCCTTCCAACGCTCCGACCACCAGCCGTCGCCGCGCGGCTCTTCGGCGTAAGAGGGCAGCAGACGCTGGCCGGGAAACTCGTCGAGAATCGCGGGGTCGTTCATCTGCTTGGAGTGCCCGAAGTTGCGGGCGAAGCTGACCGGGTAGTCGAGCTGCACGCGGATGCGGGCCTCGCTGCGAAGATCCTTGATCCCTCCCTCGGTGCCCTCGGCAGGCGTCCAGCCGAGCTGCTCAAGGTTCGCCCGCAGCAGCATGCGTGCGCGGGCCTCGGTCATGTACTGCCCTGGCTCGCGAGGTGTTCCATCCGGGTTGTGCTCGGGATCAAGCATCATGCCGATGATGTTGTCGAGCACGGTGAGATGGCGGGCGTCCTCGACACGGGCGCTGAAGACGCCGCGCTTGCGGATGAGCGGGTCGAGCGCCATCAGCTCGTCGGACGACAGCGAGGTGGGGAGATGGCCGCGCAGGGAGCGGTCTTGCAAGGCCGTTTCAAAGGTCACCGGGTCGAGCAGTATGGAGGGGATAGACATGGGTTAAAAGAGGCGGGGCGCTCAACACGCGAGCGCCTCGCGCAGATCACTTGGCAGACAGTGTGTATGCATCGGCGGTGATCGCCACGGGCAACGTCGCGTTAGATGCAGAGAATCCTCGCTTGCGGAGCGCGTTCCACATGGCCGTCCGGTTGGCGGCATCATCGAGATTGATGATCGCCACATCCGGATGCGCTTGCTTGTAAGCCCGACAGCGGGAGCATGACGGTCGACCGTAGACGCCCTCACCTGACGCGCCGGGAGTTCCGTTGTAGCCCGTCGTGTCGGCGGGAGCGGCCTCGGTTGACTGATCCGACGTAACGGACGGAGCGGACTGATCGGAGGAGTCTTCAGAGGCGTCGGCGGTTGCGGCAGACGTTTGACTCGCTGCGCTCGCCTTTACTGGGACGCCTTGCGACTGGAGGCCCAGCAGCAGCAGGTTGCCGAGGATCTTGCCCATGTCGGCCTCGCCGGCAGAGCCCGCCTTGTCGATGCCCACGCCGCGCTCGGTGACGACCTGACCCTTGGTGGTCGTGGTCTCGGTGATATTGAGACCGGCGAGCGTGGATGATGCCTTCTCGCCGAACGCCAGGCCGACGTAGTGGGACTCTCCGGCCTTTCCGCTAATAACCGCGCAGCCGCTGGAGAGAAGGATGAAGGATAAAAGCAAAAGGATAAGCGGGGCGATCTTGCCGAGCTTGTCGAGGCGCATGCGGCGCACGGCAACGTAAGCGGTCAAACCGCCCGTGGCAAGAGCGCCGACGCCCGTGCCGAGCAGAGGCAGGTTGTCGGTGATCCACTTGACGTCGCCGAACGCGGCCAGCAGGGCCGTTCCCATCGCGATGATGATGCCGATAGCCGCCGATATCCGCTGGCCGTAGCCGAGCGCCTTGGTTTCCACTTGGTCTTTGGGTGTGATGTCCATGGTGTTGTTCCTTTGTTTTGATAGGGGGCGACCCGCCGGTCGCCCGTACTGAGAGTGTCAGACCACGCGCTTGATGCCGTAGGCTGCGAGGGCTGCGGCCACGCCAGCCGCGAACGCGGCCAGCTCTTTGGCGTTGTACTTGTTCCCGGCAGGGGGCTGCACGTCGGGAAGGGGAGCCGACACGCGGGCGGTGTGCGCGACGCGCAGGGGCGCTACGCTGACGGTGCCGTCGCTCAGCGTGTGCTCGACCTTGTCGCCTCTGATCGTCGCCGAGAGTTCGCGGGGCTGCCGCTTGCCCATCTTCATGACCTTTGTCTGTGCCAGCGCGTCTGTCTTGACGATGGCCTCCTCGGCCGGAGCGGGAGAATCCTCAATGACGGGCACGGTGCGGAGCCGGTCGCGGGGAGAGGTCTTGACCACAAATTCAGAGTTGGTCTGGACGCGTCCGCCTTCGTAGGTCACAACGTAGACGAGTTCCCAGAGCGCGGGAAGGTCGTTTGTCCCGGATAAGGTGATCCGCTCGGGGTAGGCCGGGGCGGCGGGCTTGACGATCTGCGAGTCGCGCCAGGTGCCGTCGCTCATCTTGTCTTTGTAGAGCACGGCCGATTCGGTGTCGCCCATGCGCAGGCGCTCGACCGGGTGCGGCCCGAGTTCGGCATGCAGTAAGAGCGGCAGAAAGATGAGTGCCAGGGCGAACAGCAGAAAGATGAGCTGGGAGGCGCGAATCACGTAGTGGGTTAAGCGAGGACTCATAGCTCGTAGACTCCGTTTGTGACGGCGGTGCCGTCGAGGGTTGCGGATACCGCGATGCCGCCTTTGTAGACGACCTGAAGGCGGCTGCCGAAATGGGTGTCGGTGCCGCTGAAAGGAAGAACCGTGACGCCGTTGGTGACGACGCTGATGCCTCCGGACGGGACGATGAGCGGGGATGCCGACGAGCCGAAGCCGACCTCGTAAGCGGGGATCAGAACGGTGCCGATTGTCTCGGACGGCACCGTGAAGTCGTAGCGCACGCAGGGAGCGCCGCCGACGCTTTCGGTGGAGGGATAGTAGTTCGTGACGGCGGTGAGACGGAACGGCCCGCCGCCAACGTCCACGTCGGCGGCGATGCCCGGAGCCACGAGCGGAACCTCGCTGAACCAGACCCACGCGCTGATCACGGAGCCGTCCGCGTTCTGGCGCACGCGCTCGACCGTGGCCGCGATGTTGTGGTTCGTGACGCCGCCCGCGCCGCTGCGGGGAAGGAACGACGAGACGTAGATCACGCGGCGGGTGTTGTTGGTGACCATGTAGGCGGCCAGATCGAACTGATCGCTTGCGGCGGCGACGGTGTTGGAGGCCCCGGAGACGATCTGGTCCGCGAGGGACAGGAAGGCGTCGAGCACCGCGGCCTCGGACGCCTTGGCGACGGCCCCGCTCTCGTCGATGATGACTCCGCCGCTCATGGCCGTGACGTACTGGCAGACGTAAGCGCGTGGGCTGATGCCGCTCTTGGCTCCGGAGTAGACGGCCGACAGGCCCAGCACGATGCCGACCGCGATGCGGCCGAACACGGAGGGCGCGATCTTGGACAGGCTGCGGGCGACGCAGGGGAGCTGGCATAGCGCCTGAAACACGCCCATGACCGACAGCACCCAGAACCAGTCGTATGCCGTGGCGTCAGCGAACACGGACGCCTCCTATCCACCGCATGGTGTTCGTGCCCTGCGTGATTGTCGCGGTGAGCGGGGCCACGCCGTTGACGGCGATACCGTTGTTGACCGGAAAGTACATCTGGTTCGTTCCCGAACCGGCAACGTCGGCGTGGACGCGGAAGAAGGCCGACGTCGTGGAAAGCGGCATGGAGACGGTGTTGCAATAGGCCTCGTACAGCGTGTCGCCGACGAGCACCTCGCCTAAAGAAACGTTGGCGCTTGAGAGGCGGTCCCATGCGTTTGTGCGGCCCATGCTGTCGGACGTGCGGACATAGGGCCACGCGCCGGGGTCGCTGGTGAAATAGGTCCAGATGCGGTGCCACGCCAGATTGTTGCTGACCGCCACGTTCTGGTCGAAGCGCACGATGCTGGCCATCAGGTTGGTGTCGGCCTCGATGCCAGGGGCGAAGGACTCGGCGAAGAGGCGGATGTAGCCGGTGGAGTTGCGGGCGCGTTCGAGCGCGACGATTCCGGCGACGGAGTTGGAGACCATCGCGGCGGCGACATCGGCGGCCTGCGCGGCGGCTATCGCGGCCTGAACCCCGGCGGCGTTGTTGGCGAGGGTGTTGATGGAGGCGACGGTGTTGGACGGCCAGATGCTGCCGTCCGGACGCACGGTCACCAGCCCGGCGAGCTGGGCGCGGGCGGAAAGGCAGAAGGCGAAAGTCAAAAGGATGAAGAGCGTGCGCATCAGCGGACCTCCCAGACGGTGAATGAGAAGTTGGAGACGGAGACCTGTAGCCAGACGTTTGAACCGGCGTCGTAGAGCAGCCAGCCGGGGACGGCGTTGGTGGGGAGCGCCCGCTGCGGAAGAACATAGGCGAGACTGTTGGTCAGAACAGATGAGACCCGGTACAGCGTCACGGTTCCGGATGCGCCCGCTCCCGTGTTCAGCGTGTAGTTGGTCAAACCCTGCGGCAACTGCGTCGCGTAGTAGTTGTTCCACGGGACGGCGATGGAGGCGCTGACGGCGACGGAGCTGTTGGTCAGATAGGAGGCTCCCCATCCTCCCGTAACATTGATCGGCCAGCGGCCCGCCTGCGTGAATAACGCCGGGGCGTTCAACACTTCGAACGTGCCGTTGGTAATAGATGTCCCCACGCATTTCACATACCAGCGGTTCGTGGAGGTGACCGTGTACTCGCTGATTGCTCCGCCTTGGCGAGACATCCACGTCGAGCGGTCGGCAGACCACCAGCGGGTGGAATCGTCAGGAGGTATCGATTGAAGGGCGCTTGCAAGCGCGTTGCTGCCGCTGGCCCAGTCGGCGGCGCTGACCCACGGAGCGCCGGACACCGTGATCCCGGCGAAGTCCAGCGTGCGCACGGGCATGGGCAGGGCGTTGGGCGTGAAGCCGGGGCTAGCCAGCATGCGGATGTTGCCCGTCACGCGCCAGAGCGGCGAGGTAGAACCGGCCTGCCAGACACCGATCCAGTAGTAGTACATCGGTGCGCCGGTATCCATGGAGGGCGTCCACGTCGATTGCATGAGCCCGGCCTTCGGCGCTGAGATCGTCACGGAGTTTGTCCACCAGACGTTAGCCGTGGCGTTCGTGTACCAATACCAGCGGGCTTCCGCGCCGGTCAGATCCAGAGGCGCGAGCCCGTTGCGCAGGAAGATCTGCATGGAGACGGACTCGCCCTGCTTGTAGGTGCGCTGCACGGAGGTGTGCTGGGTGACGTCGACCGACCACGCGTCGGTGAGGGCGTGGGAGAATGGGACGGAGAGGACGGATAGGACAAATAGGACAAATGGTTTCATGGCAATCCTAAACGATGTCGGTTATCACGGGGACAGAGGTTTTAAAGTGGAAGCGCACGTCGACCGAGCAGCCGTTTCGCAGGCAGGTCAGCTTCTGGATCACGGCCGCCGCGTAGGTGGTCAGCTTCGCGGCGACGGTGTCGCGCTCCTCAAGCGAGACGCCGCCGCGCGGAAGCGTCCCGGCGAGGCCGTGCGCGAAGGTGCGTGCGGCGTCCTGCGTGGCGAAGCGCTGTTCCACCCACAGGTCAAAGACGTGGACCCCGCAGCCCCTGTCGGCGGGCGTGGCGTTCGCCGCGCCGATGGGTTTGATATCCTCCACCGACCATTCCGTATCCACGTCGTCGCTCTGGCCGAGCGGCCCGGTGTAGTAGCCGATCTGTCCGGCGTTGCCTAAGCCGTGGCAGATAACGATGTCGCCGGAGGTGTGTTTGTACGTGATGGTCATGGTTGTAACTCCAGAGAGGGCGGGCACGCAGGCCCGCCCGTACGTTACGCGGTCATGGCGACGGAGCCGAGGGAGCCTGCCACGGGGTAGGCACGCCACGTCAGCTCGCCCGCGCGGGGCTCTTTCTCGCCGTAGACCATGGGCTTGGAGACGAGACGTGCGGCCTTGAGGATGGCGGTGCAGCCGGGGTTATCCTCGGCGAGGGTCAGATCCGCCGAGATGCTGGACTGGCCGAGCGCCCGCGACGCGCCGATGATGGTCGCGGCGATGAGGCCCGCGTCGGAGATGTTGACGGGGCGGCAGGAGGCCTCGACGGAGGCGCTCTCCAGGCGGAAGTCGTAGGTTCCTACATCGGGATTGTAACGCGGGGCGATCTGATGCGCGGCCTTGAGCGTCCAGCCCTTATCATCCGTCATGATGGTGAGCGGGGCGGCAAGGCCCCACGTCGCGAGACACGGCAGATGAACCCAGTCGGCGGCTGCGGGCACGGCGCTGAAGGTCACGGCGGATGGCGCGGTGAAAAGCGAACCGGCCGTGGTGCGTGCGAGCCCCTTGCCGATGATGCCCGTGATCTTGACTGCGCCCTCGAAGCGGGTGTTGCCCGTGCCGAAGCGGAGCGTGGGAAACTGCGTGACGCGGGCGTTGGTGAGCGTCAGGAGCTGGCCGTCGAGCGTGTGGACGTAGAGCGGGGTGTCGGTGCCGGAGAAGATCGACTGTCCCGGCTTGAGGGCGAACACGCCGCCGAAGAGAAAGGCGAGCATCGCGGAGCTGAAGTTACCGGCGGGGGTGAAGTCGACCTCGATGTACTCATCCATGCGCGGATCGTCGATATCTCCGAAGCCGGAGACGGGCATGGGCTTGGGCTTGTGGATGAGATGCACGGTGACGTTGCCGTTGCACCAGCAGTATTTCCAGTTGGCCTGTAGGGCGGGCTTGTCGATGATGATGTGCGCAGGCCCCTCCAAGAGCAGCGTGCGGTCGATGGTCGGTGTGTATGCGGGCATGGTTTTTGTTTCCTTTTGAGAGGGCGACCCGCCGGTCGCCCGTACTAGTCCGCCAGCAGCGAAGCGGGCGGGGCGATGATGTATGCGGTTGAGAACGTGACCTCGGCTGTCTGGAGAGCGCCTTGCTCGCCTCCGGCCGTGAATGATTTGACGGCGCAGCAGCCGTTGCCGATCGACGCGCCGGACAGGCAGAGCATAACCAGCTCCGCGCAGCGTGTGGCCGTGATGCCGGTGCCCGTCTTTCCGCGATTGGTTAGCGGAGATTCGGCGATGTTGACCACAAACGAGAAAGGGTCAAAGGAGACGGCATTGAGCATGCTTGCGTTGCGCGTGCCGCTGTCGAGGCCGACCACCATGCTGATGCCGATGGCCTTGAGTGCGGCGATCACGTCAGAGGCGACGGTGTGCTTGTCGGCGTAGGTGCATGATCCCGGCCGCTTCTGGCTGATGACCGGCGCGAGCGGAAGCCACTCGGTCAGGAAGCGCACGACGT
This sequence comes from bacterium, assembly GCA_025360845.1. Taxonomy (GTDB): domain Bacteria; phylum Verrucomicrobiota; class Kiritimatiellia; order RFP12; family UBA1067; genus JAHFSX01. The sequence goes on from JANYBJ010000030.1 coordinate 18,398, forward strand.
GGATCTGGAACGCGATGAGAGAGCCGTGGGTTTCGATGTCCGTGGCTTCGGGTGCCCTTGGAGGCGGAGCGGCGTTGAGCCAGAGTTTGGCTAGATCGAGTGTGGCCATGGTTAGATTCCTGCCTGTTTGTCTCGGCGGAGGGTGAGGGTCTTTTTGAGGAACGAGGGCTTGGGCATGGCGTCGGAAGGCTTGGCAAGCTCCTCGGCATCGTCGGGATCGGTGTAGGCGAAGCTGCCGTCCGCGATGCGGTTGCTCTTGCGGATCGCGTCGTTGTAAAGCGTCTCGCGGCCCTTCGACACGTCGGTACCGCCGCGCCCGGCGAGAAAGTAAAAGACGGCGATGTGCATCGCCTCTGGGATCAGGTCATGAGGCAGCGTTCCTGCCGGGCCGATGATGCCCTTGTAACCTGAGCGCAGCGCCGCGCGGAAGATGCCGACCGCGTTCGTGATTGCCTTGGGCGTCGGGTCTTTGCCCTCCGCGATGGAGGCGTTCTGCCACGCGTCCAGCTCATCCTCAAGGATCGCGTCTCGGAAGTCGTCGGTTGTCGGGATGCGCCACATGGGTTGCCTCAGACTGTTAGGCTTTTAGATCCGTTATCAGGATCGCCCGCGCCGCCTGGAATGCCACGGCGGCGCGGGCGCTGGGTCAAGGCCCTACTTTTCTCACAAAGGCCACGGTGCCCGTGGCGGTGGCTGCCGGAGTGAACAGCAGCCTGTCTCCGGGCATGATCTGCGTGTTCGTGACGATGGCCGTGTTGGTGCCGCCGGAGGAGATGATGACGGCGATCTGGTTGGTGACCGTGATCGCGCCGATCAGCTCCACCTGGGAGACCGTGACGGTGGACACGGCGGGCGAGAAGCGCCACAGGTCCACCTTTTCAAGCGTTCCGTTCTGGAAGAGCGGTACGGTGAACGTCTGGGTGGAGGCGTTGGTCACGGCCACATAGTCGCGGGTGGGCTGCTGGGCGTCCGCTTGAGGCGGATCAACCAGCCCGACAATAGCCGCGGCGAGCGCGGCCATAAAGATGAATCTGGATCTCATTTGATGTTTCCCTTCGGTTGTTTTAAGTTTAGGACGGGGAGGCTCGCAGACAGCGGCCTCCCCTTCCGGTTACGACAGGGTGATGCGGCGGGCGCACGCGGCGGATACCACCTGCACATCCTCTGACCAATCCACAGCGAGGATGTCGCTGCGGGCCGCGTCCTCGCGGTAGGTGTAGACGTCCTCGACCGAGCTTGCGCCGATGGAGAACGTCTTGGCGAAGCCCGGATCGTACTGCGTCGGGTTTTCCGAACGCAGGAACAGGAACACTTCGCCGCCGACGATGTTGACCGCGTTTTTGGAGACGCCGAACTTGGTCGTATCCCGCGAGAGGATGCCGACCTTGATCTGAATGGAGGGGTTCAGCAGCATGGAGCTGAAGACGCCCATGTCCACCGAGGCGTTGTCCGCGCCGGGGCGGCGCTTGATCACCATCGGGTGGTTCTTGAGGATGCGCCATGCGCCGAGGCCGATGACCATCGCGTTGGGCATCATGCCCGTATCAATGGAGATGGCTTCGATCTGCGCGTCGATCTCAAGCACGGGGTCGACCGTCGCGTCGCTCCACTTGCCGGACCCGGCGACGGCGGAGACTCCCGCCTTGACGATGTCGACGACCTTCTTCTCGCGGGCCACGCCGCCGCTGATCACCAGCGTGCGCGTCTTGGCCTCTTCGAGGTTCTGCTGGGCGTCTCCCGCGTCGTTGCGCTCGGCGTCGTCGATGGCGACCTCCAGAGCCTGCGAGCGGCAGTTGAACGATCCGTCCGTGGCCTCGAACTTGATGCGCGTGGCATGGCCGCCCAACGCGCGGGCGGTGTCGTAGATCTGGAAGGCGTTTTTATCCGAAAACTTTTTGTAGTACCCGGAGCCTACACCGACCTGGACACGCGGCGCCAGAAATTCCGCGATGGCGGAATTCGTATCTTGGGAGACGCCGTAAGCGTACGTCTTGAGCGTCTCTTTGTATTGTGCTGTTCCTCTGCGACCCATGGTATGGGTTCCTTTCTGTGGAGGGCGATCACGCGGTACCGCCCATATGGTTTACGTGTAGGTGACGGGGGTGAGCGGAGCGCCCTCAAAGAGTTCTCCGGTTGCCGCTGCATCAAGCGCCACGCCGACGCACAGCCCGGTGGCCGCGCAGTCGACGGTGCCGTCCGCTTTGAGCATCAGGCGGGAGCCCGCCGTGACCGCCCCGCCCGCCTTGAAGTGGGCCGTTCCGTCAATCGCCCCGAAAACGGCAACGTCGGACTTTCCACCCGAAACGTCGCCCTCGGTGATGACTCCGATGACCTTGTCGGCCGCGCCGGTGGCGACGGTGACGCCCGTCGCTCCGAGCACCACGCAGTAACCTTCGTTGCCGGTCTGGTCGGCGGCGGCGGTGAGCGCCACAATGCCTCTTGTCTTGATCTGTGCCATGATGGCTTTTCCTTTCTGTGGAGGGCGAGCGCGCATGCCCGCCCGCACGTTATTCCGCCGACACCTCGTCGGCGAACAGTTCGGGGTTGTTGACGCGGCAAGCGGACCACGCCGCCGCGAAAGTCACTCCGGGGTTAGCGAAGCGGTATCCGTTCACGTCAGCCTGCCGCTTGGCGGCGATCCGCGCGTCGGGCTTCGCGTCGGTCGCGGAGACTTCCGGCGTCGAGGCATCACGCGCCACGATGCGCGGCTTGCCGACGAAGGGCTCGGCGCGGAAGTGTCCGAACGCGGCCTCGGTCGCCTCGGGGTTCGCCTCATATGTCGTGCGGAACATCGCCTCGTCGGCGATCTGGCTCTTGTGCGCGACGATGAACGCGTCGCACTTGGCCTTGCGGCAAGCGGTCTCAGCCGTCTTCTGGGCGGCGGCGGCTTGCGTGCCACCGTCGATCAGAGCCTGAACCTTGGCGCATGCCTCATCTTCTGTCGCAGTCTCGGGGAGCCCGAGCAGCGCGAGCAGTTTCTTCATGGTTGCGTCTCCTTGTTGGGTTTGATCTTCCGCCGCACGCGCGGCGGCGAATGTTGAGAGCGTATCGAACTGAGGCGTGTTGGTCATGGCGATGCTCGTGATGTCGACCGGGCGGAAGCGGTTGCCGCCGAGCGGCTCCAGATCCATGACGGGGCTGCGGCTGATCAGGATCTTGCCGTCCCACAGCTTTCGGCCCGGCTCGGTAAAGTCCCAGCGCGTCCAGACGCCTTCGGCATCGGCGCGGATATCCTTCGCCCACGCCATGGCGTCGGACTCTTTGTTGGCCATGAGGCTGAAGTGTTCGCGGTCCACGAGAAAGCCACGGAAAGCAGGATCTGCGGCCCGCTCTTTGAATGCGGCGATACAGCGGTCGATGGCCGTCTGATCCACGACGATGGTTCCCGTGACTTTCTTGCCTTTGAAGATGAGCCGCTTGTCGGGATACTCGCCGATGGCGGGCAAGGTGTGGAACCAAGAGGCGTCGCCTTCCTTGGCCACGCTTCCGAGCAGGAAACAATCTGAGAACGGGCGCTTCATTTCGCGGGCTCCTTTAAAGCGCCTTGCAGGAAGGCGCTGGACATGACCTTGTGATAGACCTCGGCCTGCGCGGGATCGGCGAGCATGGTCGCGGCGATCTGCGGCAGCTCCCCGCGCAGCTTACGGGCCGCCGCCTGCATGCCGGGCAGGTCTTTGGCGGTGAGCACGCGGGCGAGCGCCAGGGCGAGCGGCCTGTTGGCGACGGCCTGCGCCTGAGCGAGCGCGTCGGCTCCGGATTGCATGAGCGCCTCGGCGGCCGGATCTGATGCGCCACGGCTGCAAACGGCGCGGAACAGCGAGGGCGCGGCTCCGGGAACGGAAGGGGCCGCGGGCCGCGCGAACCCCTTGATCGTGTAGCCGGTCTCTTTCTGGACCTGCGCGGGGTCGATGTCAAAACCCGCGTTGACGAGGGAGGTGACGTTGGCGACCACCTTGCCGATGTCCTTTTCCTGACGCGCCCGCAGGTTGAAAAAGGCCTGCGCAGGTCTGCCGGGGAAGCGTGCGGCGAGCGCGCGGCGGTCGTACTGCTGATGCAGGGGCTTGGAGACGTTACGCGCCACGCGCCGGATGATCTGATCCCAGGAAGACATGTGGGCGGAGCCCGCCAGCGTGCCGCTGCCCGCCTCGGTCAGCATCGTCAGCAGACCGCCCGTTCCCGCGAGCACCAACTGCTTCTGGAGCCACTCAAGCCGAAGCTGGAACGGCTGCGTGCCGCGCGCCTCCGAAAGCGTCTTGACGTCAGATCCTGCGGGCAGCGCCCCGCTCGCGGCCTCCGACGCGTCCGCGGCGAGGTCGCGGTACTCGTCCTCTTTTCCGGCGGGAACCTTTTCCGGCATGATGATGAACACGCCGGGGATGCCGTAAATCTCTACGTAGGCGTCCCAGTCTTTTTCGGCGACCGTAGAGCGCACGTATTTGATCAGGCCGATTCGGTTCACCGGGCGTTTGGACGTGAGCAGAATGTAATCCTCCGGATTCAATCGATTGGCGAGCGGCATCGAACAGAATGAGGCGGTGGAGGCGTTGGGGTTCCATGCCCATTCTTGCCGCGATCCGTTGCGCACCATGTTCCACTGCGGAAGGATTTCGAAATGCTCAAGAGACCAATCATCGGAGAGATGCGGCTGCAAGTGAGAGAAGCCACGGAACCGCGCCATGACGAGGTGCTCAATCGCCTCGGGAAGGTTGTCGCACTGCGCATACGATTCACGCAGGAACGCGGCCTGTTCGTCGGCAAGCACCGAATCAAATCCGAGTGAGTCCTCGGGGATGGTCGCAATCTCATCCTCGCAGTCGGCAACACCAGAAAGCGTCCTCTCAATGATCACCATCAGGTCTGGGTCGGTGGCCTCAATTCCGGTCTCCGCTCCGTAGAGCCACTGAAGATCGGACATGATTCCGCGCTGCGCCTGTTCCATCAGCATGACGGCACGCGGCATGTTCAGGTGGCGGAGAGGGTTGCTGTTGTCGCGCCACTTGTTCACGGCGGTGAGCGTGCGCATGAGCTGCTGTGCCGATGTCTTCATTCGAAGTCTCTCCATTCGTTTTTGCGCAGGCGCATTTCCGCGCGGCGAGCGCGGCGGGCGACGGCCCTGCGGCCGCGACCGGCGCGGGGAGGCATGTTGCTGACCACACCCTCTTCGGCAGCCGAGCACGCCAGCATGGACGCGACGAACTCATCGCAGTGAGAGGTTTCGCCCTCGTTATCGAACGCGGGCATATAGACGCGCAGGCCTCCGTTGCTGGCTAGCAGTTTCTCGGGGCCGTTGATGTCGGCGCGAAGCTGATCTTCCGCGGGGATGTAGATGCGCTTCCCCTCGTAGCGGTCGCGCAGGGAGACGCACAGCTCGGTGCGCCTGCCGCTCTCAAGGTTGACCGCGTCCACGCGTCCGGGGAAGTCGCGCGTCAGATGCTCGGCCATGTGCATGCCGAGGCCCGTCGCGTCGATGGCCATGCGGCTGATTCGCGGCTGGGCACGGTCAGTCAGACGTATTCGTATCCAGTTCTCCTGCGTGTCGAACTCGACGTTGTGCCACTTCTCGCGGCGGGCCAGATAGAGCGAGACGCCCAGCTCAAGATATTCATGCCAGGCGGAGGCATGCAGCTTTCGGGCTACATCGTATCCTCCGAAGCGAGGGGCGGCGGGATTCTTCGCGGCGATCTCCGCGATCACGACGGGGTCAAGCTCGCACGGAGCGATGAGCTGGAGCGTGATCAGCTTGCCAGCGGCGTCATCCGTGACGCACAGGAACTGCGTGTTGTAAGCGGACTGCGTGCGGCAGCTCGCACGCACCTTCTTGACGAAGTCCTCGCGTGTCTGGTTGCGTCCGATGGCCTCGTTAATCTTTTCGACGAGGCCCTGCTCGACGGCGTCGGGAAGCGTGACGCGGTGTAGCCGGATGCCCATTGGGTTATCCTTCTTGGCCGAAACAACCAAGCGGGCGAACGGGCTCGACGATGTTCCGTTGACGCGGTACGCGCTGACGATCTCAAGCTGCCCGCCCCAAAGGATGCAGGGATAGGCCATGTCGATCAGCTTGCCGGAATCGTCATGCAGATCGGCCTCGTCGAGAAACACGTCGCCGCCTTTGCCGGCAAACGCCTCGGGTTTGGAACTCAGCGAGACGATGCGAGCTCCGTTGGGGAACTCGACCACATACGCCTTGATGTTGCGCTCGGGGTCGAGCATCTCGACGTTCTCGCCGTACATGCCCTTGGCGACAACGTTGCCGAGCTCGCACCATTTTCGGATGTAATCGCGGATCAGCTCTTGCGCGGTCATCTCGTCGCGCGAACTGACCCACTGCGTGAAGCCCCGGCCGCGATCCATACACTTGCGCCACATGCGGTAGCTGCTGGCGTATGTGAAGCCGACGCGGCGGGACTTCTCGGCGACCTTGTAGGGGCTGTCGTCGCGAATCCAGTCGAGCTGGTACGGCAGGAAGTAGGATGCCTGCTGCGCTATGGCTTGGGTGGCGCTCATTTTTTGACACCGAGAATGCGGTCAACCTCGTTGGCGACCTGAGACGGATCGGCGACATTGACCTTGCCCGCTTCGGCGAGCTGCTGCCGCAGTGCGGCGATATGAGCGGCCTGCTCGGCGTTCGCCTTGCGGGCCTCTTCTAAATCCTTTTCGGCCTTGAGCAGGCGCTGGAGCTTCTCGCTGTCGCGGGAGTCGGCGTTGTAATCGAGAGACAGGCTGGCGAAGGTCTTGATAGCCTCTTTGTCGTCGCTGGTGATGGCCTGCCAGAAGGCGGCGCGGAGGGCGTTGTTGGCTCGGGCGTCGAGGGCTCGGGCGTCGAGGTCTTTATCGAACTGCTCGCTGGCCTTGATGGCGCTGCGCAGATTGGCGCGGGCACGGGACTTGGTTTCGCGAGCCCACCAGCGGCGCAGGCCGGAAATGGAAACCTTGATGCCGAGGTTCTTGGAAACCCACTCCACACCGACGCGGTAAGCGCCGGGCCGCAGCACCTCAAGCAGTTCCTCTTCCTGCTCGGGCGTGATGCCTGTCAGCTTCGATAGCGGGCTGGGTTTCTGGTTCATGGTTTAGGTCTCGTTTTCAAAAACGACACGGTGTCGTTTTTGGATTTAGAACGGTGAAGGTGCCGGTTCGCCCTCGTGGCTGCGTGTCTCGCGGACAACGGGAGCCTGATTGTTGTAGCAGCTATTACCTCCCTCTAAAGACTGGATCACCTTGCCCAAGCGCATGCGGGCATCTTCGAGGTGGCGGTATGCGAGCGTCACATTTGCGTGAGCCTCGTGTGCGTCGATGCCGATTCGGGGAAAAGGAACATGCGGATGCAGGTCTTTAACCTGACGCGCGATGTTGTCGATCTTCTCGCGTAAACTGTTGATCTTGTCTTTCATGGATTCTCCATTTTCAAAAACGACACGGTGTCGTTTTTGGTTACAGCAGTTTCCCGGAGTCGGTGATGACCCACTGGAGCTGGGCCGGATTGAAACGGTCGGCGAGGCGCTGCACGTAGCCCGCGCGTTCGAGGGCGTCGATGTGGCGCTGCACGTCGGAGACGGCGCAGGGCGTGCGCGTGTAGCCGTTGACGTAGACGGCGAGGGCGCGGGTGGCGAGGGGCTTGCCCGCGCACTCCTGGAGCACGGTGACGATGGCCTTGGATACGTCGGGGTCGATGTCGATGGGCATCGGGGGTCACTTCCTTCCGTTGATGGTGCGGACGAGGAGCACCTCAAGTGTGCTCTTGATGCTGGTGAGTTCGCCGGAGATGCGCGAGCAGGTTTCGGCGGCGGCGTTGACGCGGTTGTAGATCTTGCCGTTCTCCTCGGTGATCAGCTCGCGGAGCATGGCCTGCCCGGCCTCCAGCTCGTCGAGGCGGCGGTCCTGCTCGTGTTTGCAGGCGCCGATGCAGTGCTCGATGGTGGCCACGCGGGAGGCGATGCCGTTGGTCGCGGCGGCCTGTTCCTCGGGGCTTGGCTTGCCGCGCAGGGTGAACCACGCCTTGGCCGCGCCGTTGAAAAGCCACACGCAGAAAGTGAGGCAGCCGAGCCACGCGGCGATGTCGACGGGAGGGGAGAAAGAGGTCATGCGGGGACCTTTCCGGAGAGAGGGTTAACACGAAGACACGAAGACGGTAAGCAGAGAGATTTCAAAAACGCAGCCGCTGCGTTTTTGGAAATCGGCAAAAGCGCAACGGCTGCGTTTTTGGGAAAACGGCAAAAACGCAGCGGCTGCGTTTTTGAAAACGGAGCGTGTCCCAATGCACGCGACGACAGGCACGTCGTTGCATTTCGGGAGCGGAGGGTAACAGCCTCCGGGGCACGTCGCTGACCCTGTTGTGGGTCAATCCCTGCCGCAGTACCGACGTGAGTTTCACGGCGGATATGCGAAGTTGAAAAGAATGGGAAACCAAAAACGCGGCGGCTGCGTTTTTGGAAATCTCCGAGCGGGAAAGAGCAGCCGACAAGGGAGCAAAGCAAAAACGCGGCGGCTGCGTTTTTGGAAACGGCGGCAAAAACGCGGCGGCTGCGCTTTTGAAGAAGTCTTGAAATCGGTCTTGCCTGTGATCCGCTTTTCATGGGGCGAATCATAGGCCATAACTCCGTTATGGCGGGTCTACTGCATGCCGTGCGTGCGCATTGATTTTTTGGGGAAGGCTGTTAGCCGTTTAGGCTGTCAGGCTGTTAGCCGGGGGAAGGGGATTTCAAAAACGCGGCGGCTGCGTTTTTGGAAACGGGCACAAAAAAGCCGCCTTGCAAACGGGTTGCAGGGAGGCCGCTTTCAAAAACGCAGCGGCTGCGTTTTTGGAAACGGGCACAAAAAAAGACCGACTTGCAATCGTGTTGCAGGACGGTCGTTTTTCAAAAGCGCAATGGTTGCGCTTTTGGTTTATCTACGTGGAAGAACTATTTTGATTGGCCTTCGTGGAGGTAGCAATATCCCGAAGCGTTGTTCGTGGTGTTCTTGCAGCGGGCTCCCTTTTGGGTGACGCCCTTACACTGCACGGCGGCGGCGATGGCAGCCGCCGCGACCAGTGACGCGCACAGCGCGATGATGGCTTTCTTCATACCGTCTCTCCTGTTTATCAAAAGCGCAATGGTTGCGCTTTTGGATTAGATCTGTGAGCGGGCGTCGATTGTGGCCTGAAGAGGATCGGTCGCTTCGGACGATTTAGGTACATCAGATCGACATGATCCGGCAGGATCGGAAAGCCTCTGATGAATCCCGACAAGCACGCTGATAATCTTCATAGATTCGCGTTCCCGGTCAATTCCCTGACGCTTCAATTCGTTGTAGATCAAAACGGGAATGATGGTCAGCCACACGCATCCGGAGAAGGCGGCTATACCCAAAACGACAGAAACGAACTCGCCCATAAGGAACCACTTTTTTTGGTTATCGTGTAATGATAACGCTGTAGACCCAAAAGGCGAGTCCAATAATAAAGACGACAGAAGCTGAAACACCGATCAAGTGTATCGGGTCTCTCATGTTAATCTCTCCGTCGTATTTCGGTTTAACCGGATCTCCACATGAGGGACAAGAGCGGGCGTCCGGTGAAACGCTGTTTCCGCATGCGCGGCAATGGATCAGACTTTTCATAACGATCTCCTTTCAGACGTCTATGCAGTTTGCTCTTTGCCACCAGAGCGCGCACTCGCTGCACTCCTGGTGGGAAGGCGCAGCGCCACTGATCGCCCCACAGCTAGCGCTTTAGATAGATTATTAATGGTTTCATTTGCAACCGCAAGTTGCCGTTCTAAATCGGCAATCCTTAAGGCTGATGCGCTTTCTTCTGCGGATACAGGATCCGGTTTTTGCGGGTGTTTCCCATTCAACAACCATTCAGGCGTTGTATTCAGTTCGGTAGCTAATCTGATTAGCAACTCGTGGGCTGGCGTTCGGTCTCCTTTTTCAATCTGCGTCAGATAAGGACGTGAAATTCCTAACCGCATGGCAAGATCTTTTCCCTGCAATCCGGCTGCCATGCGGGTTCTCCTGATACGCTCGCTAAAAGAATTTGCATCCATGCTAACTTTCGCCCTTGATCTGCTAATCCGATTAGCATATGATATCTGCAAATCACGGTGATTTAGACAACACGAGGTTAACGCCGAATGAATCGAAAAGTCAACAGAGAAAAAAAGGCCGGGCGTCCGGCGGGGCGCAGGACGATGTATCCGGGGATCACGGCGTTCTGCCGGGAGCACGGGTATTCGCACCAGCATGTGCGGCGGGTGCTTTTGGGAAGGGAAACGTCGGCGCGGGTGCGCCGGATGTGGGCGGCGTGGAAGATGGGCGGGGGGAAGGCAGTGCGTTAGTGCGTCAGTGCGTTAGTGAAAGAGAAAGGGACAGGCGATGATCATCAGAATCGGACGGAGAGAGGAGCGGGCGTGGCGGTGCTTCAGGGACATGCTGGGGCTGGCCTCGGACTACATGAACGAACGCAACCAGTTGCTCGGCGAGCGGAAGGCGTTTGCCGCTGAGGCGCTGATTCACCGGAGCCGGGCCGACAATCTGGCGATGGAGAACGACCGGCTGCGCAGGCAGTTGGCGGCGGCGGCGAAGTAACAACGCAGGAAAGGCAAACAGGCAATGAAGGCAACACTCACGGCTTACTACAACAGAGATCCGAAACAGTTGATCGTTTCCAAGCCGACCGGTGACTGGATGGAGTTTGATGGGTTCCTGAAATCTCTCGGGTTCCGAAATGCGCGGCACAACTGTCATGCCGTACCCGGTCTATTCGTCTTCCTGTCTGGAAGCTCGGATGAGATCGAGAAGGTCATCGGGATCGTCAAGGCGGGAGGCGAATACCTCACGAACGGAAATTTCGAGTTCACGTTTCAGGTTTGATTCACAGGTAACAGGAAAGGAAACAGGCAATGAGCAAGAAGCAAGAGGTGCAGATCAACAGGATGATTGAGGCGCTGGATATGATCGCCGCGATGCCCGTGTGGCAGGAGGGCGTTTCTCCGGTGTCGCTGAACAGCCAGTACGAGGAGGCGCGTGAGACGGCGCGGCGGGCAGTTGAGCAGTTTACCCGCAGCGAGCTGGAGACCGGGAAGGCCTTTGAGGTCAAGGGCGCTCTGGAGGCCGCGCTCGGTATGGCGCGCGAGGGCTGCGGGTGCCTGCTTCCGGGCATGGACCTCCAGCGCATGCTGGCGATCACGGAACAGGAGTTCGCGGCGCTGCTGCGGAACTCGGGTCGGGGCAGGATGCTGGCGTGCTACATCCTCGGGCGCACGGAGGAGCTGAAGATTGCCACGGACTACCGATCCGCCGTTGAGGCGGTGCGCGAGAAGTGCAACGAGGAGGTGGCCCATGGCTAACCAGCTCTACTGGGTCAAGCGGATCACGGACGGCAAGTATGCCGAGATCCGGCGCATCGCGGACGGCCAGCTCCAGCTCTACTGGACGGCCAACGCGCGTCAGGCTGCCGCGCTGATCCGCGCCAAGGCGCAGGATCTGGCCGCGATCATGGCCATCGGCGCTGCGCCCTTCGGCGAAACCATCATCATCGAGGAGGCGCAGTGAGAACACTCAACCTTTGCCAGTGCGGGGCGAAGCCCGCCATCGTCGAGGTTCCGGGTCCGAAGCCCATCCGGCCCCGGATGGGGCGCATGCGCGACAACGTGCGCGAGCGGGTCGTGTGCGAGTTCTGCGGGAACGCTTCGGGCATCCATCACAACCGCAGGGCGCTGCGCCGCGAGTGGAACAGCGCGGGCTGGTGCGGACAGTCGGAGTGGCGCGGGCTGAAGCCTCAGGGCAGAGAGGCGGTGGCGGTATGAGCCTGTTCGACGCGCTGATGGCTTGCAGCGACCACCATGAGAACGCCGCGCTGACTCTGGAGCGGAATCTCCAGACCGCACCGGAGGGCACGGCGTGGAAGGCCCGCAGACGCCTGCGCAAGCATACGGCGTTCGCCTTCGCGTGCGCCAAGGCGGCTGAGGTAGTGGCCAAGAACGGGGGTACCAAGTGATTAACCTTCACGACTTCAGCGCCATCTCAATCAGCATCAGCGGCGGCAAGGACTCGCAGACGATCCTTGGCGTGGTTATGGGCGAGGTGCTTAGGCAGCAGTACACGGGCAAGGTGATCGCGATCCACGCCGACACGGGCGCGGAGTGGCCCGAGAGTCTGCCGCATTGCCGCATGCTGTGCCAGCACTACAGGATCAACCTGCACGTCGCCGTGCCTCATAGAGCGCTGCCCGACCACATTGAGCGGCGCTGCCGCATGATGGCAGTTCAGGAACCGCGCGGAAAACCCGGCTGGCCCAGCCCAGCGCAGCGGTACTGCACGAGCGACTGCAAGCGCAACCCCATCGATAAGGTAATCCGAGCCCAGTTCCCGGCAGGCAAACCGGGGTGGCCGTCTCCGAGCTGCCGCTACTGCACGAGCCATTGCAAGACCGATCCCATCAGCAAGGTCGTGCGCGGCGAGTTCCCGGCTGCGATGGGGGCGAGCGTTCTGGTAGTGACCGGAGAGCGGCGCGAGGAGAGCGCCCACCGCCGCAAGCTGCCGGAGAGCGAGGTTGACGCACGTTTGTCGGCTGGCACGCGCAAGGTGACCAAGTACCGCCCGATTCTGGACATGACTCTGGATCAGGTTTGGAGACACATCAGCGAGTCTGGACTTCCGCGTCACGTAGCCTATGACCGTGGCAATGAGAGGCTGAGCTGCGCACTGTGCGTGATGGCGACCGAGAATGATCTGCGCAACGGTGCCGATGCGCGGCCCGATCTCGCCGAGCGCTTCCTGCGCATCGAACGCGAGACAGGGTTCACCTTCCGCCACAAGAAGTCGCTGGCGGATATCCTGAAAGGCGGTGGTCAATGAACACACTCACCGATTACCGGAAGCCGCGCCCGCATTACGGGCTGGCCGATGCGGGCTGGCGGGCGAGGACGCCGTGGGAGGTCGTAGAGGGACGGTTTCAGCGGCGCTACATCATCCGGCGCAAGTACGCGGCCTCGCGCTGGCGCAAGGCGGAGATCTTCCGCCACGCGGGCGTGTGGTCGTGGCGGGTGCTGGAGCGGACGGGCGGCGACCCGTGGCGGGAGATCGCGCGGGCCAGCCGGATCGGCGGGCACACGCATTTCACCGCGCAGTCGGCGATGCCCTACGCCGAGCTGGCGGCGGTGACGAGGTGAGGGATGAAGGATGAGGGATGAGGGATGAGGGATGAAGGATGAAGGATGAGGGATGAGGGATGAGGGATGAAGGATGAGGGATGAAGGATGAAGGATGAGGGATGAAGGATGAGGGATGAAGGATGAGGGATGAAGGATGAAGGATGAAGGATGAGGGATGAAGGATGAAGGCGGAAGGATAAAGGAGACAGGCGATGGACGTGAAACAGATATCAGAGGTCGGAGGTCAGAGGTCGGATGAGGCGCTGAAGCCGTGCCCGGTATGCGGCGGAGACCCGAGCGAGCGCAAACAGTTCGCGGAGATCATCGGGCGGCTGAAGCAGCGCGGACTGATCACGCAGGAGGACGTTGACAGGCTGGAGCGCGAGGGAACGCATGACGTCGCAGGCAGGGAGGCCGGAGGGCATGTTCACTTTGACCTTGAGGACGATCTGATCATCCAGTACCTCGACGAGTTCGCGGTCGATGTGACGGAGACGTCTAAGCCGTACGACGAGATCTTGGACGAGCACGCGTGCATTCTGACGGCGTACATGAACGGCAAGGTTGTCGCGAAGATGGAGGTATCCCATGGCGGGTGATTTCAAGATGGAGATTGAACTGAAGGGTGTGCGATACGTGTTGAACCGCGCGGCATCCGAGGAGCTGCTGAAGGCGGTCGAGTCGTTCGGAGAGGATTGCGGCGATCCGTGCAAGCGGTTGCGCGATGACCTTCGGAAGGCGCTTGCGATGATGGAACCTGACGGGCAGATAGCCGAGGTGACTGAAGAGCATACGGTGACATTTAATGTGAAGACGCATGGCGATGCGGTGCGTTGCGCGTGGTGCGGTGAGCCCGGTGACGAGTCGATGCAGGCCGGTGATTCGGAGGCGCTCTACGTGTGCCGCACGCAGGGTTGCCAGCGCCGCGGGATTCCGGCGGCGCGTCAGTTCTTTACGACGGGGTTCAGGTAACAGGAGGGAACGATGGACGAGCAACAGGCATACGATGAGGCGGGAGAACAGAAGGCGGATATGCAGATCGTCGGGTACGGCTGCCTGCTGTTCGCGGCCCTCGCGCTGGGCGTGGTGATATGGGCGGTCTGCGCCTGCATCCAGCTCCGCGAGGATAAGGCGGTAGCCGCGTATTCGGTCTGCGAGATGTGCGGGGAACTGCTGGACGCGGACAACGTGCATGCGCGGTGCGCCGGGGAGACGGGAGCGGTGGAGGTGGCCCATGCCGACGCTCGTTAAAGACCTGCCCGGACAGCTCACGCTGTTCCCGCATCTTGAAAGGCCGGTGCCGGCGGTGGCGACCGACGCGAAGGCGGAGGCCTGCCGGATGCTGGAGGACGGCCTGCCCGACAAGAAAACGGTTTCGGTGCCGGAGGCGGCTGCCCTGATGTACTGCTGCCGCCGCACGGTCGAGAACTGGATCTCGGACGGGACGCTGCTGGTGGCCTACGCCAACCGCAACGACGAGGCGCAGCGCAAGCACGCCCGCATCATCGTGAGGTCGGGCCGGGACTACGACGCCCGGCGCACACAATTTCTGACGCTGGCTGAGCTGCGCATCAAGCGCAGCAACGTCGGCGGCAACTGACAAACCGGCGGCTTGCAAGCCGCTTGAAAGAGGAGAAGGAACCATGGCAAGAGTCAAGACGGAGACGTTCTCCGACCGGGTCGAATTCGACGCGGCGGTAGACCAGATCGCCCGCAAGGAAGTCCAGCGGCGCAAGCTGGAGGCGGATCGCGACGCGCAGATCCAGAACATTCAGCAGGAGCATAACCCGGCCATCGACGCGCTCAAGACGGAGATAGACGCACTGGTGACCAAGGCGGAGGGCTACGCCAAAGACAACCGCGCCGAGCTGCTGCCGACCGGCAAGCAGAGCGCCGAGACGCCCCTCGCCAACTTCGGCTTCAGGTGGGGGAACAAGACGCTGGTGCTGCTGAGCAGCCGGTGGAACTGGGACGGTGTGATCGCAAGTTTGCGCAAGGCGGGGCTCGACGGGTTCATCCGGGTCAAGGAGGAGGTGGCGAAAGACGCGGCCAAGGATGAGCTAAGCGAGCCGGTTCTCGCGCAGCACGGCATGCGCATCAAGCAGTCTGAGACGTTCTGGGTGGAGCCCAAGACGGATGTGATCGGTTAAACGACAACCAAGAAAGACGAAGCGAAATGAAGCATACCAAGAATGACGCGGTGGCGACGGTAAAGAATGTGCAGCCGATTGACGTGGCGAGCATGACGGCGATGATCGCGGATGACCTGAACCGCGCCGAGGTGGGCAAGTTCAGCATGCTGCGGGCGGGCGTGGGGCTGCTGTGCTGCAAGGCGATGAGCGAGCACGGCGAATGGGAGGCGCGGCTGATGGAGCTGTGCCCCGGAAAGAGCCCGCGCACGTTGCAGACCTACATGAAGGACGCGAGGGATTGCCTGGACGCGCGGGGGATCGCGCCGGAGGCGGCGTGGGGCGAGCTGGCGAAGATCGACGTGGCGCAGGTCGGCAGCCTGATGATCGCCGCGCCCGCGCAGGCCCAGCTCGGCACCGGGGAACCGGAGCCGCAGGAGCCCGCCAAGCGCGGCAGGAAGTCCAGGGCGGAAGCCGCGCCAGCCCCGGAGGCGAGCGCCGCCGTGTTCTCGCAGATGCTGATCGACTTCATCCAGCAGCGGAAGTCGGCCAAGGCGAAGTACACCGAGCCGACCAAGCCGCTGACGAAGCGGGAGAAGATGGATGCGGCGGTGGACGAGGCCGCCCGCGTCGTGAACATCGCTGCGGATTACGTCGCCAACGCGACGTGGGCGCTGCTGCCCGACGACAATCTTGAGAGCACCTGGGCCGGGTTCAAGGCGACGGCCGACAAGCTGGGCTCCGAGATGAAGGCCCGCAACAGGAACAAGTAACGGAGGTCAGGAATGTCAACGCCCGCGCTGCTGGTCAAAATGCAATGCCCCGAGTTCGCGACGCTGCCCGCCGAGGAGCGGGCCAACGTGGTGGTCTGGGAGGATGTGATGATGCAGATCGACACGGCGCGGAACAAGTCCGCCGTGTGCCGCGAGTGGGCCGTGCGCAACGGCCACCGCCGCGGCTGGAGCCCGGAGAGGATCTGGGCGAAGTATCACGGCTGGGTGGCCAGCGGTCGGGCGTGGACGTTTCTTGTCAACTGGGCGAAGGTTCCGCGCACCCCGAGCGGGGACCGCAAGGGATTCGCGGAGGCGTTCAAGCGCTACTGCGAAGAGAACCAGCGGGCCAGCAAGCCCGCGTGGCGGGCCATGCTGCGCGACCTGCGCCGGGGGGTTACGATCCCCGGCGTGGGCTCGTGGCGCGACGTGTGGGCCAAGCAGTACCCCGGCGAGCGCCTTCCGGAGCGCTGCCCGTCCGACTGGACGCCAACCGGGTGGCTTTACAGCAACGCGATCCGCAAGTTCAAGAGTACGAAGTTTGAGCTGGTGACGATGCGCAAGGGCGCGACGGCGGCGCGGATGATGGCCCCGGCGGTCTACACGACGCGCGTCGGTCTGCTGCCCGGAATGATCTACGAGTTCGACGACGTGTGGCACGACCTTAAGATCGCGGTGCCGGGCATCAACCGCAAGCTGCTGCGAGCGCTGGAGTTCGCCTGCGTCGATGTGGCGACAACAAACAAGATCAGTTGGGGGATTAAGCCGCAGATCCTGCGCGAGGACGGCACTCGCGAGGGGCTCGGCAAGGCGCTTTTCAAGGCGACGATAGCGGATGTGCTTTGCAACAAGGGGTGGCATCCGGGCGGATGCCAGTTCGTGATTGAGCTGGGGACGGCCAGCCTGACTCCGGAGGAACAGGACATGATCACGCGGCTTACGGACGGGGCCGTGACGTTCAGGGAACCGAAGGTGCTGGGCCAACAGGTGCTCAAGGGCATGTTCCGTCCGCAGGGCAAGGGCAACTTCAAAGCCAAGGCGCTGATCGAAGGCAGCCACCGCCTGATCCATTACGAGGGCGCGAACCTCCCGGCGCAGACGGGAGCGCTCAGCCGCGTCGACGAGCCCGAACAGATGTACGGCCTCGACAAGTACGCGGAGCACGTTCTCAAGGTATGGGAGCGCGTGCCGCAGGATCAGCGCGATCTGCTGTGGTACGGCGGGGCGATGACCTTCACGGCGTACCGCAGGATGGTTGCGGATCTGTACGAGATCATCTACGACCGCCGCGAGCACGACATTGAGGGTTGGGAACAGAATGAGTGGATGACTCAGGAGTGGTCGATTGACGGGCGCGGCGACTGGCGGGCGGCGGGCGACATCCGCACCCTTCCGGAAGCCATGCGGGAGGTCGGCAAGATCGCGCTGATGACGCCCGGCCTCTACCGCCTTCGCCGCATGAGCCCGCTGGAGGTGTGGCAGCAGCACTCTTCCAACCTTGTGCGGCTGCCGCATTGGGCCATCTGCGACTTCTTGGGGGACGCGTGCTACCGCAAGGTGCGCGTCGGGAACAACGGGCTCATCGAGTTTCAGGATCGCGATATGACGGGATCGGCAATGAAGTTGCGCTACGTCGGTCTGGTAGAGCAACCGGACGGCACCGGCTGCCGCCTCGCTCCGGGATCGGAATACGGCCTCTACGTGCTTCCCCACGACATGACCAAGGCCGTGATCGTCGAGGCCAAGACGCGGGCCGTGCTCGGTATCGCCCCGGCGTGGTCGGCGGTCGACCCCCG
>JANYBJ010000247.1 GCA_025360845.1 bacterium
ACTTTGGCGTCGGCTTTGGCGGGCGCGCCGCGGCCGCCGGAGGGCAGTCCGACATCCACGCGCACGACTTTGCCGATGCGGCCGTTGCGGACGAGTTCGACGGCACGGCGCATCTCGCCGGAGGAGCGCTGCCAACTGCCGGTCTGCCACACGCGCCCGTGCTGGGCCACGGCGTCGACCAGCGCCCGGCCTTCGCGCAGGTCATGCGTGAAGGGCTTCTCGCCGTAGATGTCTTTGCCATGACGCGCAGCGAAGGTGCCGATGTAGGCGTGCCAGTGATCGGGCGTGGCGATCATGACGGCGTCGATGTCCTTGCGGGTGCAGACGTCGCGGAAGTCCTTGATCATCTGGCAATCGGTGTTGTTGTAGCGGCCGTCGACCGATTTCTTGGCCTGCTCCATCTTCTTGGTGTTCACGTCGCACACGATGCGGACGGCCACATCGTCAAGGCCGAGGAACGAGCCCATGTTGCCTGAGCCCATGCCGCCGACGCCGATCATGGCCATGGCGATCTTGTTGCTGGGCGCGTTCTGCCCGAGGACGCGCGAAGGAACGATGTTGAAGGCTGTGACTGCCGCCGCTGCGGCGCTGCCACGGAGGAAGGTTCTGCGTGAAAAGTTCATGATCATCTCCTGTTTCTGTCTGGACGGCTCGCGAGGACGCTCGCCCTCCATGGATTCACAAATGGGTTTAGCGCACGCTGTCGGCGACTTTGCCGATTTCGTCGATCTTCTTTTGATCAAGACCGGCCTTCACAAAAATCTCATGGATCGACCAGTGCAGGCCCGGGCGTCCCCCGAGGAGGACGAATTTCAGGTGCTGCGTCTGCGACGCCATCGGAATGATGTTCTTCTTTGTTGCGCTGCCGTCACCCTTGGCCACCGGGCCCGCCCACGTCTTCCCGTCGTTCGAAGCGTAGACCTCGAAGCCGTTCGGTGTGTCGTTGGCCGAACCCTCGGAGTCCAGCACCACCTCGGTAACGAAAACGCTTTCGCCGAGGTCGAGGGTAAACCACATGCCCTTTTCTGAGGGGCCCGACGTCCACCGCGTGCCGGGGTTGCGGTCGAACGCTTTGGAGGCATCGCCACCCGAATGTGAGGCGTTGGCCTTCCACTTCGAGGCGTCCAGTTCGCGAGCGGGTCCGCCGGTCTGCTGCTTGACCTTCTGGTCAAAGAAGGTTACATAGGTTTTCTTGGCCGGTGCGCCGCAGGCGGGATCGTTGAAGAGCCCCTGCAAGGCCGTGAAAAGCTCCAGGCCGTCGCGCTTGAACAGGCCGTCGGCCACGGTCATTTGGCTCTTCTCGTCTGAAGCCAGCTTGAACAGTTCGACGAAGCGTGCGCGCGTGTCCGGTCCGGCGTGGGCGGAGGCCACCTTGAGTGCGCCACGCAGAGCCCGGGTCTTCAGGTCCGCGTCGGTTTGCGTGCCGATGGCGTTTTTAAGGACGTCGAAAGAGCCGATCGAAGACCAGTCGGCCAACGCATCGATCGCGGTTTCGCGCAGCGCTTTGTCGGGGTCGGCCAGCGCGGCGGTGAGCGGGGCGATGAACGCGGGGTCTCCGTAACTGGCCATCAGGCCAGCCAGCACCTTCTTGGAAGAGGCTCCGGCGGTCTTCCATGCGGTCACGATGGCGGCCGCGCCCGCGGCCGGCTCGGCGTTTTTGGCACCCACGCGAAGGGCGGCTTCGGCCTGATTGAGTTCGTTGTCCTTGACCAGCGGCAACCAGACGATCGCCTGCTTGAAGAGCCTGTCGGCATCGTGTTTGGCGAGGGCTTTCCACGTTTCCTTGCGCAGTTCGGCATTGTCCGATTTGAGGAACGTCTCGTATTGCGGAATGAGTGCGGCTTCGGTACGCTCGCCGAGGATGTTGAGCACCTTCATCTGCAGGGCCGGGTCTTTCGCTGCGAGGGCGATCAACGCCTTGCCGACATCCGGCGAGCGCAGGTCGTTCAGCGTTTCCGTTGCTGTTTGCCCGATGACACCTTCATGTGCGGTCAGCGCGAGGATCGCGGGCACTTGGTCGGCTCCGCCGAGCGTGACAAGGGCGCGGAGCGCCGCGCAGACGACCGCGTCCTGATCGGACTTGAGCAGCTCGGCCACGGCCGGCGTGCAGGCTTTGGCGTCGCGGGCGGCGAGCTTGGCGGCGAGCGAGGCCTGGTCAACGGGCGTCGCGCCCTTGAGCGCGGCGGCGAGTGCGGCGACGGGAACTCCGTCGGCGGCCCGGATCATGGTTTGGCGAACCATGGGGCAGGCGTCCTTGATGCCGGTCGCGAAGAAGGTGTCGTCGGTCAGCAGCAGCGCTTTTGCGATTGCGGCGCGCAAGGGTGCGGGCGTCGCGGCGTTGTTGAAGAGCGGCTGGGCGACTTTCATGGCCGCGCGTCCTTTGCCGTTGGCGGCGAGGGTTCCGATGCAGGCCGCGAGGGCGGTCTGGCGGGCATCTTCAAGAGCGGGCGCAGCGGATTTGGCGAGCGTCTGCAGCGCTTCGGCATCGCCGATGCGGCCGAGCGCGGCGAACGCGGCGGTGGCTACGACCGCGTCTTTATCCGCCGTATACGGGGCAACGGCCGCGCTGTTCTTGCGGATCGCCAAGGCGTTGAGCAGGGCACAGCGCAACTCGGTGTCGGCGCCGGCCGTCGCCTGCGTCAAAGCTTTGTCGGCCGCTGCGCCGGAGGCTCCTGCGAGCAGCGCGACAGCCCAGGCGCGGGTTTCGGGCATTTGGAGGCAGGCGACGACTGCGGAGAGGTCTTGGGGTGCGCCAAGTGTCGACAGCAGGGCGCGTAGGATCGCCTTCTTGCCGAAGACGGTGGTGGCCTGATCTTTAAGAAGCGCGTCGAGTTTGACCTTATTCGCGGCGTCTACGTTGGCGTTGCCGGTATGCGCGCCGATGTCCTGCAGATAGCCGAAGACCTCGTTCACGTTCGCGTCGGTTGCGGTCTTGACGCGGTTCAGGTCTGTGGCCGAAAGGCCCGTGGGCGTGTCGTCGGCTTTGAGATCGCCGAGAACGAACTGCACGCCGTCAAGGATGTGGGTGAGCACCGCCTTGTTCAGGAACGCGCGCTGGTCGTGGGCGAACGAGGTATAGAAGACGCGGCCTTTGCCGTAGGGACGTATCCAAGAGACGGCGTAGTCTTTGTCGTCGCGGCGCTGTCCCTGGGCTTCGGCCGTCGCTTTGTCAGCGAAATCGAGCGAGACGAGCACATGCAGTTTGGCGCGGTTGTAGAAGGGGGACTCTTGCTGGTAGATCTCGTCGCCGGCCGGAAAGCCCTTGCCGCCGAAGGCTTGATTGAGCGCGTTGCCGGGATCGTCCAGCTTGAAAGCCCAGGTGCCGCCGCTGCCCCAGGGGTGGCCCCAGAAACGTCCGCCGACCATCTCGGCGGCCTGCTCGGCCTTATTGAAGTTGTCGGCGCCCGCATGGATCACGGCGAGGCCTTTGCCCGATTTCACGAAGTCGACGATGGCGGGCTCGACGAAGCGGTTCTCTTGGGTCTTGAGGCCCGTGGTGTTGTTCAGCACCAGCGCGTCGTACTTGGCGAGGTTGGCGGGTTTGAGGGCTTCGTAATCGTTTGTGAAATCGACTTTAAAGGCTTTGGTCTTGGCGGCCGCGAGTTCGAGGGCCTTGTTGCCGTATTCGAGCGCTTTGCCGTGGACGAAGCCTTCGCAGCGCCAGAAGACGAGAAGGGTTCTGGCTTTGGCCGGTTTGGCGGTAAGCTGCGGGCCGAGCAGGGCGCTGATCTGATCGATCTGCTCCTGCGGGACGGGCTCGAGGTTCTGAGCGGTGGCGGTGGCGAGTGTTCCGCCGACCGCAAGCAACCCGATGGCTGCGCGGATCATCCTGCTGTGCGTTTGCTGCATCGACTTTCCCCTTATTATACGTGGACTCCTGAAAATACGGAGGAGGTGCGCCAAAAAAAGCGGGACAAAAGCCGATATCTTCGACCTTTGCCCGCTTATATTTTCAGCCCGCGAAAGCATATCACGCTTTCACTTTCTGCGCAATCGGGGCGCCCGCTCCACGAAAAGGGTGGTTGAGGCTTCCGGTCACACGCACACACTACCCGCTTGTCCTGTTTTACCAACACAGTTTCCGGTTGATAGAAAACGCATCATGGAACCTGAATCCAACTCCATAATGTGACGCTATTATACCTCGCCAGACCGCCGACGGTTATGGTAAGATTGCGAATGTGAAGGGTAAAATCGCGCAAATAAAAAAAGGCGACCATTACCGCGTCGCGCTCCTGATTGAGACCTCGCACGAGTTCGGCCGCGAGGTGCTGCGAGGCATCCGCGATTACGAAAAGACGCTGGATAACCATTGGGCCTTCTATTTGAATCCGGACGGCATGCGGCAGGCCGTGCCGGAAATCGGCTCTTGGCATTGCACCGGGGTCATCGCCCGTCTGTATGGAGGGGCTGCGGCCCACGCGTTGCTCGCGAAAGGGTTGCCGCTGGTCGTGCTGGATCCTTTTACGGCGCACCTCGCGAAACTCGATGAGCTGACGCGGTTTCCGTATATCACGACGGACGCGGAGGCTATCGTGGAGATGGCATTTTCGCATCTGCATGCGTGCGGCTGCCGCAGCTTCGCCTTCGTACACAGTATGGTTGACACGGTCTGGTCGGCGGCGCGTGAGCGTGCCTTTTTGCGGCGCGTGGAGCAGGCCGGTTATGCGTGTCCTGTTTACGGGACCCAGTCGCCCGGCATGTCTTGGGAGGCGGATATCCGGCGCTTGGGAAAGTGGATCAAGAGCCTGCCGCGAGGCCTGGGGATTTTCGCGGCCATGGATCAGCGCGGCCGCAACGTGATCGAGGCCTGCCGCGAGGTCGGGCTGAAAATCCCGGACGACGTGATGGTGCTCAGCGTGGACAATGACCCGTTGCTGTGCGAACTGTGCGAGCCGTCGCTCAGCAGCATCGCGCTGGACGCGTACCGCGCC
This sequence comes from bacterium, assembly GCA_025360845.1. Classification (GTDB taxonomy): domain Bacteria; phylum Verrucomicrobiota; class Kiritimatiellia; order RFP12; family UBA1067; genus JAHFSX01. The sequence goes on from JANYBJ010000247.1 coordinate 4,935, forward strand.
GGCTATAAGGCCGCGCAGGTGCTGCACGGTCTCATGGCCGGGCAGTCCGACACCACGCCGATACAGATACTCGCGGATCCAACGCATGTGTCGCGACGGCAATCGACTGCGTCCGGTTTCGATCAGGACAGCGTGGTAGCCAGGGCTCGGCGCTATATCTACGACCGCTTTTCGGACCGCACCTTTCAGGTCAGCGACATCGCGCGGCATTGCGACGTGTCGCGCCGGTTGTTGGAGACACGTTTCGCACAGGCCGTCGGACGAACCTTGTTGCAGGAGCTGACCGAGGTGCGCATGGAACGCGCACGCACCCTGTTGCGGGACACCGATGGGACGGTGACCGAGGTCGCGGCGGCCAGCGGTTTCACAGACCCCAACTATTTCACCAAGGCGTTCCGGCACCGGCACAATGTCGCGCCGCTCAAATATCGTGCGGAAGCGCACACGATTTGAATTGGGGACGCCGGACACATTGATCGGTCCGGTTTTGTCCCATTACTCAACAGGCGCGACCACCAGACTTTGCAGGCCGACCATGTAGTTGTCCTTATCTGTTCACCGGAGACCTTGCCATAACCACGGAGGTTGAGCGGAGCTAGGCGCGAGGCCGTCAGGTCGGCCGCCGAAGAGACGGACACCGCCACGTTCAAGACAACCGTCATCATCATCAAGTGGTTGTTCATAACTTCTCTAACCCCATGATGAGCACTGAACATGTTTTCATCTCGTTCCCCTCTGCACCCTTTTTACGCTCTCGCGACTGCCCCGCAGTGCGGTCCATGCTTAGCAGGACATACAGAATGTGGCGGGGACATTACTAAATCATGCTGGCTCATACCGGTGTTGTTTGATAAGTATGTTAGGTATCTTTCAAGCGGACGGGGGGCGCACGCGGTGGGTGGGGGTGGCCTCGCGGGGGTCCTCGGGCCAGTAGTGTTTGGGATAGCGGCCGCGGAGGTCTTTGCGGACATAGGCGTAGCCGGTGGCCCAGAAGCTTTCGAGGTCGCGCGTGACCTGCACGGGGCGCTGCGCGGGGGAGAGCAGGTGCATCACGACCGGCACGCTGCCGCCCGCGATCTTCGGGGTCCGGGTCATGCCGAACACCTCTTGGATGCGCACCGCGAGATAAGGCGCGTCTTGGTCGTACTGCACCTGAATGCGCGAGCCGCTCGGCACAGCCAGGTGCGTGGGCGCGAGTTCGTCCAGCAGGCGACGCGAACAGCCGCAGGCGTCGAGCCGGTTCAGCAGGATGCTCGTCAAATCGAGCGCTTGCACATGGCTCCAGCGCATCACGCCGTCGCAAAAGGGGCTGAGCCACGCTTCGAGATTCGCCAGCAACTCGGCGTCGCCGAGGTCAGGCCATGTCGCTTCGGGCAGCGCCTTGTGCAGGAAACAGATCCGGGCCTGCAACGCGCGTGAGCTTTTCGTCCACGGCAATTGGTCGATACCCTTCTGGCGGATGCCCTCGATGAGCGCCGCGAGGATATCGGAGGGGTCAGGCTTGGCCTGGCCGCCTTCCTTGATCATGATCGCGCCGAGACAGACGCGGTTGACGGCCTGCACGGCTTCGGTGCGTTTATCCCAGGAGGTGACCGCGCGGCTTTCGAACTCCGCGCCGAAAGCCGCTTCGACCTCCTCGCGTGTGACGGGCGCGGCGAGGCGGATCTTGGCGTCGGTGGTGTCGTCCTGCAGTTCGGCGGCGACGAGCCACTCCGCCTGTGCCAACGGATCGGAGGTGTCGAGGATCGCGCCGCGCCCGTTGCGCATGAGGTAGCGGCCGGCGGCGTCGCGGCGGCGGGCGATGCGGTCGGGGAAGGCCCAGGCCAGCAGCAGCCCCTCGGAAAGCCGCTGCGCGTCGTTTGCGGGATAGGCGTGGCCCCAGCGGCGGGCAAGTTCCTTGACGCGGTAGGTGAAGCCGTCATGGCCGGCGTTTCCCATGCGGTCGAGCAGTCGGCGGACGTCGGTCTCGAAGCGCAGGGAGGACTCGGAGGAGGCTTCGGCCAGCGCGGCGGCGAGGAGGCAGGCCTGTTGGGCGCAACCCTTGTGCGCGGCCTCGAAAATCATATGTGAGAGGCGCGGATGGAGGGGCAGCTTGACCATGGTGCGGCCGCGGGGGGTGATAGAGGGAAAGGCTGAAGGTTGAAGGCTGAAGGCAGAAGCCTGAGAGGGGGATAGCGCGCCAAGCTCCTGGAGAAGCGTTGTGGCCTGCCGCCAGGAGGCGTCGGGCGGGGGTGTCAGCCAAGGGAGTCCGTCGCGTGCGGAGGAGCCCCATTCGGCGGACTGCAGAACCGTGGAGGCGAGGTCGGCGTCGTAGATTTCGGGGAGCGCTTCCGGGGCGAGCCGCTGGTCGGTGACGTCGTCCCAGAGGCGGTAGCAGACGCCGGGGCAGAGGCGGCCCGCGCGGCCGCGGCGTTGGTCGGCGCGGTCACGGGTGATACGCAGGGTTTCGAGGCGCGACATGCCGTTGCGCGGCGAGAAGCGCGGCACGCGCATCCAGCCGGTGTCGATCACCACGCGGATGCCTTCGATGGTGAGCGAGGACTCGGCGATGGAGGTGGCGAGCACGACTTTGCGGCGGCCGTACGCGGGCGGCTCCACGGCGGCATCCTGTTCCTCGCGCGGCAGCGCGCCATAGAGCGGATGGAGAGAGACGTCGGAGGGCAGCGGGGCGTCGTGCAGATTCGCCAAGGCGCGGCGGATTTCGCCCTCGCCGGGGAGAAAGACGAGGATGCTGCCGGGCTCGTCTGCGAGCGCGCGGCGCACGGCAGCGGCGGCTTGCAGCGGCACCGGGGCGGTAGAAGCGCGGTTGAGCAGGCGGGTCTCCACAGGGAACATGCGGGCCTCGGCGGTGTGGATGTCGGCGTCGCCGAGATGCGCGGCCACTGGGTCGGGGCGGAGGGTGGCGGACATGACGAGGATGCGCAGGTCGGGGCGCAAGGCGCGGCGGACGTCGAGCGCGAGGGCGAGTCCGGTGTCGGCGGCGAGGCTGCGCTCGTGGAACTCGTCGAAGATGAGGAGTCCGGCATCGGCGAGTTCCGGATCATTGAGCAGACGCTGGGTGAGCAGGCCTTCGGTGAGGATTTCGACGCGGGTGTGCGGACCGACTTTGCGGTCCAGGCGGATGTGGTAGCCGATGGCTTGTCCGACGGTCTCGCCGCGCTGGCGGGACATGTAGCCTGCGGCGGCCCGTGCGGCGAGACGCCGCGGTTCGAGCAGCAGGCTACATGTCCCGCCAGCGCGGCGAGACCGTCGGACAAGCCATCGGCTACCACATCCGCCTGGACCGCAAAGTCGGTCCGCACACCCGCG
>JANYBJ010000038.1 GCA_025360845.1 bacterium
CGTGCGCGTCCTGATCGTGCGCCGCTGCAAGCAGGCCGGCATGCACTGGCGGCACGCCAACGCCGTACGAATGGCAGCCATCCACGCCCGCTACCGCTCGCACCACAAGGCCGCCTAACCTTCAACAGAATAAAATCGCACCAATTGAGCCCAAGAAAATGCAATGGAATTTGCCAGCCATCGGGTGTACTATAGAACAATGAATACTGTTTTGGACATCGGCAGTCTTACACGCACTGAAAAACTCCGAGTCATGGAGGAGTTGTGGGCCGACCTAACCCAAACGGAGGACTCTTACCCGTCGCCGGACTGGCATGGCGACGTGCTGAGGGAGCGGGACGACGCGCTCAAGACCGGCAAGGATGAATTCGTGCCATGGGCGGAGGCAAAGAGGATCATCCGGGAGAAGAAGCCGTGAGAATCGTCATCCTCCGGTCTGCTATCGAGGACTTGCTCCAAGGACAGGCGTTCTACGAGAGGCAGGGCGAAGGTCTCGGCGATTACTTCGAGGAGTCCTTGTCGGCAGATATCGATTCTCTCCGGCTATTTGCAGGCATTCACGCATTGGCCCACGGTTATCACCGTATGCTCTCCGCCAAGTTTCCTTTCGCGGTCTACTATGACGTCGTCGGGGATCAAATCAGGGTGCGAGCCATCCTTGATTGTAGGCGTGATCCCAAACGGATACGAAATCGATTGCGAGACTGAATGGCCAGCCCGGCAGCGTAGCCAACCACCATTCGCCTTCGGCTCACGTGGCGGCTAGCTGCTGACGGTTCGGTGAAATAAGTATGTTCCACACTGAGAGCCAGAAAGCCATTTGCGCCAAGCATGGCTCGCCCTTCGTTGAGGCCGACGCCAATCTCAAGTGCGGTCTTGCCATTAAGACGATTGGGGCAATGCCGATCTACGGCGTGCGGCACGCCAAATGCAACGGGACAACCGGCTGGTACATTTGGTGCGGGGAGCATTCTGACGATCCCGCATTTTTTGACCCTCTCTGCACAGAACACTTCCCAGACTATCTTCCACTGGTAATGCCTTACCTTGGTCTTGCTCCGGGCTATTCGTTTATTATCGATGCAGACGGATACGAGGATGTCTGGTACAGTTCGGTCGTTGCTTCCACGCGACAGGTCTCAACCACATGCGGCTTCGATACCAACACCTTCCTCTTGTCCAGTGGGTATTCAATTTTGAGGTCGTAACTATTGGGATATGGTTGCTCTGGGCTATGTTTGTTATAGGCATTTCAGTTGAGGCTGCCTACAAAATATGTGGCTTCATCATCTGCGAGGCTGTTGTTATTGGTGCTCTCGGCGGAGCTGTAGTCTGTCAAATCTGGTTTCGATGCAATGCGATGGCAAAAGCAGCGATTGACAAAGGTGTAGCCGATGGGCTACAATCCTCAACGTGACTGAGATTCTGAAAACACTCAACTTTGCGAAGTGGCTTGACGGACTTCGTGACTTGCGCGCAAGAGCACGCGTTCAGTCTCGGGTCGAGCGTCTGGCAACTGGACACGCCGGTGACGTCAAGTCCGTTGGCGCGGGTGTGAGTGAGTTGCGGATCGACTACGGTCCCGTTTACAGAGTTTATTTCACAAAACGGGGAAACGCCTTTGTGATCCTGCTCGCCGGAGGTGACAAACGAAGCCAATCCGCAGACATCAAACTGGCGTTGCGACTGGCACGGAACCTTGAGGACATCAACGATGACTAAGACAAAAACAACTCGGTATGACGTGGCTGAACACCTCCGAACCCCTGAAGAAATGGCGGCCTATCTGGAGGCCTGCATCGAGGAGGCCGACGGCGATGCGGCTTTCGTTGCAAAGGCACTCGGCGATATCGCACGCGCGAAAGGTATGGCACAAGTGGCACGCGATGCCGGTCTTTCACGAGAGAGCCTCTATAAGGCCTTGTCGGGAGACCGGAGCCCCGGATTCGACACCATTCTTAAAGTGATCGGCGCTCTCGGGCTTGAACTCCATGCCGGAGCCGCAAGAGCGTGATTAAAAGCGGCCATCGGGATACCGAAGCCTTTCATTGAGCAGTGCGGGCTGACGGAACAGGTGGAGATGGACGTGCGGGATTGCATGATCCTCATCCGCTCCCCTCGGCGGCCGCGCGCCGGATGGGCGGATGCTTTCGAGCAGATGGCCCGTGAGGGGGACGACAAGTTGTTGGACGGTCAGCCGACCTCGACCCGTTGGGACGAGGAGGAGTGGCAATGGAAGCAGATCGCTTCGACGTGTTCCTCGTGGCCCTCGACCCAACGGTCGGACACGAGATCAAGAAGACAAGGCCCTGCGCGGTGATCTCACCGGATGAGATGAACCACCACATTGGGACCGTCATCATTGCTCCCATGACAACCAAGGGGCGCGACTACCCTACGCGGGTGCCATGCACATTTCAGGGGACCGAGGGGCAAATCGTGTTGGACCAGATTCGGACCGTTGACAGAACACGTCTCGTCAAGAAGTTGGGCCGTCTTTCCCCAACCGCATCGGATAAACTGCTCAGTGTTCTCACGGAGATGTTCCAGAAATGAATGCGGCCAAGCTCTTGTCGTAGATACGCGGAGTATATACACTGTTGACGATGAAATTCACATGGGATCAAACGAAGAACGCGATGAACCGGCAGAAGCACGGCATTGACTTTGTCGATGTGTCGGCCATGTTCGACTACCCCATGGTGACCTTCTTGGACCAAAGGAAAGAGTACGGCGAAGACCGGTGGATCGGGATCGGCTGGCTGGGTGATATTCTGGACGTCGCCGTTTACTCCGAACCGAAAGCAGGAATGACGCGAATCATATCCGCACGAAAGGCAAACCGTCATGAGCAAAGTATCTACACAGAAGAAATCGGGAACTGACTGGAAGAAGCTAAAAGGGATGAAGGATGAGGAGATCGACTTCACCGACATTCCCCCAATCGACAAAGCCATGTTCAAAAAAATGGTCATTCGCATGCCCGAAAAGAAAGCGGCTCTTTCGCTTCGCCTCGACCCACGGGTGATCGACTGGTTCAAGGGGCAAGGCCCCGGATACCAGACGCGTATCAATGCAGTCCTGCAATCCTATGTCGAGGCACACTCGCATTAAACGATGATAGCCGCCCAACAAAACGGTGGAGGCGACGGGATACCGCCGCCTCACCGCTGACGTCGTTTCGCCCCGCTCCAAAGACAAATTAAGATCGGCTTGGTCCGGCAGGATAGGCGGGTGTCTTTCGATCAGTTTTTGCGTGCCGGGGCCGGACCCGGATCAAGGACAAAAACCGACTTGACGGTTGTGTTGCAATTGTGACACACTTGCGACATGAAAACAGCCGTTATTCACGCGAGAATCGAGCCTCAAATCAAGCATCAGGCTGAAGAGGTCTTGCACGATCTAGGAATCAGCCCGACGGATGCGATCCGGATATTCTACCGCCAGATCACGCTCCGCCGTGGCCTTCCTTTTGCAGTGTCGATGCCCAATGAATGCACAGCTGCCACGCTAGCGAAAAGCCGCCGAGGCGAGGACGTGCAAGAGTTCGAGTCGCTTGACGCCATGTTTGAGAGCTGGAAGAAATGAAACGGGTTTTCCAGACCAAGCAGTACCTTCGCGATGTGAAGCGGATGCTCAAACGCGGCCGGAGCATAGCCAAGCTTCAGGATGTCGTACGGAAACTGGCGGTTGGAATGCCACTTGGTCCCCAACACAGAGACCCTCCGCTTATTGGAGTTTGGGCACCCTCCCGCGACTGTCATATAGAGCCGGATTGGATTCTCATTTACACAGTGGACAGCGAGTCGTTACGGCTTGAACGAACTGGGACACACTCCGACCTGTTTAAGAAATGAGACCGGCCACTCTGATCCGCGGCGTTGCGTTTAGAAAAGTTCTGAATCCGCTTGATAACCTAACCGAATGGGATATACTAATTCCGAACTTCGGAAACAGGTCAAAAACATGCCAACCATCTTGAGAATCGGGCCATATCGGTTCTTCTTTTTCAGCGAGGAAAGCGGGGAGCCTGTCCATGTCCATGTGATTCGCGGGCAGATCGAGGCGAAGTTCTGGATCAGGCCGACGGTGAGTGTCGCGTGCAACGACGGATTCGCGCAACACGAACTGCGCAAGGTCATGCGGCTTGTCGAAGAGAACACGGAGTTGATTGAACATGAGTGGAACAAACGCAAAGAGTCATGCTGAAGTCAAAATGGTGACACCGGAGGGGCTTTACCTTGTTGTCGAAGACAAAGGCTTCTTTGCGGCCTTTGCCGATTTTCCCTATCTTGCGGCCTTGCCGTCGAGTCAGGTCTTTCAGGTCGAGTACTGCGGCCATGGGCATATCCGTTGGGAGGAGGCCGACATCGATCTGCACACGAACATCCTTGCCCATCCCGAAGACTATCCTCTTCGCATGCAGCCGATGGTGCTTGCCGCCACAGAAATGGGACGACGGGGTGGTTCCGTTAAAAGCAAACGTAAAGCTGTCAGCAGTCGCGCCAACGGACTCAAGGGCGGTCGCCCTCTCAAGAAAAGAGAATGGGTGTTGACGTAGACGCCCCGCTTCTTCGTCCCCCAAACGGTACGGGTAACGCTGGTAGGGACGGTTCCCCGAACCGTCCGCCGGTCATTGCCTCGCGGACGCCTCGGGGCGGCGTCCCTACCGTTGAAGTTATCGCCGAGCCATGGGCGGATCACTCGTTTCATCGGTCATCTTTATTGCCCCGCTCTCCGCCCACTGTCCAACTCCTTACTTTGTCCCTTGCACTCTGCGGGCCGTTCGGCCCGCCCAAGCGGCCGGGCATACCCGGCACACAACCAACACCAGCACGTTATCGTCGCCCCGCTCCGAAACGTGAGGTGTGACGCTCGCCTCCCGCGCCGTCCAGCCACGCCAGCCCATCCGCAGGACGTCGTATGCGCAGCCACGCCGCGCAAGCCGCCAGCACGAGAAACCACAGCCAGACCTGCCACGGCTCCCAGCGCGTGATCCGGAAATTGGCCCAACTGTACCCCACCGTGATCTCCGCCGTCCGGATCATGATCACCGTGAAGAACCCCGCCGCGTGGTTAAAGACGGAGGCGATCCAATCGCTCACAAAGCTTGCGGCCAAACCCAGGCAGCCGCCCACCATCACCAGAAACGCGCACGGCGCGATCACGAGATTGGCAAAGAAACCCCCCGGCGTAAACCGTGCGAAATAATACGCGGTCAGCGGCAGCGAAGCAAGCCACGCCGCAAACGATACCGCCACCGTATCGATAAGCGCGCCAAGGACGACGATGACGCAACGCACGCGAACCTCCGCCGACGGGCTGCCCGCCTGTTTGAACAGGCGCGCGCGCTGTTCGAGGAGTCCGACGCGGCAGAGTGTGCGTCCGATCGCGCAGAACGGCTGGCAGAACACCACCAGACCGCCCATCACCGCGAAGGACAAGGTGCAGCCGATGTTGTAGACCAGACAGGGCGCATAGGCGTACACGATCAGCGCCGTGGCGCACAGTGCGGCGATGCCGTCGGGTTTTCGTCCGAACAACGGTGCCGCAAAGTAAATCAACGCCATCAGGCAGGCCCGCACCGCGCTCGGCTGCGCGCCGCTCGCGAACGTGTAAAAAATCAGCAGCGGCGCGACAATCAGCACCCAGTAGGGGCGCGGCACGCCCAGGGCCGAAACAACAACGATCAACAGGGCGGCGATCAAGGCGATGTTCATCCCGGAGATCGCGAACACATGGATCGTACCCGAGTTCGAGAACACGCGCTTCATGTCACGCGGGATTTCATTGCGGCACCCCAGCATCATGGCTTGATTCAGCCCGGGAATGACTCCCCAATCTTCGATTCCGATCACGAGACGCCGCGCGGCCTGCCTGCGCGCGTGGCTGATCCGCACGAGCCAGGCTCCGAGATCCGCATCCGTGAGTTTCTTTGCCCGCTCCTCACCGGTGTTCACCGTCAGCGCCAGCCGCCCGTCGCGCCCTTTTTTCACAGTCGCGCGACCGGTCAGCCGCCACACCTCGCCCGGCTGCGGCGCGAGCGTCAGCTCCGACTGCCGCGCGCCGAACCAGTTCACCTCGACCGGCAAGAAATAGAACATCCGCTTCCCGTCGGTGTTCCTGAGATGTTCCGCCTGAAAAGTGAATTTTGCGGACTCGCCCCGCAGCGGCGTCACGACCACTTCCGGACCCGCGCGGCAGATGAACGTCTGCTTCGGGCCCGACGCTTTCAGCCGCTCGGCCTCCCGCATGCGCCCCGCGTCGTTCCCTGATGCAACGCACCATCCCAACAGGAAAAACAGGATCGCCGCAACGCTGGCTCTCCATGCAACCCCGCCCCGCCACCACACCAGCACCTGGCTACAGGCCACCGCCCCTCCGACAGCCACGGGCCAAAGCCCGAAACGGTACCCGCAGATGATTCCCAAAAGGAAAAGCCCCGTCACGGCCAGCAGCGGCTGCCGCCGGTGCTGCTGCCAGACCGCATCCACCGTTCGCGCAAAACGCGGAAACCTTTGGGGCAGGATCATACGCATCGCTCTCCGTTTCGAATGCCGTCAGTTTACTACACCCGATCCGCATTGGAAACCCCATTAACTGGCAGATCGCCATTGACACCCGCCGCCGCATCTTCTAATCTCATCACACGCTTTGCACCGATTTTCGGAAGCCCGTGAGATTCGGGCGCGGTCGCGCCGCTGTAATCGGCTACAAGCCCCCACACGCCATTTTCCTTCGGGATGAGAAGGCGGGGGCAAGGTCAAGCCGGAAGCCAGAAGACGGATCGGATGCAACCAGTGGCACTCCTTCGCTCAAGAGGAGCCTAAGACTGTCGTCCGGCCGTTTCCGGTCCGTTCTTTCGCTCACGCGTTCGCGCCTCTCGTGCGAAGGTGTGCCTCACCTTCCCGCAAGAGGAAAGAACGAACATGCACACGCTGACGCTTCCCGTCCGCACGTCTGCCGTCTTGGCCGCGTGCCTGCTCACCGCGCCCGTCCTTCTGGCGCAGACCGCGCCCGAGGCCGCACCGCCGACCACACTGACAACCAACCTGCCGCCCATCGTCGTGCAGGCCAGCCGCACCGGGCGCACGGCGGCCGAAATGCCGGCCAACGTGCAGGTCATCACCGCCGAAGAGATTGCGCAGGCCGGCCACCGCAACATTGTCGACGTGCTGCAGAAACAGGCCGGCGTTTACGTCCGCGAACTTTCCGGCAACCCCGCCAACGCCCAGATTTCCATGCGCGGGTTCGGCGCGAACTCCTTCGGACGCGTCCTCATCCTGGTCAATGGCGAACGGCTCAACAACCCCGACATGTCCTCGCCCAACCTGCTGCGCATTCCGGTCGAGTCGATCTCCCGCATCGAAGTCATCCGCGGCAGCCAAACCGTGCTCAACGGCGACTTTGCCGAGTCGGGCGTCATCAACATCATCACGTCCGATCCCACAGGCGCGCCCGCCACCACCGTGACAGCCTCCGCGGGTTCATACGACACCTACGGCACCCACCTCAGCAAGAACGGCGCGTTTGATGACGGCCTAACCTACCTGGCGAGCGCCGACTGGAACAAATCCGGCGGATACCGCGCCAACGGGGATTACGAAACCTACGAGGTCAACACCGCGCTGACCAAACGCTGGGACGAGTCGCGCAGTGTTTCACTCTCGACGTTCTACAACGACAGCACCTACGGCATGCCGGGGTCACTGACCTGGAAGCAGTTCAAGGCCGACCCGCGGCAAACCACCACGCCGAAAGATCAGACCGACCAGGAAAGCTGGGGCGTCAACCTCGGCGGCAGCACGGCGCTCGGCATGGACGGCAAACTCGTGGCCAACTTCACCGTCAGTCGCCGCGAGACCGACTCGGAGTGGCACGGCAGCGGCTTTAACTCGTACCTCAGCAGCGACATTGATTCGTATGCGTTCACGCCTCGCTACCTGTTGGACACCGATCTGTTCGGGCACGAGAATCGCCTGACCATCGGTTCGGACCTGAGGTTCGACAGCTCTTCCATCAACTCGCACGGCGTCTCATGGAGTTCCTGGGGAGTATACCCTTACGGCAGCGAGTGGAGCTATGATCGCTTCTCGTCGGCCGGCTATGCGCAGGACGAGTTCTTCATTACCGAAGAACTTTCCCTCATCCTCGGTGTACGCGGCGAACGTTTCTTCAACCGGGTCACGAAGAAGAGCGAGGCCGACTCATACAGTGACAACGAAGCCGCATATGAGGCTTCGCTGCTCTACCGCCCGCTGGAAGACGTGAAGGTGTTTGCGCGTGCCGCGCGCTATTATCGTGCGCCCTTTGTGGACGAGGTGGTCGGTTGGGGCGGCGTGCCCAACACCAGCCTCAAACCGGAAACCGGACTTACGCTTGAGACAGGCACGGAGGTTACCCTCGACAAGGAGTGGACCGCCGCTGTCACCGTTTACCAGATGGATTCGCAAGATGAGATCTATTACAACATCGACGCCCTTGGCATGGGACGCAATGTCAACGCGCCTGACGCCACCCGCCGCCAAGGAGCCGAGACCGCGCTGCGCTGGACGCGAGAAGAGGTCGCCAGCGCCGCCTTGACCTACGATTACGTGCATGCCTACTTCACCGAGGGCGCCTACGACAATAACACCTTCCCGATGGTGCCGAGCCATATGCTCGGCCTCAACGGCGAGGTTTACGCCACGCACGAGGTCGCCTTGCTCGGCGGCGTGCGTTACGTATCCTCCCAATACCTCGACACCGACTTCGCCAACAAGCAGGAACAGCTCAAGGCCTACGGTCTGCTTGACCTGGCTGTCCGCTATGAGCCCGCCTTCCTGAAGCGCCTGCGCCTGATTGTCGGCGTGGACAATGTGCTCGACAAGGAATATGCCAGTTATGCGGGATACTCGTCTTGGTCCGGGGCCTATTACTATCCCGCCAACGCGCGCACCTGGAAGGCAAGCGCCTCATACAGCTTCTAAGGAATGAATCATCTTTCACACAGATGGAGGGCGAGCGTCCCCGCGAGCCGCAACGCGACACTCGCCAGCGGCTCGACGGAGTCTCGCCCTCCAAGGTTGCGCAACACGCGGGGAGGGCGAGCGTCCCCGCGAGCCGTTCTAGCCGCGCTCGTCCTTCTCTCCGGCTGCGCGCGCCACGAGGAGCAACCGGAGGATTCCCGCCTGCGGCTCGTTTCTACCGCGCCGAATCTGACCGAGTGCGTCTGCGCCGTGGGCGCGGGCGACCTGCTCGTCGGACGCACCGAGTCGTGCGACTACCCGACGAACATCGTGCGAAGCGTGCCGGTCATCGGCGGCTTCGGGACCCCCGCGATCGAGCCGCTTCTCGCGGCCCGCCCCACACACGTTCTGGAAACCGTTTTGGCCGATCCCGAAATCATCCGCCGTCTCCAAGCCCTTCACATCCCGGTGGTGCATGTGCCTTGTACCCGTCTCGACGAGATTCCCGACGCGCTTCGTCAGCTCGGCACCCTGTCAGGCCACACCGCAGAGGCGGATTCACTGGCGGCAACAATCCGCACAGGCATCGAGGCCGCTCGTTTGGAAACCGCGTCACGCAGCCGTCGTCCGCGCGTGCTCCTGCTGTTCGCGCCTGACACGCCCATCACGGCCGGACGCAACGCCTTCATCTCTGAACTCCTTGAACTCGCGGGCGGCATCAATATCGGCGGCACCTCGCTCGCCGACTATTACCACGTTTCTTTAGAATGGCTGATCACCCAGAATCCCGACATTATTTTATGCTTGTTCGAAACATCAGGCCGCGATCCGGTCTCGCTCTTCTCCTCGCAGACCGGATGGAGCGCATTGAACGCCGTGCGCGAACGCCGCGTCTACACCGTGCCAGACCTCAGCACCGCGTGCCGCCCCGGCCCACGCGTGCTGGAAGGACTCGCGCAGTTGAAACAGGCTTTACAACTCGACTCGAGCAGACACAAGACGACCCGAGTCGATCCGAGTCGATCCGAGTCCAACTGAATCCCGTATGCTCAAGAACCGCCACATCCTCTATCTTTTGATCCCGATCCCTTTCCTGCTGGCGCTCTGCCTGCTGGCGGGTTCGTCGGGCTTTGGGATGCCCGATCTTGACACCCCCACCGGGCGCGCGCTGCTGGATTTGCGCCTCTGCCGCTTGGTCACCGGCTTTGTGGTCGGCGCGGCCCTCTCCTGTTCCGGCTGTGCCCTGCAGGCAGTCTTGCGCAACGCGCTCGCTGAGCCCTACGTGCTCGGCGTCAGCAGCGGCGGCTCGCTCGGCGCGGCGCTCGTCATCGCCACCGGCCTCTCGGCGATCACCCCGCTGGCCCTGCCCGCAGGCGCGTTCGCCGCCGCCGCCGTCACGCTCCTTCTGGTCTGCCTCTTGGCGAACCGCACGAGCGGCTACTCGCCCAACACGCTCATCCTCACCGGCGTGGTGGCAGGCTCCATGCTTTCCAGCCTGCTGATGCTGCTGCTCTCCTTCGCCAAGTCGCGGACCATCCACAGCATCACCTGGTGGCTGCTGGGCAACCTTCAGGCCACCTCCTGGTCGCTCATTCTGGGCATCGCCGTGCTCGTCGCGCTGGCGCTCGGCGTGCTCTGCTACGAAGCGCGGGCGCTGAACGCGCTGTTGCTCGGACACGACGCCGCGCACAACCTCGGAGTCCGCACGCGGTTCGCCATGCCGATCATCCTGACCGCCGCCACGCTTGCCGCCTCTGCCGCCGTCGCAGCCTCGGGAATCATCGGCTTCGTCGGCCTCATCGTTCCCCACGCGCTACGACGCCTGACTGGCGCCAACCACCGCACCTTGCTGCCTTGCGCCGCGCTTTTCGGCGGCACCTTCCTCGTGCTGTGCGACACCTTGGCGCGCACGCTGGCCGCGCCGCACGAGATCCCCGTAGGCGTAATCACCTCGCTGTCGGGCGGCCCCTTTTTCCTGTATCTGCTGACGCGCAAAGGGAGGCTGCCGCTCGCATGATAACCCTTGCGCATATCTCGGCCGCTTATCACGACGAGATCGTCTTGAACGACCTCTCGCTGCACATCGCACGCGGCGAGATGGTCGCGTTGGTGGGGCCCAACGGCGCAGGCAAATCCTCGCTGCTGAGGGTGATCACCGGACTGTTGCCCGCGCGAGGCTCGGTGCAGGTGACGGGAACCGATATCGCAAAACTCAATCCACGTATCCGCGCGAAGTTGCTCTCGGTGGTGCCGCAAGAGATCTCCCGCGACATTCCCTATACGGCCCACGATTTCGTGCTGCTCGGCCGCACCGCCTCGCTGCCACGTTTCGGAGGCCCTTCTCCGGAAGACACAAGGGCCGTTCAAGAAGCGATGGCCATGACCGAGACCTGGCACCTGCGGCAGCGGCCCCTGCCTGAAATGAGCGGCGGCGAACGCCAGCGGCTCGCGCTCGCCATGGCGCTCGCAGGGCAACCCGAGATCATTCTGCTGGACGAACCGACCTCGCACCTGGACCTGCGGCACCGCGCCGAGATGATGCGGCTGCTGACACGCCTGAACCGCGAGCGCGAGACCACGATCCTGATGGTCGTTCACGACCTCACGCTCGCAAGCCAGTTCTTTCCCCGGCTGGTCCTGCTGAGCGAAGGCCGCAAACTCGCAGACGGCACGCCCGCACAGGTGTTGCGGCCCGAGTTGCTCGAAGCCGCCTACGCCTGCCCGGTCAGCGTCATTCCCCTGCCCGAGGTCGCCGCCACCTGCGTCCTTCCGCGCCTCGTTTAGCGCATCATCAGGCCGCCGGTCAGGTCGAGCGTCGTGCCGGTCATGTAACTCGCCGCATCAGACGCCAGGAAGACGACCACGCTGGCGATCTCTTCGGGCTGTGCGATCCGGTTGAGCGGAATGCGGGCCAAATACTGTTCTTTACGCTCTTCCCAGATCTTGGCGATCATCTCGGTCATCACCATGCCCGGCGCGATGGCGTTGACGTTGATGCCCTCTTTCGCGGTCTCACGCGCGATCGCACGGGTCATCGAAACCATCGCGCCTTTGCTGGAGTCATAAGGCAGATGCCCCGACGTCGAGCCGAGGAAAGCCGCCTGCGAGGCGATGTTGATGATCTTGCCTTTCGACTGACGTACACGCAGCCGCTTGACCAACTCGCGGCAGGTCACAAAACAGCCGGTGACGTTAACCTGGAACGTGTAGTTCCACTCCTCAACGGAATAGGCGGTCAGCGGCCCTTTCGGACAGTAGGCCGCGTTGTTGACGAGGATATCGGCCGGCCCGAGCTTCGCCTCGACCGCGTCGAACATCGCGATGATCTGCTCCTCACACGCCAAATCCGCCGCCACGGCGATGGCCTCGGTTCCGTAACGCTGCTTGATCTCCCCGACCACCGCCAGCGCGTCGTTCACGAAGTCCAACCCTTTGGCCTCGTTCTTGAGGTAGTTGATGACGACTTTCGCGCCTTCGGCCGCCAGCGCAAACGCAATCGCCTTGCCGACGCCGCTGGACGAACCCGTGACGATGGCGACCTTATCCTTGATCTTCATGTCCATAACGATGAACTCCTGTTATTATGGCGTCAGCACCACGCGCAACGCATCGCCCTTCTCCATCAGCGCGATCGCCGCCTTGAAGCCTTCGAACGGCAACGTGTGCGTCACCAGACGTCCGGCCGGGAACGTGCCCGCCGCGATCAGCGCCACCGCTTTCGCAACATGCGCCGGCGTGGAATCGCTCGTGCCCACCACGCGCAGCTCGCCGTAGTGGATGGGACGGCTGTCCACGTTCAGCATGCTCTTGCCTGCGGGGAGCGAGGCGAACAGGCAAACCGTTCCGCGTTTGCGGACCAGGGTCATCGCCTGCTCCTGCGGCGCCGCGGCCGGAGCCGCGACGATCACCACATCCGCGCCGATGCCGCCAGTCGCGTCTTTCACGATCTGGGCCAGATCCTCGGTCGCCGGGTTGACCAGCCGGTCGAAGCCGAACGCCTCGCACTGCGACAGACGCGCGGGGTTGATCTCCGAAAGGATCACCTTGCCCGCACCATACTCGCGCGCAACGACCGCGTTCAGGATGCCCATCGGACCCGCGCCCATCACGAGCACGGTATCACCCTTCCGCACCTGGCTGTTCTCACACGAATTCACCGCGCAGCTCACCGGCTCAGCCAGCGCCGCATGCAAAGGCTTCACGCTCTCGGGCACCTTGATCACATGACCGCCGCGAACAGCCAGCTCGGGGATCACGACGTACTCGGCCATGCCGCCGTCGTAGCCGAAGCCCATCGGGCGGATGTTCGCGCACAGGTTGCGCCAGCCGCGCGTGCAATAGGCGCAGGTGCCGCACGCCACCGAGGTCGCCATCACCACGCGCTCGCCGACGGCAAACGCCGACCCCGCGCGGCTCTCGACGACCACGCCCGCGAACTCATGCCCCATCACGATCGGCGGACGCATGCGGGGGTTACCCGACTTGTAAGCCTTCATGTCCGATCCGCACACCGCGCAGGCGTCGACCTTGACCAGCAACTCGCCGTCTCCGCACACGGGAACCGCAACTGACTCCACCTTCACGTCCATTTGCCCGTGATATACCACTGCACGCATCATCGCTTCGCTCCTTAAAGAAAGGGCGACCAGCCGGTCGCCCCTACACGGTACGGGCG
>JANYBJ010000042.1 GCA_025360845.1 bacterium
TCTGATTACCGCCGTCTCCAACAGATGGGGCAGTTCAAGCGTGTCGGCGTTCGAGTACGAGAACGATGCGGCGGGTCGCCGCACGCGGCGGATTGATGCGGCGCAGTCCTTGTCCTTCACCAACGTTTTCGCCTATAATCAACGCTCGGAGGTCACGAACGCGGTGATGGATGCGGCTACGTACAGCTACAGCTTCGATGATATCGGCAACCGGCGCCGGGCAACCGTCGATGCTGCACTGAGCACCTATGCCGCGAACCAGTTCAACCAGTATACCTCGGTGACAAACGACGGGATAAACAATGTTGTCGTCCATGACGCTGACGGCAACATGACCCGCAACGGCAACTGGTACTACGCTTGGGATGGCGAGAACAACATGAGCCGGGCCGGGACGCTGGGCCTCAGCAACGGCATCGTCCGCGTCGACAGCGGCTATTGGCCTTTTACTGGGGGGGTGTTTTATGAGGCCGAATGTGAAGCCAATCGCAAATATGCGGAGTACTGTTGTTAAGCGCTGCAGGTAGCGCGTTGGCTTGAATGCGACTTTGCGGTATAGGAAGTTGGTGGATACAAACCTCGACAATTTTCCCGAATTGAAAAAGGAGTTTGAATGAACAAATCGTCGTTTCGTCTGGTTTGTGATTTCGATGTGCAGACATACAGATGCGGAGTCAAAGCTGGCAATTCTCTGCGTCTTCGGCGAGACATCGAGATTAAAGATCATGCTGGTAAACCAACAGGGAAAGTGTTTCGGGAAGGTGGAGTCTGGAAAGTGCTTCCTGGAGCTAAAGATGATATTGGAACCGTTCGCCTTATGCAACCAGACGGCAAATTACACACTTGGGACGACGATCTGACTCTACTTCAGATGTTTGAAATCGTTCCGGGTAACAATCCGATGTCGGGCGGATAGAAGCGGGGCAGCGCGTTTACTCGAATGTCACAACTGCGAGGATAACCCCGGCTATACCTTGACACATGAACTTCTGCATGTGATTGAGGCGCTTCGGGTCCGCGACTCGCAACGGGATAATCCCTGCGATTGCCTGAAAAATCCGTACGTCCAAGCCGTGTTAAAGAACCTAAAGAATCTCTACAAGCGCGATGTCTCGATCGGTCTGTCAGATATATGGCTCTTGCGTGACGGTATTTACCGGCGCCCATCCGACGTAATCCTGGACTGGCTCATCAAACCCCTCAAGGGAGAGGAGTAGCTATGCTTCACGAGCGTACAAAACTTGCCAGTCCCATTCTGGCGACCGCGTCCATCATGGCGTCTATTGTCTTTGCGGGATGTGTTCACTTCGGCAATCCACGTCTCGATCTGTCACCCTGTGATTTTCGGAAGATGGTGTCGATGCTGAAATCCCAGGCACAAGATCAAGCATGTCTCCTAGAGGCACTAATAGATACTCCGGAGTATCGTCGTTTCGCAGAAGAGGTGTCCCGAAGCAAGCAGGAAAACTCTAACATGGTTTGCCTGTTGCGGGAGTACGGAGACGGCGTCTTTGGTGCTCTGTTTCTCTCTGAGGCCGACTCAATTTGTCGCGCCGCTTGGATTCCCGTGCATCGGCGAGGACAGGACGTTGCGGTTCGGGTCGGTGTCGTCGATAGTGAGCGTGCGAAGGTCGTATGGAAACTTCTTAGCGGCCCTCCGTGGGAGGAATTGCCGATCTACCGGAATTTCCGCATTGGCGAAGAGACATCGCCTGCACCCTATTTCCTGTCGTTTGATACGCGAGGGCGAACGGTGTTTCACTGCGCAGTGTTCACCCAACACGAGGTTAGTTACTCGCAACTGTTTCATGCTCTCATTGAATGCGTGGGGCCGATCAACTTTGCGGGTGAGTATAGGATGTTGGTCATTCCTTAAATGAAACAGGGGACATTGAGACAGTTGTCCGGCGCTCGTCGGGGCGGTGCCGGACCACATGGGAGGCGGTATTCTTTTGCCCGCCTTCCTCGCCCAATGAGGGCTATTTATCTAACACGCGTGTGTGGCCTTTTTCAAAACGACACATGTTGCGCTGGCCGGTCGCGCGTGAGCCTCAGGTATTGCCTACCAAATTGACACCGTACGCCGTTACCGAATTAAACCTGTGCGGGACGGGGTCGATTTCCGCACTGTGACTGTGCGATTGTTCCCGGAGCGGTCGTAAAGAACGGGCTTGAAATAAGGCGTTTCTTGTGACGCCGCTGGCAATCCGTTTCCGAAGCGGCGGTCGCGACGTTTTCGGTAGCCTCTTCCGGCTATCCCCCGGCGGGATGCCCCTCGGCAGAGCCCGCCTCGGGTTCGCCGAAACCTGTTTCCGCAAGATGCCGGTCACGTCTGCATGTCGCGCTCCTTGCGCCAGTGGGGCTGCATGAGCGCGCGGTTGATCTGGTCGAGCCCGACGGTCTGCCTGCGGTCGCGGACGGTCTCGAACAGGGCCGATATGCAGAGGTTGCGGACCCTTCTGAGGATGCCGTCCGACGAGCGTAAGCAAACGGGTTACGCCTTCAGCATCGCAGCTAGTTGCGCCCGCTGTTCGGCCGTCATCGCTTGAAGCTGTGCGACTACAGAGGCCATCGGGTCGGCTGCTGGTAGTGCGACGGGGTGCTTGCGCTTGCCCTTGGTAGCCTTGCCGCCTGTCAGCACGTCAGGCATTCTGTCGCCCAACACCGTCCGCAGGTGGCCGCGTTGGGGGTTGTAGTAATACTTCAAAATTGTGTTGGTTGTACCGTGACCTGTAACCAGCTTCACCGTTTCAATAGGGATTCCCGCAGACAGTGCCAGCGTTGCCCATGTGCCCCGCAGCGCGTGCCAGCCAAGCAGGGAAGCCGACAGCCGTTTCTCGCCGTTCTCGCGTTTGTCACCGCTCCAGCGCTTTTGACGGGTAGCGCCGATAAGCTCTTTGACAGCCCGCCCGCTCTTGATCGTAGCGCCTTGCCGCAGTGAAAGGCGCGTTACCTTCTCGGCTTCGTGCAAGTCTTCGGAGGTCTGCCCGCGTTGCCTTCCGGTCTCGGCTTCGATTTGCCGGTATGATTGCCCTTCCGCGTAACGCGTGAGGGTGTCGAGTATGCGGGCACACTTGGCAGTAGGGAACCCCGCGCTTCTGATGGCTTCCAGCACATCGGGCAAGGTCTCGGCAAGGTCTGCGTGTTCTGACGCTAGGGCGGTGGCTTCCGGCGCGTCTTTCGTTGTGTCGATCAAAGCCCGCGCAAACAGTGACTTGCCCCTGTAGGTGATGCCGTAACGGTTCTTGGTGTACATCCGGGCGGCTTCCGGCCAAACGTAGAGACTTTCCCCTTTGTCGGCAAGGGCAGTCTCCAGCACTTCCCGCAATGGCTTGAAAATGGGGATCTCGACGCTCGCGCCCGTCTTGGCAGTGCGGACGGCAACGACGCCAGCCCGCAGGTCAACCGACTTCCAAGCCAACTGGCAAACGTCCCCAATGCGCAAGCCCGTACACGCGGCGCACACAGTCAGCGGGTAAAGGAAAGGATCGGGGCGGGCGGTCGCGAATAGGGTAATCAGTTCGGGCTCGGTCAGCGGGCGGCGGTGTACTGAATCGCCCTCGGCCTCTTCCCGCTTCCGGGCGATCTCATTTCCGAAAGGATTTGACGCGCCGGGCGGCAGCAATCGGGCAAAAGCCGACTTGAGCAGGGACGCAGCGCCGTTGGCCGTGCGCCGGGTGAAGTCAGCCCGCAAGCCCGCAACATAAGCACTGACCTGGTCCGGCGTGACCTCGTGCAAGAACTCGCTTGGCACGCTCTCGGCAAACCTTTTGAAAACGGTATCGCACCACGCCAGCCAAGAGGCGGTCGGTTGGGATTCGCGTCCCAGCCCGCGCCACTTTGCCGGAAGGTCTGACAGCTTGACATATTCCACCTTGCGCCCAGTCTTGGCTTCAATCAGCCTTTCGGTGAGGTGTGCGGCGTGCCCCTTTTGGCTGGCGTCCTTCTCATGGCGTGAAAGCAACCCCTCGGCGATCTCCCTCGACTTTTCAAAATCGGCGTCGCCAGTGTCACGGATTGACATTGACGGCGGCGGGGTGCCTTCAACGGAGCAAAGCGCTACGGATACACGGCGTCCGCAATCGCTATAGCGCCCGTACCAGGTCATAACGAGTTGGCCGTCGCGCCCTTTCTTCAGTTCAAGCCCCATGGAAATCCTCGCTTTCTCCGCTGTTTGTTTCTATGTGTGCCAGTATGCGAAAATAGGGGACGGATATCAAGGAGTTATACCGAATATCTGCCGAAACACAAAAACATAAGCGCCTATTAGAGCTTAATCATTGGTATTTATGTGGTTTATCACCTTGCTTGACATGCAAGGGGTCGGTGGTTCGAGTCCACTATCTCCCACCAGTTTTAAAGGTCGTTTTTATGGGAAAAGCCCAATAAAAACGGCCTTTTTGCTTTATATACCGCAGTTTCAATTTTTCCTGAAACAGTTTGAAATAGATCGATTTATTAAGGACACAAACACAAATAAACACACAAACGGCGATTTTGCCAGAAAGTGAAGAATATGCACGCCCGCTTGCTTTTCTAACACTTTAGAGTTTTTTCTTATTTTCCTGCATTTTTTGCGTTTGTGTTTGATTTGTGTTTTTACACAAATACACGCCTCCAAAAGGTTCCGAACATGCCGATCCTTCCGTCTTGCCCCCAGTCTGGACGATCCAGAATATAGGATATTCTCGAAAGCGCCTGAGCCACCTCGGGTAGTCGGCCATGCCACCGATCTTCAAATCACACGGTGATGTTCACGGATTCTATTCGACTCGCCAAGGGAGACCTTGGCTTCTGCGGCAAAGTCCGGCCATGCCGAAACCGCTTCGCCGACCTGCTGCAGCACTTTGGTCGCGGTGCCGATGCCGAAACGGTCTGCCACGGCCAGCAGATCCGTGCGGGCGACTCCGGTGAACTTGCCGTTCACCGCCATGAGGTGCTGGTTTGTCCACTCGCCGTCGGGGTTGTGGGCGTGGGTCACGTCATACGCCGGAGCGAGCGTCCATCCTTTCCCTTCGCGCAGCAGGAACGCGAAGTTCTTGCTGTGGTCGTCGCAGTTGGCTGCCATCACATTGAAGGCCATGCGGCGGAACGCCTCTTCAAGAGCCGTGTACCCGAGATGCAACTGGGAGAGGGTCTGAAAGAGCTGGCTGTAATCGTGGCTGGCCTTCTGCTTGTAATCCAGATGGGCCATGGCGCAGAGGGTCTGCATGTGGTGCTTGCGGTTGCCGTCGCGGTCGAAGCGCTGCGTCATGAAATGGGCGCGGCCGTTCTCCTCCAGCAAACGGCAGGGGGACATGGCGATGCCCGCGGATGTCGCCATCAGGTGGTAAGCGTATTCGATCCGTCCGTAGTCCTGCGAACCGCCCAGTTCCTTGTCCGCGCCCATGCCGTCGAATTTGAGTAGCCAGTGCTCAAAGCCGGGATCGACATCGAACTGTCCGGCGCGGATCTCTTGGGTCGCCGGGTTCCAGGCGATGACCGCTTTTGCACGTGCGCCGCCCGCCGATGTTCCCACGCGGATGATCTGCGCCAATGCGGCGCCGGCCAGATGCTCCGAGCCGATGTCTCCCCGCACGGCGCGGCGGGCGCCCTCGACCAGTTTGGCGAGCGAGATCGCCGTTGTGCTGGAACCGGCGGGACTGCGGGCCGGGTGGAATTCCAACGCCCCCATGCCGCGCTTGCCCATGTAGGCCAGACGGTCAAGCGGAGTGATGTGTGATCGCTCGACACCTTGCGCGGCCATCCAGCCGTCGATCAGCGCGTTGCCGAAATCATCCGGCAGGGCGTCGGCCAGTAGGGCAGGCAGCCGCTTGTAAGTCAGCTCCGGCAGATCCGTGAAGATGAAAGGGTCCTGCGCCTGGGTGAGCGGCAGGGTCAGCGGCGCAAGCTCGATGCCCGTCTTGACGAACGACGGGGCGTACTCGAACGCGTAATAGCCAAGCCGCGTGTCCAGCGCCACCGCGCCGACCGTCCGGCCCCACACGCGGGTCTCGATCACATGGACCGGCTTATACATGAGAGACCCCCTTCACCCGTGATGCCCGCTGCCGTACCGGCTTGGCTTTCAGCATTTGCAGGGGGCTGATCGAAACCTGCGGTGCTAGTGTGCCGAGCCACTCCTCGCGGCTCAGGGCTCGCAGCACCTTGACGAGGGAGGTGACCGTGGCACCTTTACCCCCTTCCAGGTTCTTGACCGCATTCAGGGCCACGTCAGCCCGCTCGGCGAGTTGCCGCTGGTCGATGTTTTGGCGAAGGCGGAGGTCGCGCAGATGCTGTCCGAGTTCCGCCTCCCGTTCATCCGGTGTCAGTCGTGTAGTCATTAAAAGCCCTTTTATAGTCCAGTGATTTGTAAATAGTAAACAGTGGCCTCAAAAAAGTCCACTAATAACTATTCGATCATGAAGGAATCGGTCATAGCGGACTATTCGCCCCAACCAAGTCCCGAAACTGCAAGGAGGTTGCCGGAGGCATCGGCGCAATGTTCACGTGGTTTTGTGGTGGCTACAAATCACTGACTTTCTTACCTGTCAGGGGGTCTCGGCTCTCAAAAAAACAACATACAATTCTTTTATTATTAATTTCTCTAATACTAGAGGCTCTTGCAAAACCCCTCGCGATCTCCGCCTGCGGCGGCCATCGCGAGGGGTTTTGGAAGGAGAAAATGCCTGCGTAAAGGCCTGTTTATAAAAGAATTAAATAAATTCTATTTTGTGTTAATTTAATGCTGTTTCAATGTATTCGACCTCCGCCCGTCCCCAAGCTGCTTCT
>JANYBJ010000044.1 GCA_025360845.1 bacterium
GTGCGGGTGTAGACGCAGCCCTCGCTCTTGTCGTAGGCCTGTTTGCCGCCCGGCTGCAAACCGCCGCGGAGGTCATCGAACACCTTGACCACCACTTCGTTTGCACCGTCTTTCAACAAAGCCGTGATATCGAAACTGAACGCGGCATTCTCTCCCAGATGCGTACCTGCCAACTGGCCGTTGACGTAAACCCAGCTCTTGTAATCGACGGCTCCGAAATGCAGCAGCATGCGCTTGCCCTTCATCGCTGCGGGCAACTCGAACATCCGGCGATACCAAAGGTCTTTCAGATACTGGGTGTTGCCGAGTGCCAGGCCGGACAATTTACTCTCGGGACAGAACGGCACCGTGATCTTAGAGGTCAGCTCCTTGCCGGTGATAAGCCCGCGCGCCTCTCCGTCGCCTTTCGCGTCGATCTCGAACTGCCATTCGCCATTCAGCGTCATCCAGCTTTCGCGCAGAGCATCCGGCCGCGGATGTTCCGGCCGCGGCACATCCGCCAACCCCTTGCTCGATAACACCAACAGCAATGTTCCACAAATGAATGCCTTATTCATCTTCACAGGTCCCTCTCTTTTTTTATTCGGCACAAACACACGCTGAATTGTTCGTACATTGTAACAAACAGGGAAAGGCCGCGTCTATACCGAATCTTAACTTCGAACACTTTTCTTGCGACACGCTTTAAACGAGTGACGGCAGACTCTGGCAACCCACATCTGACCAACGGCTCGATGCAGAGCCTGCCGCGGGCGCGGCTGTCTTTCTCCCACCGGCAGGAGAACCATTTGCGCCCGTCCGGTCCGTCAAACACCGCCAAGTGCCCGCCGAAAAACACTTGGCCGCGCGGATCCTTTTCCAAGGCCCTTTCATGCTGTCGGCGTAGGCTACGCTGGTGCGGTAACCGAAAAACGCGGTGTCTTTCTCGTCCCGGAAGATCTCTGCAAAGAACAGGCAGTAGGTATCGCCGATCTTCTCCAGCCAAGGCCCTTCGAGATAATCCGACTTGGCCGACAGTTCAATGTCGGCGTTGCTGCACGGCACGGTCATATCCTCCTTGCCGACCAGCGTGCCCTTGTCCTGGCCGAGTTTGATGTGTTCGTAGAGCCCGGTGACAGAGTCCGACACGCCGATGAACGAATGCCCTGCGGTGCCTCACGACCCTGCGGGGTTGTACTCTTTCTTGATCCAGTTGGCAGGATCACGCACCTCACTGCGCGGCGCGGTCTGTCCCTCCGTATACTGAAAGGTCAGCGGATTGACAGCGTCGGACAACCGGGAACCGGATGCGGGAGGCAACGGGTCAAACCCCAAATCCTCGCCTTCATGCAGAGCGACGCCGATCTGTTCCAAGCTGCCGTGTCGCCCGTTATACCACAGCAGCCATTTCTGACCGTCAAAGATCGCATAGGGCTTATAGCAGGCGTCGTGATCCCACGTGTCTTTACCGGGAAAGATGATCGGGTTGGCGGGATGCCGCTGCCACCCGGTGATGCCGTCCTTTGAACGGGCGACTCCGATCTGGGCGGTGGGCTCGTCGCGGAAGCCGATATAAAACATGAGATGCCAGTCGCCGCGCTTTTCCACCTGACAGGCCGTAACCTTATGCTTTTCCCAGAGGCTCTTATCGTCGGGCGCAAAGATCGGATTCCCCTCATTCTTGGTCCATGTGACCCCGTCAGGGCTGGTCGCGTAGCCGATGGCGTTGGGCTCGTTCCGCTCTCCGGCGGAGTACCACATCTTGTACACATTGTCTTTGTCGTCCCAGATCACATGCGGACACATCACGCAGCTTTTCTCCCACGGCTTTTCGGGAGACAACACGGGCTTATCGCTCATGCGTTTCCATGTGATGCCGTCCGTGCTGGCGGCGTAACCGATGTAGGATCCTTTGTCGTTAAAGCCGGTATACCACATGTGATAGGCATCGCCTTTCTTGAGGACCACCGGCCGGTTGATGTCATCCTCCCAGCCGGTTTCCTTTTTCGGGCCCAGAACGGTCTGCGGCGGTTCGCTCCAATGGAGGCCGTCCTTGCTCTCGACCAGCGCGATGCTTTGCTTCGGCCGCCAGGAGAGCCACATGCGATAGGCGTCGCCCTCTTTCAAGACCGAGATATCGAAACAGGTGCCGTACTTGCCGCCCATCACCGGGTTGCTTTCCAGTTTCTTCCACCCCGCGTTTGTCTCGGGTGCGCCAGCGCCTGAAGAACCGGTTCCCATAGCGGCGATGACCGCCATAACACAAAGCGCTTTCGTCATCATAATATGCAAATCTCCAGATAGACCGGTTGATTATTGCTTATTGTCAAAGAAGGCCTTAAAAGACGCGTCCGGGGTCTTCTGTCTGACGGGCTCTGTCCAAAAGAAGGCCGTGTCCAGCGCCTCTGTCGTCAGTGCGTCCTTGGGCGCAGGAGCGGCTTTCGCATACTGCAGCAGACTGTACAACATCTGGCGTGCGACAGGGCTCGACTGCTTGTGCATGAGATCCAGCGTGCAGACAAGGAGCAGCCCGCTTCCCACCCGCGCCTCGAAGAGAACGCCCAGCTTGTGATTCCGCTCGAAATTGTCGATGACCTGCACGACCGGACGGTATGCGGCAGGCGCTGCGTCAAGGACGACAGCCCGGCTGTCCGTCACCAGATCCCACCACTGCCACTCGCTGTGGGAAGAGGTCGGGAACGCCGCCAGCGCCGGATGGGCTGCGTCGATCAGCAGTCCCATCGTCCCGGGCGCGACGGGCTTCTTGGCCCCCTCGCAGATGCTGCGGAACATCGGGTAGCACCAGAAGTCCGGCGTAAAAAAACCCTCCACGCCCGGCACAGCATGTGTGGCCGGCAGAAGCAAGACGGTCTTCCCCTCTGCCAGCAGCGCCTTCGTCCCATCGTCCCACCGCTCGCGGATCGCGACCGAGGCCGGCACGGCGGTGTCTGCGCGGTCCGGATAGAGCCAGAGCGGATACCCGTTGCAAGCGCCGGTTTCTCCCAGGCGCAGCTTCAGGTCATACCTTGCGGGCGCGGGCAGACCGGCAAGCGCGAGGCTGATGGCTCCCGCCTGAACCAGCGCACCTTGGGGATAATCGCGGACCGGCAAAACGCCCCGCCCCACTACCTGACCCATTCTGTCGGTCACCGTCCAAGCGAGCGGCTGCGCCGTCAGGTCACCCGCGCCGTATTGCGCGACTTCGATTTTCGCTTCAAACGTCTGCGACGTTGTCCAGGTGTAACTGCCCATCCGCGCCAGCGGCACGACGGGCCCGCAGAAGCGCCGCCACGCTTCGGGCGTGACCAGGCCTTTGCACTCCATGAACGCGTTGAGGATGCCGACCAGCGCGGTCCCCTGCCCTGGAAAGTCCTGAAGGTCGAGCAACTGGAAGCCGCCGATTCCCGGCGTACGCAGGCTGGTCTCGATTTCTTCACGGTAGCACTGCACCGCCAACGCGCCGGAAGCTGCGACAAAGGCCGCGGCCTGATCGAGCATGCCCGCCGCTTCCAGCCTCATGCGAAAGGTCTCGAAGTTCCAGGGTCTCTGTGCGCCGGTGTATTTTCCGACCTCGCGAAAGTCCGGGAAGACCTCGTACTCTCCCACTTCGTGGCCGATCACCGGTACCGGCACACCGGCGATCGCGTTGCGGTAATCATAGGTCGTCGCCGGGCGAAGTCGCTGAATGTGTCCGAGCGGCTTGTCGGCGTGTGAGAATGAGCCGCGCACGGCATGATCCGCAGAATCGGCGAGCGTGCGGGCCGTGGTCCAGTAATCGTCGCCCGCCGCGAGCGTCGGACGTCCGAACTCGTTGTTCGAGCCCTGCGCGTAGAGCCTCGTCGGATCGAAGGCACGCAATGCCGCCACGGCCTTCGCCCGGTTCTCGCGCCCTTCCCAGATCTCGTTCCCTAATGCGAGCATGACGAACGACGGATGATTGCCGTAGGCGCTCAGGATGCGTTTAGCCTCGGCCAGGTTGTACTCGCCCGCGGCCCCATCCCGATAAGCACCTCCAAAATTGTACAATTCGGGCTGTAGGTAGAGGCCCACTCGGTCAGCCGCCTGAAACGCGGCTTCGGGCGGCGTACAGGTGTGAAAGCGATAATGGTTGATCCCATACGCCTTCGCAACCGACAGCACGCGCGTCCACTCGACAACATCCATTGACGCATAACCGGTCAGAGGGAAGGCCATGGCGTCATGCTTTCCGCGCAGCAGCACGGGCCGTCCGTTGATAGTGAACTGGCTGCCGCGCGTGCCGAACTGGCGAAGGCCGAACTCGGTCCGGGCCGCGCTTCGAAAACGCTTCCCGTCCTCGCCTCCGGTCTCCAGCACCGCCGACAGGCGATAAAGCGCCGGCCGGAATTCATCCCACAACAGCGCCTCCGCCCCCAATTGCACCGTGACGGTCACGGTCGAATCCCCCGGGGCGGCGACAACCTGCTGTTCGGCAGTGACCGTACGCAGCCCCTCGGCCTCCGGCACATTGAAAGCCGCGGCGGCGAGCGTGATCTTCCCCTGCCGCGGTTGGCCGGTCGCATTGCCGATGGACAGCATCACTGTCGCCGTGCGATGCGCCACATCCGGAACGACACTCAGCCGCTGAATCCAGACAGGATCGCGTGCGGCGATGTGCAGGTCACCGAGCAGCCCGTTCCACTTTGTTTGCACGCTGGTGGTGATCATGTGGCCGCCTGACCCGCTTGGCGGAAGCGTCTTGCTATCGACACGGACGGTCAGCCGGTGCGAGCCCGGCGTGAGTACAGGAATCGAATAAACCTGCGCGACACCCAGCGCGTCGCTTGTGCCGAGGCAGGTGTCATCAAGCCAGACTTGGGTAAGCTTGCTGCGTTCGAGGTACAGTTCACACAGGCTGCCTTGCCATTCGTTCGGAATGCCAACGGTCCGCTGATACCACGCGACACCTTCATACGGATATTCGGAACTCAACTCGGCGACGTTCGCGTGCGGAGCGGCACATGTGCCCTTGTGCTTCTCCGCGAGTGTTCCAGGCAACGTCACCGTATCCTTCAACTCGCGGGAATACCACCGTTCCGATATGCCGACACCTTCTGGATCAAGGCAAAAGAGCCATGAACCCGCCAGCGTCAGACGTTTGGCACCTTTTGTATATTGGGAATCCTTTTCGGTGGCTGGCTGTCCGTAGGCGGACAGGAAACCGAGACTCAATACGAACAGTGTACTCTTAAGCAGGCCGATCATCGGGCCGGGTTGCAGCCCCAACACGCCAAGCGGAAGTGTATTCATTGTTTCTCTCTCCCGAGGTTAACGTGAGGTCGTAGTCCTCGTAATACAGCGGATTCGGGTTCGCCGTGTCCTGCATGAAAAAGTGGCGCATCGGGATGGCCCCCACCAGCACCACTCCGCAGACGCCTTTCTCCCGGTGAACATGCCTGCTCCCTATCGTGTCGAACAGTAGCATACAACATTATGCCGCTTCAAGCCCGTTTCCCCTTTCCGTGATTTTCAAACCCTAAAGAGAACGTACACATAATCCGGTTGTGTCTAACCGCCATTCTTTCTTATCATAGCCCCCATGGACGTTTCTGGGAAACCCTGCTTTTATTGCAACGATCCCGCTCATGTGAGCGAAGCGCTGCTGTCACACCTGCGCCTCCATCGACTGACACACGGCGTCCTGCGCCTCGGCCTTGCCGTTTCCGGCGGTGCCGACTCCGTTGCCCTGTTTCACCTGATGATTCCTGTGTGCAGAGAAGCGGGCATCGCGGTCACGGTGGTGCATCTCAACCACGGCATTAGAACGGAAGCGGATGATGACGCACGGTTTGTCCGTGAACTTGCCGAGCGCGAGGGTGTCGCTTTTCTCTGCGAAAAGGTTTCTGTTCCGGATCTCATCAAAGGCGGCCGCTCTCTCGAAATGGCGGCGCGCGAGGCCCGTATGGCGTTCTTCGCGCGGTGTTGCGCCTCCGCGGGCCTGGACGCCATCGCAACCGGGCACCAGGCCGACGATGTGGCAGAGAGCGTGCTTTTGCGGCTTGCCCGAGGCGCAGGCGCCACCGGACTGTCCGGACTTCGCCCCCGCTCCCACACACGCACGCTTACTCTCATCCGCCCGCTGCTTGCGATTTCGGGCGCAGCCCTCCGCACATGGTTGCTGCAGCGCAATCTCACTTGGCGCGAAGACGCGTCGAACCGTGACTCGGCGATCCCGCGTAACCGCATCCGAAACGACGTGCTGCCCCTGTTAGAGTCGGTTTGGATGCCCGAGTTGCGTGCCTGCCTCTGTCAATCGGCCGAGGTGTTGCGCGAGGATGATCGCCTGCTCGAAACGCTTGCCACACAAAGCACGGCGTGTTTCGATGCCGACGACTCGGTGATCGTCTCGGCCTTGCTGCGTCAACCCGAGGCGCTGCAGCGCCGAATCTTGCGTCAGTGGATCTTTCGTCAGGGAGAGCCCGAAGCCGCCGGACTCGCTGCGGTATTTGCGCTGCTGAACCGTTGCCGCACGTCCGGCGACTGGAAACACCAGCTTCCGGGAGGGACGCTCGCGGTTTGCACGAACCACACGCTGCGCCTTCAAACGGCTGACACCTCGCCACCTCCCGCAGCAGCTTTATTGGGGTCCGACGCAGCCCTGCAGTGGGGTGCGCTAGAAATCTGTGCCCGTCGGGGTCACGGCATTATAAGCACAGCCGCCGGGATCGGCGTCTATCCCGCCGCGTGCGCGTTGAGCGCCGAGAAACTGAAGGGCGGAGACCTGTGCGTGCGGACCCGGAAACCCGGCGACCGCATTGCCCCCACCGGGTTCGACGGAACTAAAAAAATTCATGACCTTTTTGTCGATGCGAAAATCCCCGAGCGGCAACGCGACATGATCCCTGTGTTCGTTTGCGGAGAAGCGGTGGTCTGGATTCCGGGA
Organism: bacterium; assembly: GCA_025360845.1. Taxonomy (GTDB): domain Bacteria; phylum Verrucomicrobiota; class Kiritimatiellia; order RFP12; family UBA1067; genus JAHFSX01. The sequence continues at coordinate 6,881 of JANYBJ010000044.1, forward strand.
TATCGCGTTTCCAGGCATTTCGCGGTGCCTTCGCCGGACGCGCCGAGCGTACAGATCGCCGTGCGTCTCAAACAAATTTCTTCTCTTGGAATTTCCGGTTGATTGATGCACAATAGGGGCCTATTAACTGGACTAAAGTCCTTTGCTTGGGGGATGGGGATTTTGTGAAACTGAAGCGCCATCTTATTCTCTCCTGTGCTCTCATCATGCTTCGCGGATGGGTGATCCTGCCTGTATGCGGCGCATGGCATGACGCTGGCTCGGATTTCCGCAAGGAGTTGAAGGTGGAGGGCGAGGGCGGTGCGACGGTAACCGCCACCACATCCGTGTTTCTCGACAGCCGTTTCACGGGCTTTGTCCTGACGGATGCCCAAGGGGCGAATCGACCGTTCGGGCTGCTCAATCGTGTCGGAAGCCTGTGCAGCATCCATTTCGACGCCAAAGCCGGAGAGACCCTGTTTGCCTATTTCTCCACAAATGCTCCCCTTCCTAAGTCGGACTTCGACCATGTTTCAGGCCTCCGGCACCAGGTGCGCAGCTACGATGGAAGAGAGGTGCCCTCCTCTGCGGTCTTCTCTGAGCTGTGGAAGTCCGCCGAGTTTCAGGGCGGCGAATTTGTCGATCAGGTCTTCTCTGCCTTCAACCCGTTCGGGCCAAACGAAAAGGCGCTGCACCTGTACGACGGATTTTTGCAGATCGCGAAAGGGGGCGACACCCTGTTCTGCCTGGCCTCCTCGGACGCGTCATTTCTGTTGATCGACGGACATGAGGTCGTTTCCTGGCCGGGCAAACATCCGGTCAACGAGGGACTGGAAGGCAAGATCCGCGGCACTGCGCAACTGACGCCGGGCACGCACCGCTTCACCTTCATGCACGCCACCAGCGGTGCCGAGTCCTACGCCATCGCCGCCATGGTGCTGGGAGAGAAGCAACACGTTGTCATCGGACCCGAATATTTCACCCGCGCCGTCTACGCGTATGTCGGTCCGCTCACGGGTAAGGATGAACAGAAGCAGGCTGATTTCATTTGGGAGAACCACTACATGGTCACCATCGCGGAGCATTGCCTGCATCAGGTGGTGTTCGAAGCGGCGCCTTTGAAGGAGGCTGCGGGGGCGACGTTCGACTGGGATTTCGGCGACGGCACCCGCGGCAGCGGAATGAAAACGAATCACCTCTATTTCGCGCGCGGCGATGTTCCCGTCACATTGACGGTGACGCTTGGCGGCGGCCAAAAAAAGGTCTGCCGTCAGACGGTCCGCATTAACCCGCGGTATGGGCAGAGCGAAAACGACGATGCTCTCTCGCTCGACCTGCTGGAACAGGCGGTACGGCAAGAGAAGTCGGTCGGCATCCAGCCTCAGGGTTACGCGCTGATTTCCAGCGGCTATTTCTTCTTCCTGCAAGAAGAGAAGGCGGACGCTTTTGCGGAGCGGGTCTTCGCCGCGATCGACAGAATTCCCGAAGCGGACCTGAACGGTCTGATGATCCAGTTGGCGTTGGGCGTCCAGCAGATTGACGAACACTACGAACTGGCAGAGAAGTGCTTCCGCGCCATTTTGGAGAGGGTCAAGGATCCAAAGGCGAGGGCCTTCGCCGGGCTCCATTTCGGCGGCATGCTCAACTTGTGCCTCAACCGTCCTTCGGAAGCGCGTGCGATCCTGTCGGCGGTCGACCGGAAGTCCTTGGCCGACGCGGATCAGCGGCTTCTGGACATCTATCTCGCTGACACCGTGCTGGTTCTGGACGATTACGCCACCGCCCAGAAGCGCTACACGTCCATCGCCAAACCCGCGACCCTGATCGCAGGCAACGCGTTAGACCGGAACGCGGTGTTCGACTACAACAGCCGCTACTTCAGGTTGCAGAACCTGCTGATCCAGCGCCTGTACCGCGAGAGCCTCAGCGAATTGGACCTGCTCGAATGGGAGATTCCTGAAGAGCGGATGTCGCCGCGGATGAATCTGCTGAAAGTTCAATCGCTGGTGGGCAATAAGCAGCCGCGCAAAGCCGTTGTGTGTATACAGCGGGCTCTTTTGGCTGAGGTTGACGACGCCTACAAGCCGCGGCTGAGGTTGGAACTGGCGAAAGTGTACGCGGGCATGAACCAGTTCGTGCAGGCCAAGCATCAGGTGGCCCTGATCCGCAAAGAAAGCCCGTGGACACAGGAAGAGATCGACGCGCGCAAGTTGTTGACCGAGATTGATAAAAAAAACGAGGAGGCATCACCATGAACATGAGATTCCCAATCATCGTCGTTTCGGCACTCGCATTGTGCGGCATGTGCGCGCAGGCGGGTGAGGATGATTTCCTGCGGCCGGTCGGCCAGCCGCCCAAGGCCAAGCCGCAGATGCGGCAAGGGGGCGAGGCGGTACCGCCGCTGCCTCTTCCCGCCACGCCCCTGCGGCGCTCGGAAAAGAAGCGTCCTCCGAGCCCGTCGGCACTGATCGGCAAGGTCATCTGGGGCTCGTATCTCGACTACACCTGGGATGACGGTCAGGTCACGCGGGTCTACGACTGGAACATGGTCCCGGCCGACTGCCAGGCCTTGTTGCGGGCCTCGTACAAGCACCTGAACATGGACTACAAGGTCGAGACCACCAGCCTGTCCGAGTTCAGCGCCACGCCGGCCGAGATCCCCGTGTTGTACTTCTCCGGCGGACGTTCGCTCAACTTCACGGACAAGGACCGGGAGGTCCTCCGCAAGTACCTGCTGTCCGGCGGCATGGCTTGGTTCGACTCGGTTGTCGGTTCGCCCTATTTCTACAAATCGGCTTTAACGGAACTGAAGAAGGTGCTTCCTGAAGCACAGATCCGCCGCCTTCCTGAAGACCATCCGATCTTTCACATGGTGGACGACACCGTCAAGGTCAACACGAAGACGAAGGGCGACGTGACACCCGTACTCGACGGCATCTACATCGGCTCCCGGGTTGCCGCGATCGTGTCGCCCTACGGCATGGGGGCGGGTTGGGATCAAACGGCACCCACCTTGATCGAGAAGGCGGACTATTACGACCACCGTTCCGCGGTCGCGCTCGGCTTGAATCTGGTCGCCTACTCCATGGGCTATTTCCGCGTGGGGCAGGCACACGCCAGGGCTCAGGTCTATGGTCAGGAAGATGTGCAGGAGAACAGCGATCCTGTCGTCTTCGCGCAGATCAAGACCGGTGGCGTATGGAACACCGAACCCGGCGGCGCGAACAACCTGCTCCGCTTCATGAAGAAGAACCTGAGCGTGAAAGCGAACTATCTGGTTCGGACGATCAAGCTCGACACGGATCCTTTGTCCCACTACAGCTTCCTCTATCTTTCGGGGATCAGCGACTTCAGTTTTGATGACGCTGAACTGTCGGCTCTGCGCGGCTATCTGAAGGGCGGAGGGTACCTCCTCATCGACAATTCGCTAGGCCTCGATGAGTTCGGCAAAGCGGTCTACCGCGAAATGAAACGGCTCTACCCGGAGGCCACGTTCGCAAAAGTTCCGATGGATCACCCGGTTTATCAGCAGGGGCCTTTCAAAATCGACAAGGTCCGTTTCACACTGGCCGCCCGCGCCAAATACCCGTCCCTCGCGACGCCGGTTCTTGAAGGCTTGAAAGTGGCCGACGAGTACCGTGTGCTTTACAGCCCGTTCGATCTGGCGGCCGGCTGGCAAGGTGACGATCACCCGATGTCATACGGGTACGAGTCTGGAGACGCCATGCAATTGGGCGCAAACCTGTTGACCTTTTGTCTCACGCACTAAACACCTAAAATCCTACCGAGGAGCCTCGCACATGACCGCCTCTTTACCGGAAAGACTCAAAAACATTGCGGATATTCACAAGAAGATCAAAGAGGAGATCGGAAAAGTGATTGTCGGACAGGAAGAGGTCGTCGACCAAGTGTTGATCGCCATTCTTGCCCGCGGCCACTGCCTGCTGCTCGGGGTGCCGGGCTTGGCCAAGACACTGCTGGTCCGCTGCCTGGGCGATGCCTTGGACCTGGAGTTCAACCGCGTCCAGTTCACTCCCGACCTGATGCCATCGGACATCACCGGAACTGAAATTCTCGACGAGGAGGCGGGCAGCAGCCGCCGCAGTCTGCGTTTCGTCAAAGGGCCCGTATTCACGAACATCTTATTGGCGGACGAGATTAACCGCACGCCCCCAAAAACCCAAGCCGCGCTGTTAGAGGCCATGCAGGAGAATTTCGTCACCACGGGCGGCAGGACCTTTGAGATTCCCCAGCCCTTTTTTGTTCTGGCCACCCAGAACCCCATCGAACAGGAGGGAACCTATCCCCTGCCCGAAGCCCAACTTGACCGCTTCATGTTCTTGGTCCGCATGGACTATCCCAAGCGCAGCGAAGAGATTCAGATTCTGCGCCAGACGACGGTCAACCGCGACGTGAAGCTGAACCGGCTGATCAACGGCGCCGCCATCCTCGAACTCCAGCGTTGCGTGCGCGATATCCCCGTGAGCGATCATGTCCTGTCCTACTGCATCGATCTCGTGCGCATGACGCGGCCGAGCGAGCCGAGCGCGCCGGACTTCGTGAAGGCGAATCTGACGTTTGGTGCGGGGCCGCGTGCGGGACAGTACCTGGTGCTGGCGGCCAAAGCGTGGGCCGCGCTGGAAGGCCGGCTCAATGTCAGTTGCGCAGATGTCCGCCGCAATGCGCACTCGGTCCTGTCCCACCGGATCGCTTGCAACTTCCACGCCGCCGGCGAAGGCATCGACGCCACCCAAATCATTGACCGGCTTCTGAAGCACGTGCCGGAACCCGACAGCACGGGCCTGTGACTGGACGCATGGACAAACACACCCAATACGAGTTTCTGACGTCGCGCACGCTCGACGCTCTGAAGAACATCGAGATGGTGGCGAGGACCATGGTCGAAGGCACGCTGACCGGTCTGCATCGCTCGCCCTATCACGGGTTCTCATCGGAGTTCTCCGAGTATCGCAAGTACTGTCCGGGCGACGCGGTGCGCTATGTGGACTGGGTCGCGTTTGCCAAGACCGACCGCTATTACGTCAAGCAATACGAGGACGAAACCAACACGCGCACCTATGTCGTCCTGGACCAGTCGAAGTCGATGGGGCTGGGAAGTTCAAAGACTCACAAATTCCACTACGCCTGTTACTTGGCGGCCGCCTTCATTTATCTGATGCAACGCCAGAAGGACGCCGTGGGGCTCTTCACGTATGCGGACAAGATCCGCAGCTACTATCCGGCTCAGGGCTCCCGTCTTCACATGCTCTCGCTTCTGTCGCATCTTGAACGTCTTGTCCCGGAAGGCCGCTCGGACGCCGTGCCCTGTTTCCATCGGATCGCAGAGGAGGTCCACCGCCGCTCCATGGTGATTATCTTCTCTGATTTTTTTGACATGAACGAGCAGTTCATCAGCAGCCTCCGGCACTTCCAGCACAAGAGCTGCGAAGTCATCCTTTTCCAAATCCTGGACCCCTTGGAAACCGAGTTCCCCTTCCGCGGGCTGATCGAATTCCGCGACATGGAAACCGGGGAATTCATGGAGGTCGAAAGTGAAGACTGCCGGGACGCCTATCTGGAGGACCTCAACCGTTACATCCGAGACATGAAACAGCTCTGCGGCCGCATGAACATGAGCTTCGAGACGCTGAACACGGGAACGGCGTTCGACAAGGCCCTGCTCGCCTATTTCCATAAACGGGAGCGGATGTTTTAGAGAGAGGCTGTTAGGTGTTTAGACTGTTAGGCTGTTAGGTGCCTTACGAACCAACAAGCACAATAAAAACAAGTTGTTTGCACCCTCGCCCTCTGGGAGAGGGCCGGGGTGAGGGTTGCGGGCTCCGCCCGCGTTAGGCAGAGGGAGAGGAGAGGACTGTGAGGGATCATACGAAACTTAGAGCATTTGAACTGGCTGATGAATTGGCGGTCGCTATTTACAAAGTAACCCGTTCCTTTCCGAAGGAAGAAATCTATGGCGTAACTTCACAGATGAGGCGGGCGGCTGTATCCGTGCCCTCGAATATCGTCGAAGGTTGCACGCGGGCGAGCGAGGCCGAGTACCTACGCTTCCTCGAAGTCGCCTTCGGTTCATTGCGGGAGTTGCATTATCAGTTCGGTCTCTCTCAACGATTGGGCTACCCAAAAGAAGCGGACATCCCCGCTTGCGAAAGCCTTATTGTGGAGACCGAGAAAGTCTTGGGTTCTCTTCTCCGTTCCCTGCGCAACACCTAACAGCCTAACAGTCTAAACGCCCAACAGCCTTCTTATGGAGTTCGCCAATTCAATCTTTCTCTGGGGTCTCTTGGCCGTGCCGCTGCCGGTCTTGCTCCATCTGTTTTTCAAGCGCCGCAAATCCAAGGTGGACTTCTCCACTCTGCAGTTTTTTCACCATCGGGAGAAATACCTGGCCCACCGGCGCCGCCTGCGGGAGCTTCTGCTCTTGCTGATCCGGACGCTGGCGCTATTCTGTCTGGTCATGGCGCTTGCCCGTGTGCTTTTCCAAAGCACCCCTTACGCGTTCTCGGCTAAGACGAATGTGGCCATCGTTCTGGACGACACGCTTTCGATGGACCGGAAAATCGGTTCAGGTTCGACCGCCTTCGAGTTGGCGAAGCAGAAGGCCGATGAGATACTCGACACCCTTTCCGAAGGGGATGCGGCATCACTCGTGTTCCTTTCGGGTCGCCAAGGGGTGGCCATGACGCGCAAGCGCCAGATGGTCAGACAAATCATTCAGGATGCCCGCGTGACCGGCGGCACAGGTTCTTATAGCGCAGCGTTGAAACAGGCGTCAGGCTATCTGGCTTCAGACGGGAATCCGAACCGCGAGATCTACGTCCTCTCAGACTTCCAGAGCAACCAGGCTCCATCGAAACCGGTGGAGCTCGACTCCATGAAAGGCCTGCGGATCTATTTTCTGCCCACGGGCGGCAATAACGAGAACCTGTCAGTCGAGAGCGTGAAACTCTCTACGCGCCCTCAGATGGTCAACAAGCGCATGCTCGTCCCCTACACGATCAGGAATCACGGCGAGAACGATTGCGAGACCGAGGCGAGCTTGTCGGTGGGTTCCGAGACCGTCAGCACTGTGACGGTCTCTGTCCCCACAGGCAAATCGGTCGGCGGGCGTTTCGAGTACGTTCCTGACCGGGCGGGGTTTCTAAGCGGCGCAGTCAAAATAACAGACCGGAACCTCGCTTTGGATAACAGCCGCTTTTTCATCGTAAATGTCTGCGAGAACATCCGCGCGCTGCTTCTGGAGACAGATGTTTCAAACAAGATCCGCTCCTTTCACTTCTTGAAACTCGCGGTTGACCCTGCCGATGGCGAGTCGCTGAATGGCGTTCAAACCGAACAGGGGTTTGTTCAAGAACTCACGCAGAAAGAGCTTGAAAAGCAACATGTTGTCATCTTGTCCAACCCTCAGCCGATTGAACCCCAAGCGGCGACTTTACTCGCTCACTACATGGCGAACGGCGGCACGGTGGTGGTCTTCGCAGGGGGCAACATCAATGCCCAAACCTTTGCGGCATTCGAGGATAAGAAACTGCAGAAGCTGTTCGGGACAAAGGCGCCAGCCGATTTCAGCGGGATCACCTTCAAAGGCCCCCTGAGCGCGTTGAATGAGGTTTTGCAGATGGATCTGCTGAAGTGGCAGCGGATACAAGAACTTGCGCCCTCGCCAACAGGCACCGTTCTCGCGGAGAGCCACGGCCATGCCGCGATGGTGGAGGAAAAAATCGGTTCCGGCAGCCTGATCGCCTGCGCCTTCTCCTCGCGTCGCGACTACTGCAACTGGCCCGAGCTGAAATCGTTCCCCATCGCGATGATCCACCTGCTGACCTATGCGGCACATGACCCGCAGCAGAACGCGGGTGTCGAGTGCGGACGGCTCCTGCGGTTCTCGTCCGGGGAAGGGCGCGTCAGCCTGTGTACCAGCGAAGGCAGGCAGGTCCAGTTGCCGGTCGAAAAGGGAGAGGCCGTGTTCGCTGACACGTGGCAGCCTGGAATCGTGACGGCCGAACACGCCGCGCCCCGCTCCGTTGCCGTCAACCCGGTTCCTGCCGAGAGTATTCTCGCCTGCATGAGCGCCGGCAGAATGACCGACATCGTCGCGGGCAAGGTCAACGTGCTCAAAACCGATGCCGGAATTGACTCGCAGATTCGCAGCACCCGCCAAGGCAGCGACCTGACGGGACTCTTTCTCTTTCTCGTGATGATTCTGCTTCTGTTTGAAATCCTGCTGGGTAACGGCTACCTGTTTTCCGGCAGGAAGGGAACAGCCCGCGCCACAAAGGAGGTTGTCCCATGACGCTCTCCTTCTACCCGCTTTTGCCCGCCTGGCTGATCCTGATCCTGCTGGCCCTGTCGGCAGGCGCGTGTGTCTACGCCTGTCGGCACCGCAACCCGGCGGTTGCGCCGTGGCAGCACACCCTGCTCCTGGTCCTTCGCATGGCGAGCCTCTTGCTGGTGACGTTGATGCTGCTCTGCCCCGGCCACATGATCGAAGACCGCAACGTGCAGAAGTCACACCTGGTTTTTCTCGTGGACAACTCCGCCTCCATGGCCACCGCCGATCTCCCCGCCCGACAGACGCGCTTGGAAAAGGCCGCGGCTTTTCTGCGGGACAATCGCTTCAAACGCCTGGCGGATTACCCGATCGCCTATTACACCTTCAACAGTCAAACGCTGCGGCAGACGGGTCCTGACGCGTTCGCCGCGGTCAAGCCTGAAGGGGGTACAGACTTCAAACAGGCTTTCGCCCGCATTGATAAGGATATCGGCCTGAACCGGACGGCCGCTGTTGTTGTGCTGACCGACGGCATCGACTACTCCGGGTTTAAGGGCAACGAGATCGCCGTTCCGATCATGAGCGTGCAAGTGGGAACGGACATGGCGAATGTAAAAGACCTTGGGATCGAGCCGTTCAAGTGTCCGGGCAAAGTCAGCGATGGAGAAGAGTTGACACTGGACATCCCGCTGCTGATGCGGGGTTATCCCCAAGAGATGAATGTTTCGTTCCGCATTCTGGTAGACCATCTCCCGGTTCGCACCAATACGCTGTCGCTCAGCAGCGGACGGGTACACACCGAGACTTTCAAAACGACGCTCGCCAAGACCGGCATCCATGTGATCCGCATCGAATGTGCGGCTCTTCCTGACGAAGTTTCCACGTTGAACAATCAGAGGGAACTCGTCGTGGAAGTCGTCCAGGCGAAAGACGAGGTCGCCGCCTACTTCCCTGTTCTCAACAACAGTTACCGACCGCTCCTGCGGGAGTTTTCAAAGGGCGAGGACGCAGTGTTCACAGCGGTCTATCGGGTATCCGCAGACAGCTATCGCATGCGCGGACAAAAGATGAACGCGAACTTCAGCGCCGGTCTGCCGAAAAAAGCCGAGCAGCTCAAAAACGTGAACTGCCTGATCCTGGGTTCGCATAACGGCGAACTGCTCACCCCTGCCGAATCGCTTGTCCTTGAACAATACGTGGACCGCGGCGGAACGCTGATCTGTCTGGCCGGCACCGACTCGTATGGGAAGATCCCGAACGGATCGCCCCTGCTTCGGCTGCTTCCGGTGGTGCCGCTCGAAGAATCGTTCCAGGACCTGCCCTTCCGGGTTGTGACCGAGCCTTCGGCAGATGACGCTTTTTCAACACAAGTCCGGCAGATCATCGCGGACAATGGCGAATCCGCGGACCTCGTGATTAAAGGCATCAACCAGGTCAAAGACGTCAAAGCGAATGCCAAGGTTCTGCTTTGGGCGGACGGGACAGCACACCTCCCCTTGCTGGTCTGGCAGAACTACGGCCGCGGTAAGGTCATCGCCTTGCTAAGCAACGCGTTCCATCTGTGGGGGCCTCTTGATAAGCGGGACGATAATTACGGCAGGTTCTGGCGTCAGCTCGTGGCCTTCGCCAAGAATCAAGACGACGACTCCGACCTCCTGAAGGTGGCCCTGCCCAAGACGGAGTTGGATAAAGGCGAACGAGTCACCCTAACGGCTGTGGCGCGGCACCCGGAAGGCCGCGATGAGAGCCTTTCGGTGAAAGCGGACGTGTTCCCCGTCGATAGCGATACGCCGGTGGAAACGCTCGCGCTGGAGAAAAAGGCGGGGAGCTTCATGGGCGAACTGTCCGGATTGCAGCCGGGGCGCTATGTGTTGCGAGTCTCTTCGCAAGACGGCAGCGAGGTGCTTCGCTTGCGGTATAAACTTCTGCTGGTCGGCGACGTTCTGGAAGAAAGCGCCAGCATCCGGGTCGATCCGGAAGCCTTCCGCAAATACAGCAGCGAGAAGCACATCTTCACGCCCGATGAGGCCGGACGGCTGGAGGACATGCTGCGCGAAGTCGTTCGGAAGAATGTCGTCCAGCGCGAAAAGTTCCTGATTTTTGAAACGCCTATATTCTTCCTCGCCGTCGTGTTGCTGCTGCTGACCGAATGGTTCTTGCGGCGGCGCTTCAACCTGTTCTAAAGCACTCTGTCCGCTTACGGTTTGACTTGCACATCCTTCCCCAACAGATACCACCCGTTGCCCGTGCGGCCCTGGATGCCGAGCTTGTAAACGGGGTTGGCTTCCTTCTTGTCCAGAAAGAGGCCGAGGGCGAAGGTGTAACGGCCGGCCGGCACAGCGGAAAACTTCGCCTCTACCGTTTCCGTTTTGCTTTGGTCAGGCGCCCAGCTTTTCGGCACGCTTCCCGTCAGCCACTCGCTCACAATAACCGTGTCCTTCGCGTCCAGAAGCGCCACGGCGACATGACACGGCTCATAGACAGGGGCGACCCCGTCGTTGAGCCATTTCAACTTGAGTTGAAACGGGACGTCCGCCTTGATTTCTAACGGGATCTCAGCCTCCTGGAGCACAAAGTGATAGCCCACCCGGTTTCCCAACTTAAGGCAAAAGGCTTTGTTTTCCTCGTAGATTTGCGGATTCCACTGCATGTACGTCGGCTTTCCGCAATCGACGTAATGCCATAAGGAGTTGGTGCTCCAATACCCCTTTTGTTGGGTCTCGGCATAGCCGTAGCAGTATTCGAACACGGCCGGGGCATGGCCAAAGGCACGCAGGCACTCGCTCCCGTCCTTGGAGTACTCGCTCAGAATTCCATCGCGTCGCATGCCGGCCCCTTTGGAGACCGCCCAGTCATAAGGCTTGTCATACAGGGAGCTCCCCCACACCACGATGAGCTGAGTATGCGGAAAGGCATTGACGTAAGGCAGAAGATAGTTGTTCTGCAAACTTTCCGCTGGCGTGAGAATCAGCTTCGGGTTGTTGCCCAGCATCCCGATATGGCCTTCCCCCCAGTTGCCGTAGTCGCGGATATCCACGAAGGCAAGACGCGGATTCCCGTCATACCGCTTACCGAACGCCGCGATGAACGCATGCATCTTGGCGAGAAACACAGGGTCTTCCCATCTCTCGGGAATGAGCTGCGTGCCCGTGGGGGAAGAGCTGTCGGGCGCTTCCATCGCTTTCGCCCCGGCATCAAAGACCCACTTCGGCGTGACGTACTGTCCAAGGCCCGTACTGACGCTCATGACGGCAATGGCGGCTTTCTTGCCGTACCTGCCTGCTTGGTCAATAAATTGATCAATGAAATCCCAGCGATACTCGCCCTCCTTGGGTTCCAAGGCGCTCCACGGCCAGCGCGTGTAGACAACCCCGATATAATCCTTTGTATAGGTTTCGTCCGTTCCGTAATACTGCACATACCCCTTGCCCGGGTTGACCAGCATCGCGTGATCCGGAACAGGTTTGACAATCAGGCTCGCCGGCGCGTCCGCACCGCGCGCCAGCAGCGCGCCCCCCAGAACCGCCAGATACCCGCCCATTCGCAACAGCTTTGACTTCATGATGCTCATCTGTATCCCTCCATTGCAATATAACATATCCGCCCTCTGCAACTAGCCTTCACACCGGTTGTCAGGACCTGCGGACGGCTCGGGGAGCCGTCCCTACCACACGACCCATTGGTAGCCGCGAAATCCGTAGCTGAAACGCTCAACGTTGAACGTTGGGCGCTGAACGCGCAGCGTTTTGGTTTCCGATGGTCACTCGGCCGGTTTGAGCACGACCGAACGCAGACCGATGACTTTCCACTGCGGCTCGGCCTTGGGCTTGACGGCCAGCGTCTGCTTGCCCGCCGCGAGGGTCATTTCACCCAGGGTTTCCGTGGTGTGCTTCTCCCACGAGCCCGTGGATTTGGAGGTGCCGTCAAGCTTCGCGCCGCCTGCCTCGACCGTGAAGGCGCTGCCGGGAACCGCGCAGGAATAGGTTATCTCAACCGTGTATTTTCCTGGCTTCGGAAGCGCGAAACCCCAAGTGACATAGTCCGCAGGATTGCCCCAGAAACCGATCTGGTCTTTCCCGGCCTCGTATTGCGGCGTGCTGCCCTCGATCTCGGCATCGACGGCTTTCAATGCAACACTGCCTTGGGCATCCGGGGCAATGACGGCCTCGGGCGGCAAGGGCGCGGGCTTGAGGCCGGCTCCCGCGATCTTGAGCGCGAAGACATGCGCGCAGGGCTTCTGCGCCGGCAGCGTGACGGCCAGGCCTTCCTCCGTCTGCGCCCACTCGAGTTTGCCGGCGTGCCCCAGCAGCGTGACGCCGGTAACCTTGCCCGCAGGGGTCGCCAGCGACTTCACAAGCAGCTTGCCGTCCTCGGGCCAGGCCAGCGCCAGCGCGTAGAGCGTGTCGCCTTTCGTGGTAAAGCGGAAGTCTTTTCCAGTATAGCGCAGGGTGCCTTCGTTGAACATGCCGCCCTTCACCTTGGAGCCCTCCCCGTAGACAACCCAAGGCCGGGTGCCGAAGATGGCCTCGCCGTTGACCGGCATCCACGCGGCCAGGTCGACGAGGATTTTTTCCGCCGCCGGGTCGAGCGTGCCGTCCGGGCGCGGCGGGAAATTGAGCAGCAGGTTGCCGTTCTTGCTGACGATGTCGGCCAGCATCTGGAGCACCAGCGCGGTGGACTTGTACTCGCAGCCGGTCCGGTAGTACCACTCGCCCACGCAGGTATCGGTCTGCCACGGGTTGGGGTTGATGCCGGGCATGACGCCGCGTTCCAGATCCTGAACCCATTTGCCTTGGGAATCTTCCTTGCAGTTATAAACGGCTTCGAGCTTGCCGTTGTTATGTTTGATGTTGTCGTTGTAGTAGTGCGCCAGCAACGTCTGCCCGAACTCGTCCGGATACGGCAGCGGGCTGTCGGAATAAAGCAGGTCGGGGTGATACCGGTCCACCATGTCCTTGATCCGGTTGAACCAAATCTGCTTCACGAAGGTTGGCGCGTTCGGAAGATAGTAATTCCCGTCCGGCTTCTCGTTGCCGGTCCAGTAGAGGGCCGCGTATTTTGGATCCGCGCCGTCATAGGGAACCCCGGCCAGCGGGCCTGCGGCGTCCGCCCCTTTCGCGGCACTGTAGAACCACCAGCTTGCGGCCAGATGCTCGGTCATGCCGAACCGCAGCCCGTATTTTTTCGCAGCCTTCTGCCACTCGCCTGCGATGTCGCGCTTGGGCCCCATGTTGACGGAGTTCCAGCGCTGGAACTTCGAGTCCCAGCAGTCGAAGTTGTCGTGATGCATCGCGATCATGCAGAAATACTTCGCGCCCGCCTTCTGATAGAGGCCCATGAGCCGGTCCGGGTCCCACTTCTCGGCCTTCCAGAGCGGGATGATGTCCTTGAAGCCGAACTTCGACGGGTGGCCGTAATTCGCTTCATGAAACTTGCGCTGCCCGTGGTCCGGCAAATACAGGTTGCGCGCATACCAGTCGCCCTGCATCGGCACCGCCTCCGGCCCCCACACGGCCCAGATGCCGAACTTGGCGTCGCGGAACCACTCCGGACACGTGTACTGCTTGAGCGACTCCGCCGTGGGCTTAAAAGGCCCGTCGCCCGCCGGCGCCTCCGCTCCGCGCGCCAGCAGCGCACCCCCCAGAACCGCCAGACACCCGGCCGACTGCAACAGATTTGGCCTCTTGATACTCATGCTGTTTGTTTCCTATTTTTTGTTCTGAACTTCTTTGAGTCACACGGTGTTGTGGTAGGGGCGGGTTCCCCGACCCCGCCGCCGTTCCTGCGCCCCTACTGAATCCCGATGAAAGTTCCGCGGTTCAGCCTGACTGTTTGTCCCGCATGCCGGCACCCGCCGGCATGGGCTAATCCCTTCCCGCCTGATACAGCCGCCGCCAGCCGAAGCCGTACAGCATGATGCAGAAAAAGCAAGCCAGCGGCATGAGAAACCCGACGCGCATCGAACAACGGTCCGCCAGCCAGCCCATCAGCACCGGCATAAGCGAGCCGCCCACGATGGCCGTGACCATCCAGGAGGACGCCAGCTTGGTCCTCTCGCCCAGCCCGTGAATGGCCAGCGCGAAGTGCGTTGGATACATGATCGACATGAAGAAAAAGCTCAGAATCAGCGCGGCAACCGAGAGCCAGCCCAGGCCGAGGAAGATCAGCGCCATGAGCGCGACGTTGCACAAGGCGTAGATGCCCAGCACCCGGTGCGCGGGCGCGAACCGCAGGATCGCGCTGCCGGAGAAACGTCCCACCGTGAAGAAGATGAAGGCCACGGAAAGCATCGCGCTGGCGCAGTACTCCGTGATGTGCCACACGCCGCCCTCGAGGTATTTCATGTTGTCCGGCAGCAGCCCGGCGATCCCTGGTGGCAACGCGGGCATATATCCCGGGTCTTTAACATAGTTGATGAAGAAGCTGAAGATCCCCGTCTGCGCGGCGCAGTACAGGAACTGCGAGGCGATGGCCAGCACGAAGTGCCACTCCTTGTACAGGGGACGGGCGGGCACCTGTCCGTCCGCGCCCGCTTGAGCCTCGGCCTCGGCGTGGAGTTCGGGCACCGGGGCGAACGCGAAGGCCGCGATCAGCGCCGCGACGATGCCCGCCACGATCAGGTACGGGATGTAGAGGCTGGCGTTGCTCGTGTTGGCCTCGCCCGTCTTGGAGAGGATGAAGGAGCCGCCCAGGAGCGGGCCGAAGATCCAACCGACCGCGTTGCAGCTCTGCGCGAGGTTGATGCGGGCCACGCCGGCGTCCGGCGACCCGAGCACCGTAGCGTAGGGGTTGGCGATCGTCTCGATGAAGGTGAACCCGCTCGCCACCAGGCCGAGCGCCAGCAGGAACACGCTGAAGACCGCCATCTGCGAACCGACGATTTTCGTCACGGGAACAAAGCAGAGGCAGCCGACCGTGATGACCGTCAGTCCGAAGAGTATCCCGCCCCGGTAGCCGAAGCGGCGGGCGAACAGGCCGGCGGGAAGCGCGAGCAGGAAGTACCCGCCGTACCAGATCCCCTGCACGAGGGCGGACTGCGCCTTGGACACGTGCAGCGAATTCTGAAAGTGCTTGTTCAGCACGTCGATCATCCCGTTGCACAGGCCGGAGAGGCAGAACAGGCAGCAGACCAACAGGAAGGTCGCCAGCAGGCTCTTTCCGTCCGCCGTTTTAAACATCTTTCCTTGTGAATTCATTCACTCGTCTCTCTCGGTTTTCCACTCATGAGGATTGCATAAATGAGTCACACGGTGTTGTGGTAGGGGCGGTTCCCCGAACCGTCCGCCGGTCACCGTTCTCAAGGCCCTGCGGACGCCTCGGGGAGGCGTCCCTACCGATGGGATCCGGTTACGCACATTCGCAAGACTCACTCACGCGATAAGGCACCTAACGAACTTCTTCAACCACCTCCATGGCGATCCGGGCCCAGTCCCACAGACGCTCGGGGTGGCCGCGCACGGTCGAGATGTCCTTCATGATGAGCTCGACGTGGCAGCCGCCGCGGGCCGATTCGAGGAACCCGGTCAGCTCGGCGCGGGCCCGGTCCGGGCTCCAGCCGTCCTCCGCGAAAATCGCCGGGCTCGGCTTGCGGCTCAGGACGTAATCGCCTCCCACCTTCTCCACAATCTGCCGGGTGTCGCACCACGGACTGGCGGATATCTTGCGCAGGTTCGGGATGCGGCGCAGGAGGTCGATCTTGTTGCCCAGCGGCTCGCAGCAGCCGTAGTAGACCATGCCCCAGCGCTTGAGCCAGCGCAGGTCGTGCTCCAGAGCAAACTCCCAGTGCATCTGCGGCGACACCTCGGAAAAGATCTGCGCGTTGGAACAGCCCCACATGTTGTGCGGCCTGACCCAGGCCGGGTCATACTCCTTACCGGGCAGTTGGCGGGTGTACCCGTAGCCTCCGGAACCGACGCGGGTGTTGTCGCAGTCCAGCGCGAGGAGGTTCATCTTCTCCAACTGGTCCAGTTCCGCGGTCCACGCGTCCACCATCCGCTCCACGCCCGCATGCACGAGTTCCGGACGGTCGATCATATCCATCATCGCCTGTTCGATACCCCACCAGCGGATCAGATAATCCCACGGCGTAAACCAGATGTGAGTCTGCCCGACCTTCCTGACCGGCATGATCCCGTTGTAGACGTCGCACATCGCCATGTAGTGCAGCCCGGTCGCCTGCGGGTCATGGCTGACCTGCGGCATCCGGATCTTCTCGAGGTCGTCGAAGTCCCGGATCTGCACGTTGAAGTGGCGCGAGACCACGTCGCCGTCCTCGGACGTCTTGACGATATCGACATCTTCCACAATCCCGAAGTCGGTGCTGTGAAACAGCAGCGGACAGGTCAGGTAGTCGCGGACCACCATGTCTCCCGGCAGGTGCCGCCACTGGTAGAGCGTCCGCCGGAGGTCGCGCTCCTGATCCCTTGCCCACGGGTGTTCGCACGTCAGCGTCAACTCCCCGTTGACGTTCATTTCGTTCCAGCAGATCTCGTTGATCCAAACCATCGGGCGCTCGGACTTAAGGTCGTTGAGCCGCTGCCAGAAACGCGCCTTCTCTCTGTGGATCGGCAGCGCGGCGATCTCGGCAAGCTCGGAGGCCAGGCGTCGCAAGATGTCCTTGTCCTGCTGCTTGAGAATGACTTCGACGGCCTGCGGGGGAGGCGTGTGATGGCTCGGGTCGTGTAACATGCGTGCGTCCTTTTTGCTGACACAGTGTACGGTGCAAGAGTCGCAAGACAGTCCACCGTTATGATGGAAATCAAGATAACAGGGAACGATTGCAAGGTCCATGCACGGAACGATATTCCGCATGTACAAATCTGACGGCTCCGCAAAGATCAGGGACCGCGGATCAGCTCGCGGTAGCGGCTGGGGGGCGTGCCGGTTATTTTTTTGAAGGCACGGGAGAAGTGGAAGGCATCCGTGAAGCCCAGATGCGTGCCGATGGTCATCAGCTTCTCATCCGACTGAGCCAGCATCAACTGGGCGGCGCCGATACGTTTTTCAAGCTGGTAGTGATGCGGCGCGAGGCCGAAGACCTGCTTGAATTTCTTGGCGAAGCTCGCAGGGCTCAGCCTGACGAGTGCGGCCAGCTCAGGGATTAGAACGCGCTCTGAGACGCGTTGCTCCATCGCCAGCAGAGCCGGCACAAAAACCGCGACGCTCGAGTGCCAACGGTTCCACCCGGACAAGTCGGCTCTGTCCAGAAACGGCGCGAGCAACTGCATCAGCATGCCCGAGCGTCGCAGGACAGATCCCAGCGAATCGTCTTTGCAACAGCGCACCAATTCCGCAAAGCGCTCAGGCATCCGGTTCGCCTTCGGCGGGCGAAGCTCGTAAGGCAGGCTCATCCGGGTGAACAGGTCTACACCTGAACGCAGCAAGACGGCGAAGTGGCACCAGTAGAGTTCGAGCTGCCGCGAACAGCTGTGGCTGTGCGGCACTCCCGCGGGGATCAAATACAGCCCGCCCGGACGGAGCGGGAACTCCTGGTCATGATGCCGCAGCATCCCCGTGCCGGCGGTCACGAAATACAGCCGCCCCCGCAAATCGCTGGCGTTCTCGCACTTCCAGGCAGGCCCCAGCCGCGACCGATAGGCGCAATAGACATGGACCTGCAGCATCGCGAACAGGTCATCGCCAACAAACTCCTGCCACGAGTCAACCGTGTCGCTTCTGGTTTCGCGCTGCCACATCGCCTACCTCGCGAAGGATTTACCTTGAGCTGCGTTGATCTCTTCCGGACTGCCCACGCCCGCCGGTCAACTGCGGCATACACCGGTCACTTCATCATGACGGATTTTCTTGGCCGCCTCCACCAGGGCCATAAAGCCCTCAACCGGCACGTATCCTGGGATCGAGTTGCCCGTCCCAAGCCCGAAGCCCTTGCTGAGTCTCCGGAACCGTGCGCCCTTCTCCAAAACCTCCCGGTAGATGTCGTCCGGCGAGTTGGAACAGACGGTGTTGACATCAATGCCGCCGAACAGCCCGATGCGTCTGCCGTAGAGTTCTATCCATTTCTCGAAGGGCGCGATCTGGTCCTCATTCGAATGCTTGGCGTCGATGCCAAGGCCGATCAGGTCCTCCATCACACTGAAGATGCAGCCGCAACTGTGCAGCAGGAATTTTTTGCCCGACTGGTGTACCAGGTCAATGACCCTGCGGTATTGCGGCAGGATGTGCTGTCGGATGATGTCCGGGGACAGCATCGTCGAACTCTTGTAGCCGAGGTCATCGCCCATGCGAAAGAATACAAAGATGTCGCCGTATTCCCGGACCATGCGGGACCAGAGCGTCACATAGAGGTCGCCGATCTTGCGGAACAGCTCGCCAAACAGCTCCGGGTCTTCGAACTGCATGATGCACAGCGGCTCGAACCCCACCAAGTCCTGACTGGACTCGAAAATGCCGTAGCCGCAGCCGCCGTACGCTTTCATCCCCGGCGGCAGCGCCTCGCGGATCGCTTCCAGGCGCGGACGGTAGGTCTCCCAGAAAATCCGCGGCAAGTCGTCAAACGGATACTTCTCGAAATCCGCCCGGGTCTGAATCGGCCCCTCGCCACCCAGTATGGCTCCATGGCCGGGGAAGATATCGCAGATGGCCGCTTCGTAATCGAAAGCGTCATACGTCATCTCCCTCCAGAATCCGACGACGTCCCGGTAGTGGGCCACATAGTCCTCCTTGCGCTGCCCCTGCAGGGCAATCTCGCGTCCCGCCGCCTTCGAAATGAACGGCAGGTCGATGTGGTGCTCATACAGAGGCAGCCTCGCCGGACGCCGGTTTTCGACAACGGCCAACACATGGTCCCAATCGGGCTGAAACGCTTCCCGCGCAATGATGTTTGGTGTAGGCATACTTAGGGAGTCTTTCTTTACGGCATGTTACGTGCCTATTAATTGACCAAACTTTGGCACAATTGTCGAGCTTCCAAAGCGATGCGCACAAAAATCGCCCATTGGGTCAACGGTACTCCTTTCCCTGCCAGCTTGCGGGAATCTCGATGTCACGCTGGTACCACGCCGGGCCGGCGTAGCCGTAAAGCCGGTACGGTCCTTCGAGCGTCGGCGGCTTGGTGTTTTTCGGGCCGAGCCCCGCGTCGTCCATGGTGCCAGGCAGTAGCCGAACTAGGAGGGATGACCGAAATGCTCCACATGGTCTTTGTAGCAATCGGTGCCCTGCTGGTACATCGCCCGAATGTGAAGCTCAAACGGGCGCTGGGGTGGGAGAAGATGCCGGTGACCGCGAGGGCGGGGCTGACAAAGACTTTGGAGAGTTTTGGCATTAAGTAGACAGTTGCAATCGGCAATCGGCAGTGGGGAGAAAATGCGAACATCGAACATCCAACATCCAACACTGAACATTGAACCGGATGGGGTCATGTGAACATTGAACAATGGAATTTATTCACTAGCATCCCATAGGCGACACTGTTTACCCTTACCCATGCGGGATTGCTTGGGTTTTTGAGGATCGCGACCAAGCCGCGCTTGACCCACACCGCCGCGCGCACGACGCCCGCGAGCCGCGAGAAGCTCAGTTCCCGGCCCGCGACGTGGCGCATGAAGCGCAGCAGCAGGTGGACGAGCAGCCCCGTCCAGACCTGCCACCGGACCGCGCTCTCGTTGTACCCCACGAAGTCGTGGCTCAGGCAGGTCTGCTTGAGTTCCTTGAAGAACAGCTCGATGGGCCACCGGGCCTTGTAGAGTTCCGCGACGGTCCGCGCGCTCCAGTCGAAATTGTCCGTCAGAAAGACCCTCTCCATCGTCTTTTGGAAGCGGCTTCACGCTCTTCCGGTACTCCCCGAAGCCGGGGCAGACGCCGGCCAGGTGGTCGAAGACCTCCCAATAGAGCCGCTCGGCCATGCCCGCGTCCCTGCGCCGGTTCGCGTTGGGGAACGTGTTGCGCTTCGGCGGCTCCGCGCCCCGGATGTTGCGCCACTCGCCCCCGTTGAGGCTGTCGCAGCCCGCGAGCTGCCCGTACATCAGCGCGACCACGTGGCTCACCGCAGACCACTTGCGGATGTCGAGCTTGTGCCCGTCCGCCAGCCGTTGGATCATCCCGGGGGGAATCCATTGGACGAGCTGCCGCAGCACGGTGTATTCTGTCTTCGTCGGCTTCGGGGGCGTGGCCCCGAGCAATTGGGGTATCAACTTATTCATGCGCCTGTAGGCTACAGGCGAACGGCCCCGAAGCCGACATTTTTTAGGGACGGACCGCTGGGCCGTCCGTTCAACGCCCAAGAGGCTCGCCCTGCGGTCGAGCCCTACCTGAAGCAGCTTTTCGGAGTGTCTATGAGCCTTCTTCCCCCCACCCTCCTCCTCCCTCAGCAGACTGTCTCAAAAGCCGGCGCCGTGCTGGGCCTTACGCAAGCCGCGGCAGCCTTTGGCATGAAAGGCCTGTTGGTTCACGGACGCTCCCTGCGGCGCTCCGGAATGCTCGCTGCGATTCTGGAGGAGCCGCCCTTCGGCATGTCGGTCCGTACCTGGTGCCACGGGGGCGACGAACCCACCGTCGACGCGGTGGACGCCTTGCGCGCGGAGCTGCGTGCGGATCGTCCGGACTGGGTGGCGGCCGTCGGCGGCGGCAGCGTGATCGATCTCGCGAAGGCCGCCGCAGGCTTGGTTGACGCGCCCGAGAGCACGCGGTTCTATCAGACGAACAACGCGGCGATCCCTCCCGCCGCCCTGCCGCTGATCGTCGCCCCAAGCACCGCAGGCACAGGCTCCGAGGCCACAGTCGTCGCGGTGCTGACCGACCCGGAGCGAACCTTCAAGCAATCGATCCGGCATCCCTCGTACATGCCCAAGCTGGTGCTTCTCGACCCCACGTTGCTCAAAGGTTGCCCGCCCGCCACGATCGCCGCCGCCGGACTGGATGCGTTCATCCAGGCATACGAGTCCTACACCAGCCGCCACGCGACCGCCTTCACGCGGGCGCTCTCGGAGCTGGCGTTGGTGCGTATCGCCCACGCACTGCTGCCGCTCTATCAAGGCAACAGCGACGCGGCGTCAGACATGCTGGAGGCCAGCTATCTGGCCGGACTCGCCCTCTCGCACGCGCGCCTCGGAGTGATCCACGGGCTCGCCCACCCGCTCGGGGCGCGCTTCCACGCGGCACACGGACTCGTCTGCGCCTGCTGCCTTCCCGCCTGCCTCGCGTTCAACCGGGCGACGGTCCAACAGGATTTGAAGGACCTTAACGCACGCCACGGTCTGGATGTCGAAGCCCAGGTCGAAACGTGGCTGGGCGCGATGAAATTGGAGAACCCCTTTGCCGGCCAAGCCGTGGCGGACCGCGAAGCGTTCATCCGCGAAACCTTGGCCTCGGGCTCGACCGCCGCCAACCCGCGCCCCGTCACCGCAGCCGACGCGTCAGCCCTGCTCGACGCGATCTTTACTGGCTCGGAAAAGTGATTCCAATGGGTGGAATAACGCCATCCTGCGAAATAACATGTGCAATCGTTCCAGCACATAGGCCCGAGACGACATGTGCGCACGCAAGGCTGGCGGACACGGGGCTGCCGATCGCTGAGATCGCCGACCGGTGCGGTTTCACCCCCCCCTTCCACTTCTCGCGCTGTGTCCACCGCATGCAGGGCGTGTCACCCCAATCCTCATGCGGTCACGCCGGCCACAGGCGTTTCCAAAAAAATGCGGCAACTGCAAGGGGACGAATAAGCCGGATTCTGTTCACCGCCCCGAAGAGCGGCTCCGATCATTCATCTAAGCAATCTACCCGGGACCCTATCCGGCGAACCGGAGCGACACGGGCCGCGTCTCGAGTCCCCTATTTGATCTTGCTCCAGAGGGGGTTTGCCGTGCGGCCGCGCTCTCGCGCCTGCCCGGTGGTCTCTTACACCACCTTTTCACCCTTACCCGGCGCGAACGCCGGGCGGTTTGTTTTCTGCGGCACTTTCCATCGGCGCCGGTCTGGCAGCGCCTCTCCGGCCTTAACAGCCGGACCTCTCGCCCTGCGGAGTCCGGACTTTCCTCCCCTGCACACGTGCAGGAGCGACCGGTCGTCTCCCTTGCAGCCACCGCAAAGTGAAATCTCACGTGGCCATCGCCATCCACGAAAAAAGGCATCCCGAAAAGAGAATGCCTTCTGTTCAAATCTTGTACAGGATGCGCCCGCACATCTGGCAAGGCACAATGCCTTGGTTGCGGCGCACCATCTGTCCTACAGAGGGCGGCTGAACCAGGTGGCAGCCGTTGCACACGCAGTCGGGCTGCAGGCTCACCACCACGGGCCAGCGCTTGGTGCGCAGCCGCTCGTAATAGAGCATGAACTGCGGCGTCACCTTTTTGGCGGACTCGGCACGCTCAGTCTCTGCTGCGGCTAGCGCCTCCCGCACGGCGGTCAACCGCGCATCCAGCTCGGCGGTGTATCCGTCCACGACGGCTTGCTCTTCCTTGAGCTTCGCATCCGCCTCGGCGACCTTGCGCTTGATCGGGATCACATCGTCCATCGCGGCCATCTGACGGGCCTCGTAGCTGTCAATTTCGCCCTCGATCTTTGCGATCTCGAGATTGAACATCGAAAACTCTTTGTTCGTTTTCAACGTAGCCTGGTTCTGCTTGAGCGACTGAATCTTGTCGCGCCGGGCTTTCACTTCCAGGTCCGCCTCATTGACCCTCAACTGGGCGTGCTTGTGTTCCGCCTGCGCACGGACCAAGGCCTCGCGGGCGCCGTTGAGGCGCTCCAGCTCTTGGACCTTGCGTTGCGGAATGTCACGTATTTCCTTCTGCAGGTCTCGAATGCGGCCATCGATTTCCTGCAAGTCCAGCAACGGTTGAACGACACTCACTACGTCACTTCCTTCCGGATACAACTGATAAAGATCACGTACGGGTTTAATAGTGTATCCATCACCCCTCTCAGAGTCAAACACCGATATAAAAAATGTCGGGATGAAATCAAAAGAAATCAAAAGCAGACCCTTTGTAGGACGGTTGGCGCGAGCAAGAGTGGATGGTGCGTGGCGGGCATAAGTGGACAGGCCGTACGTTTCGGCTGGTGAAGGTCTGCGTGGGTGCCCGTTCCCACCCCCGCCTCCCCGTCCCCGAACGCAGGACAGGGGACGTATCAGGACATCAAGACAAATGAGCAATGAAGTGCCGGATCAGGACATGGGGTAAATGGGGTTGAAAAAGTTGTGAACAGAGGTGCCCTGTGACACAAGAAGGAGACAGAAAGGATTCAACAAAAAGACCATGACGGCGACAGCTTCCATGTGACCCATGAGGGCACCGATTACCGTTTCAGGATCTACTTCGCGGACTGTCCGGAAAC
>JANYBJ010000055.1 GCA_025360845.1 bacterium
GGACCGCGCGAAGTTGACTTGTCTGATTACGATTACGAGTAGGATTAAGATTACGAAAGCGCGTAATCGTAATCGCAATCATAATCATAATCGTAATCGTAATCCATTCCACCAGTCCCTGTTCCGACTTAATGAGTTAAATTTTAGATGCGTCGGCCCTGAGTCCGACAATAAACACGGTTGACCAAAACGCCGTTCATGCTTCATAATTTGAAACTCAACCGACTTACAAGGAACTTATGACGCTTACAGGCACATTCACCGCATTAGTCACACCGTTCAATACCGACGGCAGCGTGGATTATACCGCGCTGCGCGACCTCGTTCAGTGGCAAATCGAAAACGGCGTGGAAGGGCTCGTCCCTGTCGGAACCACCGGCGAATCACCCACCCTCGAGGTACACGAGCACATCAAGGTCATCAACACCACCGTCGAGGCCGCCGCAGGCCGGGTCACCATCATCGCCGGCACCGGCGCCAACTCGACCGCAGAAGCGATCGAGCTGACCGCCGCCGTGCTCAACGCCGGCGTGGACGCCACCCTGCAAGTGACCCCGTATTACAACAAGCCCAACTCGGAAGGGCTCTACCGCCATTTCGCGGCCGTGGCCGATCTCGGCCTTCCGGTCGTGCTCTACAATGTGCCCGGCCGCGCGGGCAAAGAGATCCCGCTGGACGTCGTCGTGCGGCTCGCCGCGCATCCTAAAATCGCGGCCATCAAAGAGGCCGGCGGCAGCGTGGACCGCGTCAGCGCCATCAAGAACGCCTGCGAATTGACGGTGCTCTCGGGCGACGACAGCCTCGCGCTCCCCATGATCAGCGTCGGCGCGTCGGGCGTCATCAGCGTGACCTCCAATGTGATCCCGAAAGAGATGTCCGCGCTGGTGCGCCTGGCTCTCGCGAACGACCTGTCCGGCGCGCGCGAGCTGCACCGTGCTTTTTATCCGCTTTTCCGCGACCTGTTCATCGACACGAACCCGATTCCGGTCAAGACCGCGCTGGCGCTCATGGGCCGCATCGCGCCCGTGTTCCGCCTTCCGCTGTGCGAACCATCGGAGAAGATCCGCGAGCAGCTCTCCCACACCCTCCAAAGCCTCAATCTCCTCTGACCTCCCCATACGGGCACCTTTCACGGGTGCCCTTCTCCTTAAACTCCGAACCCTCTCATCCCCTTATGAATATCGCCATTCTAGGAGCCGCCGGCCGCATGGGCCAAAACCTGTTGCGGTGCGCCGGCAAACTGAACGGTTGCAGCATTGTAGCAGCCGTCGAGCGGCCCGACCACTCCGCCATCGGCGCCCGCGTGAAAGAGATCACCGGCATCCATTCGGAAGCCGTACCCGAAAAGCTTTGCTTTACCGACTATTGGCCAGAGGAGGCTGAGGCGGTCATCGATTTCACTTTCCACACCTCTGTCGTCGAAAACCTTGAAAACGCCATGGCCAACGGACAGGCCTACGTGCTCGGCACCACCGGGCTCACCGACGACGAAAAATCGGCCGTCCACGCCGCAGCGGCAGAGCTCCCCATCGTCTGGGCGCCCAACATGAGCCTGGGCGTCAACCTGCTGCTTGAACTCGTGCGCCGCTCCGCCGCCATCCTCGGTCCGGACTATGACGCCGAGATCGTCGAGATGCACCACCGCCTCAAGAAAGACGCCCCCAGCGGCACCGCGCTCGGCCTCGCCGAAGCGCTGGCCGAAGGCCGCGGCGTGAAGCTTCAAGAGGTTGCGTGTTACGGCCGCGAAGGCATCACCGGAGAGCGCCCGCGCGGCGAGATCGGCATCCATGCCCTGCGCGGCGGCTCGGTGGTCGGCGACCACACCGTCATGTTCGTGGCGGACGAAGAGCGCATCGAGATCACGCACAAGGCCAACAGCCGCGACGCCTTCGCCACCGGCGCGCTGCGTGCCGCGCTCTGGCTCGATGGCCGCAAGCCCGGCCTCTACACCATGCGTCACGTGCTCGGCTTCGAAACCGTGTGAGAACTCACGAAGCCATTCTCTCGCTCGGCAGCAACCAGGGCGACCGGCTCGCTTGGCTCAAGCAGGCGGGCCTTGAACTCCTCGCCCTGCCCGACACGCGCTGCGTCGCGGTCTCTTCGGTTTACGAAACCGAACCTGTCGGCGTGCCCCCGGAGTTCGCGGGGCAGCTCTTCCTCAACTGCGTGGTCATCGTCTCGACCCGCCTGACGCCCGAGTCGTTCTCCACGGCAATCCATGCCATCGAGGACCGGTTCGGCCGCACGCGCGGCGACACCCCCAACCTGCCGCGCGCCATCGACATCGATATCGTCGCGTTCGACGACCTGTGTTCCGCCACCCCGTCGCTCACGTTGCCGCACCCCCGTGCCCGTGCGCGCCGCTTCGTGCTTCAGCCGTTGGCCGACCTGCGTCCCGATTTCGTCTTCCCCGGCGATACAAAAACGGTTTCGGATCTGCTGAGTGCTCTGCCCCCCGACCCACGCGTCAGCCGCATCGCTTAACGGTCAGCATTTCTAAATTTGGCAAGGAAGCGCCTCACGGCGCCACTACGAACGCAAGAAAACTTAGGGAAATCAGTTTGTTGTGTGCCCGTAAGGGCATTCTTTCAGCGGAATCGGCATGGACCGGCTGGGCGGTTTGTCGGGTACGCCGCACCTTCAATGGTCTGGTTGGCGTAATAATCGTTGTGCCATGCTCGACCACGTTTTGAACGTATCACACACACTGACCCTTTTCGAGTCCTCCCAACTCACCAGGGCCGACGCATCAACATTTTTGTCTGCACGACTATCTTGCCCGCAATAACGCCGGCTCTCCCAGAAAGCATGTTTCAGGGGCCCGAGAAGGCAAGGACCGCGCGAAGTTGACTTGTCTGATTACGATTACGAGTAGGATTAAGATTACGAAAGCGCGTAATCGTAATCATAATCGTAATCCATTCCGCCAGTCCCTGTTCCGACTTAATGAGTTAAATTTTAGATGCGTCGGCCCTGGGCTGGACGATCGGCGGCATTGACGCCAGCATCAACGGCTTCTTGGACTCCGTTGCCGACCCCGACGTGATCCTGCTGCACCTGGGCACCAATGACGCCAACGATCTGGGCCACTTATCCGGTGCCATCGGCCGGCTGGATGCGCTCATCTCCAAGATCGCGGCCAAGCGGCCCTACGCGCACGTCATCGTCACCTCGCTCCTGCCGCGTACGGAAACGGCCATCGACGCGGCGATCACGACCCAATTCAATCCCTCCGTACCGGATATCGTCGCCGCGCAAGCCGCGCTGGGGCGGCACGCCGCAAGGGACGATACCGACCCTGCTTGGACAGCCCGCCGACCGCACGGTCAAGGTCGGAGAGGCCGTCGGCTATACGTCGAGGCCCGCGGCGCAACCGCCTACCAGTGGCGGCGCAACGGCGTGGCCATCGGCGGGGCGAACCTGGCGTGGCTGGAGATCGCTCCCGCGGCCCTGACGGATTCCGGCACCTGCGACGCGCTGGTTTACGGCTCCGGCACCGCCAGCACAACCAGCCGGGCCGCCCTCCTCCGCGTGGTCGCGCGCGGCACCCTGATGAAGCTCCGTTAAAGGCGCCGCCGGTTGCTGACACCAACACCGGCCCTTTTTCAGTCGCTTCCGGCGGAAGGGCGTCGCTCGCTTATGCCGGAGGCGATGGCATAGCGGGTGAGGCCGGCCGTGTCGTGGATGCCGAGTTTCTCCATGAGGCTGTAGCGGTGCTTTTCGGAGGTCTTGGCGCTGATGCCCAGCCGGTCGGCGATCTGTTTATTGAGAAGACCCTCAACGATCAGTTGCAGGACCTCGGTCTCGCGCAGTGTCAGCCCAACACCCGACTCACCCTGCGGGTACGCGTTCCCGGCAGACGCGCTCTTTGCGCGTGTCACCGGCGGCGTGATGGACGGATCGAAATAGCGGCCGCCCTTGACAACCTGCCGGATCGCTTCGGCCAGGATGCGGACCGAGGCGCTCTTGATCAGATAGCCGGCAGCACCGAGCGCGATCACCTGTTCCACACACAGCGGGTTGCTGTAGGCGGAGAGGATGAGCACCTGCGTTTCGGGGTATTCCTGACGGATCTTCCGGGTGGCTTCGAGTCCGTTCATGAGCGGCATCGCGATATCCATGACGACCACGTCAGGGTGCAACCTCTGCGTCAGCTCCACGGCCTGGAGGCCGGTCGCGGCCTGACCGACCACCTGAATGTCGCTTTCGGACTGCAAGAGCGCCACAAGCCCTTCGCACACCACACTGTGGTCATCGGCTAACAAGACGGTGATCTTCTTCATCTTCTCTCCCTATCAAGTTCTTCCTATTTTTGCACAATCCGTCCGGCGCGACAATCGCATATCGGATGCTCTGGCGAGCTGAAAGAGGACGCCTCTGAATACAGCGGCGCTTCGTTCGCCTGTTCCGGTTAAGATGATCCTTTCTACCGACGGGAATTGCGTTGCGAATCCGCACCTGACGATCCGCGGCCCGGATTTGACTCTATGCGCGAGCGTTCCTCTGCGGGGTGGTTTGGCGGCTCTTTCGCGATGTAGCGCGATTCTGCCGGGCCCACCGCCCTCGGCGGGTTCGGTATATATTCCCGCTCCGGCCGGGTGACGCGGATCGACTGAGGCCGCACAACTTCCGGCTGTCGGGCCTCAAGAACCGGTCTCGGCGTTGAACGCACGTCCGGCGCGGTTGCGGCGTGCTCGGATACCTGCCGCGTTTCCGTAGCCACCACCGGGTGCCGGGTGATCGCGGCGGTGCCGGCGGCGGACTGAACAGTCGGCGCTTCCCAGCGATTGCGTTGGTCGCGTAACGTTCGGACGTCCGTCGCTTTCACCGCGAGCTGTTGGCGCTCGACCGTGCTGATCCTCTCGAATTTGATCGGCGTGGACTGGGAGGAGGCGTACGACTTCACCGACTGAACCAAGGGCCGCTCGGACCTGCGATTCAGCGGCAACCGGGCCGTTTGCGCCTGTAATTCAGTGTAGGTCCGGCCAGGCCGCAGGTCGCGGTTGGACCGGCGCTCCTCGAACTCGCGCGACTGATTCTCTGCCCAATGCGGTTCCGTCCTCTGGCAGTGCCAGCGGTCGTAAACGAAGAGCGGATCATACCAGGTATGGGACGTTTGGCATTGGAACCACGGATAGATACCGAAACTGCGGTAGCTGTCATCGTAATAATCGCCAAAGAAATAGTGTCGGTACCGAGGATAGCAGAACAGGTTCTGCCTCAGCATATCCAAATCCACGCAGATGCTCGGGCAGAAAACGAACCCGGCCAGCACACGCGCCTCCGGCGGGAAATACGCGGGGGTGAAAAGAACGCCGCGATTATCCAGATCATGGTCCCAGAGCCCCGGGCAAAAGAGGTAACCGCGCGGCGTCCAAACATAATGCGCCGGCACCCAGGTCCAGCCGACGTGCTGCGTGATCCAGTAACCATGCCGCCGGACATACTGGTCCTGGATCCAATACCAGCAGTCGGGCACCCAGATCTGATCCGGCTGCGGAGGTTGTTCCGACGGCTGGCTCTCGACCGTTTCAGGCGGCGCGGGCAGGTACTCGATCTCCTGTTGAGGCTGCGCGGCGATGGGCTTCCAAAAACCGCTCAGCCACTCCCACCCGTTGCCTATCTGGAGCCAATGGCCGGGAACCCAGTAGGTTTGGGGAGGCGTGTTCCGCCAACAGCCGCTGACCCAAATGAAATCGTTGCGGTCCGCATCCCACGCCCAATATCCCGGAACCCAGACAATGCCGTCGCCGTCCGGTTTCTCGGACGGCGGCATTTCCGAAAGGTTCGCGGGCGGCTGTTTCGGAACCACGATCGGGTCCTGCGGCTCAAGCGAGACGGGCTTGGCGAACGCCTCATGGACCGGGCCGCTGGCCAAAATCTGGCTGCCGGCCGGCAACTCTTCC
Organism: bacterium; assembly: GCA_025360845.1. Taxonomy (GTDB): domain Bacteria; phylum Verrucomicrobiota; class Kiritimatiellia; order RFP12; family UBA1067; genus JAHFSX01. Next base: position 5,907 of record JANYBJ010000055.1, read on the forward strand.
GACGGCATGGGCGGAGGATTCGTTTCGGGCTGGACCGCTTGCTGGGCCGAAATCCGCACAGGGTCTGAAAGCAGGACCAGCGCGACCGCGAGCGTGGCCCTCCGGAACAAGAACATATTTGTATTCATTATCCCCTCCCGTCTCTGCTTCTGATAAACCTGCCTGACCCGAATCACTTCAGCTGCGACGCCGCGAACTCCCAGTTTGCCAGATGGTCAAGGAACGCCTGGACGAAGTCTTTGCGGCGGTTCTGGTAGTCGAGATAGTAGGCGTGCTCCCAGACGTCGCACGTCAGGAGCGCGGTCTGCCCGTGCGCGACCGGCGTGTCCGCGTTGGAGGTCTTGACGATTTTCAAACCGTCGCCCTCCTGCACAAGCCAAACCCACCCGCTGCCGAACTGCGCGACCGCCGCGGCGAGAAAAGCCTCCTTGAACTTATCGAAAGTTCCGAAGGACTTCCCGATCAACACCATCAGCCGCCCGGAAGGCAGGCCGCCACCCTCCGGCTTCATGCTCCGCCAAAAGAACGCATGGTTCCAGGCCTGCGCCGCATTGTTGAAGAACGCGGACTTCTCGATTTTACCGACCGTCCCGCAGACCAGCCGCGCCAGCGTCCAGTCCGCATACTCCGTCCCGGCGATCATTTTGTTCAGGTTATCGACATAGCCCTTGTGATGCTTGCCGTAATGAAACCCCATCGTACCTGCTGAGATCACAGGGGCCAGCGCGTTCTCCGCATAAGGCAGAGACGGCAGCACGTGCGCAAAACCAACTTGAGTCACATCCTCGCTCATCGTGTTTCCCTCCTGAATGGCCGACCGCTTAAACTTTCAGCACGCTGTTCATGGCGCCGCAGCCGTCCGGAACCCAATCCTGACACTTCGGGTCTGAGAACCACACGCCGTTGACGATGAACTTGTACTCGTGCGTTCCCTCGGGGAGGCTGAGAATCGCTTTGAAGTGTCCGCTGTCCGGGTTGTCTTTCAGCGGATTCTTTGCAGCATCCCAGTTGTTGAACGTGCCGGCAACATACACCTGACTGCCCGGCTCCGCAGCCAACTCGAAACGGACTTTTTTCTTGCCACCGTTGGCCGCCTTCTTCTCATGCATCTGTCCCTTTGCGCTTTTCATGGCTCAGTCTCCTTGTTTGTGGCTGAACAGAAAACAGTTCAACCCTTGACTTTCCTGCCCAATTCACGGCGTCTGAAACACCTGTCTCTGTTCGTATGGTGGTGATGATATCGGGTCAGCCCTGCCCCGCGCTATGGGGAGTATTCCCACCCCAGGACCAGCGGACTCGGCATGCCGTCGCCAAATGGGGAATTTACCCCATAGCAAATAATCAGGGTTAGCCTTAAATTAAGCGTCAACAAAACAATTCAACGCTCAACGAAAGGAGCAGATGCAGAATGAAAGGCAACGCTAAAGTACTCGAGGTTTTAAACGATTTGCTGGCCGATGAACTGACAGCCATCAACCAGTATGTCGTGCATGCCGAGATGGATGAGAACTGGGGTTACGGCAAACTCAAGAAGCTGGTGGGCGGCCGCGCGATCACCGAAATGAAGCATGCCGAAAAGCTGATTGAACGGATCCTGTTTTTAGAGGGAATCCCGGTTGTCAGCAAGCTGAACAAAATCCGGATCGGTGCCGATATTCCGAAGCAGTTCGCCAATGATCTGGATGCGGAAATGACGGCTGTGAAGAATTACAACCAGGCGATCAAAGTCGCCATGGAAGCGGGCGACAATGCCACCAAGGAAATCTTGGAGTCGATCCTTAAGGACGAGGACGGCCATGTGAACCAGATCGAGGAGAAACTGGATCAGGTCAAACAGATGGGCATCCAGGTCTTCTTGGCCATCCAAGCAGGCGAGTAACACCTGTAGCGAAAGGAGGCGCGGGCCATGAGCAAAGTCACCATCATCTACCATTCGATCTACGGTCACACCAAGCTTCAGGCCGAGGCCGTTTTGCGCGGCGCACGCCGCGTCGAGGGTGTCCAAGCGGATCTGTTGACTGTGGAAGAGGCGGCGAGCCGCCTCATTGATCTCGACGCCGCAGACGCCATCATCTTCGGCTGCCCGACATATATGGGCAGCATGTCCGCGGGCATGAAGACCTTTTTAGAGACGGCCGCGCAGAAGTGGTTCACTTCGGCTTGGAAAAACAAGATCGCCGGCGCGTTCACAAACTCCATGTCGTTCTCGGGAGACAAGTTGAACACACTGGTCGGCCTTTTAATCAACGCCATGCAGCACGGCATGATCTATGTCGGTTTAGGCACAATGCCATCCGCCAACCACCCCGAACAGATGAACAGCCTGACCGGACCCGGCCCCGAAGCGCTTAACCGCGTCGGCTCTTTCATCGGTCCGATGTCCGCGAGCTTCCAGGTCGCGCCTCCCGGATCGCCCGGGGCCGGCGACCTCGAGACTGCCGAGGCCTACGGCCAGCGGGTTGCCGAAATCACCCTTCAGTTCGTTCGAGGAAGAGCAAAGAAGACGTAGTCACGAATCAAGGGAGCGTTGCGCGGAAACGCTCTCTAACCTCAAGGAGCCCTCATGAAAAAAACCTGTGTGTTTCTTCCCCTGCTCGCGCTTGCCCTCGGCGCAACCCTTACGGTTCGCGCCGACACCGAAGTCTATGACATTGACCCGGTCCACTCGTGGGTGGGGTTCAGTATCAGGCATTTCTTCACTCAAGTGCCCGGGTTCTTCAGCAAGGTCAAGGGCTCGTTTACCGTTGATCGCGCCAACCTGGAGAACAGTTCAGTAGAGAGCGTCATCGAAGTTGCCAGCGTCACGACCTCCTTCGCCCTCAGGGACGAACACTTGCGCTCCGACAAGTACTTCGACGCGGCCAAGTTCCCGACCATGACCTTTAAGAGCAAGACTTGGAAGAAGACAACGGACGACAGTTTCGCCGTCACCGGCGACCTCATGATCAGAGACGTGACCAAAGAGGTCGTTCTCAAGGTCAAAGCCCTCGGGTTCGGTCCCGGCATGGAGGGCGCGATGCTCTCAGGTTGGGAACTCGCGACCGTGATTGACCGTCGAGACTACGGCATTACAGCCGGCCAAGGCCCCATCGGCAACGACGTGTCGATCACCATCAATGTCGAAGCGGATCTGAGAAAACCCGCCCATGAGACCAAATGAACGCATGAGCGAGCAGGAATTCCGCTCGCTGGCTGAGGCCATGCCGCAGATCGTCTGGGTCACCCGGGCCGACGGTTGGAACATCTATTTCAACCAGTACTGGGTGGACTACACGGGGCTGACGATGGAGGAAAGCTGCGGCCATGGCTGGAACACCCCATTCCACCCTGATGATAAGCAGCGCGCAATGGAGGCCTGGCACCGGGCGACGCAACACAATGAACGCTACTCGCTGGAATGCCGCCTGCGGCGTGCCGATGGCGTCTATCGGTGGTGGCTGATACGCGGCGTGCCGATGCTCGGGGCGAACGGAGAGATTCTGAAATGGTTCGGCACATGTACCGATATCGAAGAACTCAAGCAAGCCGAAGCGGCGCTGCGGGACGCCAATGACCTGCTGGAGCAACGCGTTGTCGAGCGCACAACCTCACTGCGAGCCAGCCAGGAGCGCCTCGCGCTCACAGCGAGCGGCGCGCGCATCGGCCTGTTCGACTGGGACATCGCCACCGGCGAATCCCTCGCCACGGAACAACTCCTCCAACTGCTCGGACTCCACACGGCGACGGCGGCGACGACGGCGACGGCGGCGACAACGCTCTCCCTATCATTAACATACCGCCAGTGGGCCGAGTGTGTCCACCCCGAAGACCTGCCGCGCGTCGAGGCCGAGATTCACCGCAGCCAGCAGGAGCGCGTGCCGTTTGAGACGGACTACCGCGTAGTCTGGCCCGACGGCAGCGTGCATTGGCTTGTCGACCGCGGCGTGTTCCAGTGCGACGGGCAAGGCCAACCCCGGCACCTGCTCGGCATCGTGTTTGACATTACCGACCGCAAGCAATCCGAGCAACAACTCTCTGAGACTACCCGGCGGTTACAAGCGTTGATGGAAGCAGTGCCGGTCGGCATCAGTTTTTCCGACGACACCTCGTGTCAGCACATCACCGGTAATCCGGCCGCGCTCGCGCAGTTCGCAGTGAAACCCGAGGACAACTTGTCCGCTTCTGCCGCCTCTGCAGAGGCACCGGGGCGACACATGCGGTTTTTCATCGATGGCCAACCGATTACAGATGCCGAACTGCCGCTTCAGCGCGCTGTCGCTGAAAATAGAATCATTCCCCCAATGGAACTGGAAGTCCTTTTGCCCGGCGGACGGCGCTGGTTTGCGGAAGCCTCGGGTGCGCCGATACGCGATGCGCAAGGCCATATCATCGGTGGCATTGCCGTAACCGAAGACATCACCTCACGCAAACGGGCGGAGGATCGGCTGCGCAATCTGACCAAGCGGTTGTCCTACCACGTCGACAACTCCCCTCTTGCGGTGATCGAGTGGGGCCCGGACATGCGTCTCATCCGCTGGTCCGGCGAGGCCGAACGCATCTTCGGCTGGAAGGCCGAAGAGGTGCTGGGCAAAAGGATGGAGGACTTTCGCTGGATTTACGAAGAGGACCAGACGCACGTCGTGGAGGTCAGCGGCGAGCTGCGGACCGGGACGAACCCGCGCCGCTACTCCGCCAACCGCAACTACCGCAAGGACGGCACGGTCGCCTTCTGCGAGTGGTATAACTCCTCGATGCTTGACGAAAAAGGGCAACTGCTTTCGATCCTGTCGCTTGTGTTGGACGTGACTGATCGCAAACAGGCCGAAGCACAGACGCGGTTTCAATCGCGGCTGCTCGACTCGGTAGGGCAAACCGTCGTCAGCACGGATTTGAACCAACGGGTCACCTATTGGAATAAGGCCGCTGCCGCATTGTTCGGCTGGACCAGCGCCGAAGTGCTGGGCCGGAATCTGGCCGAGGTCACCGGGCTGGAACGACCGCCTGAGGGCGACGTCGACGTCATGACGCTCTTCGGCCGAGGCGAAACCGGGTCGCACGAACTGCAACTGCACAGAAGAGACGGAACGCCGCTGCCGATGCTGACCACCAACGCGCCGGTCTTCGACGAACAAGGGAATCTGACCGCCGTCATCGGCGTCGGGGTGGATTTGACCGAGCGCAAGCGGATCGAAGACGTCTTGCGGTTTCTGGTGCAGTGCGGCACCGGCGGCACGGGCGAGAGTTTCTTCCAGGAACTGGCGCGTTACCTGGCCCAGTCGCTCGCCATGGACTTCGTCTGCATCGACCGGCTGGAGGAAGGACAGCTCTTGGCTCAGACACTGGCCGTGTTCCATAACGGCCGGTTTGAGGACAACGTGTCCTACACCCTGAAGGATACACCCTGCGGCGATGTCGTGGGCAAACGGATCTGCTGTTTCCCACAAAACGTGCGAAAGCTTTTCGCCAAAGATGCCGTGCTCCAGGATTTGCAGGCGGAAAGTTACCTCGGCACCACGCTCTGGAGCGCGCAGGGAAAACCCATCGGGCTCATCGCGGTCATCGGACGGCAGCCGCTGGCGGACACGCGGGTGGCGGAGTCGATCCTACAGATGGTGGCGGTGCGCGCGGCGGGCGAACTGGAGCGCCTGCAAGCCGAAAAAGCCATTCTGCAGCTCAACAGCGAACTCGAACAACGCGTCCAGACACGCACGGTGGAGCTGGCCGCGACCAACCGCGAGCTCGAGGCGTTTTGCTATTCCGTCTCGCACGACCTGCGTGCCCCGTTGCGCAGCATTGACGGCTTCAGCCAAGCCCTGCTGGAGGATTACGGCCCGCAGCTCGACGCCACCGGACAGGATTTTCTGCACCGGATCCGTTCAAACAGCCAGCGCATGGCCCGGTTCATTGACGACCTGTTGCACCTCTCCCGACTCACAAGCACGCAGATGCGGCACCAGCGGGTGGACCTCACGGAACTCGCGGAATTGGTCCTTGCTGACCTGCGCCAGTCCGACCCTTCGCGTGCCGTCGACGTCCGCATCGCCTCCGGTCTGAGCGCCACCGGCGATCCGGTCCTGTTGCGCACGGCGCTGGCCAACCTGCTTGAGAACGCCTGGAAATTCACCGGAAAACGCCCCGATGCCATGATCGAGGTGGGGAAAGAAGCCGATGGCCAAGTCAGAACGCCGAACGCCCAACGCTCAACGCCCAACGCTGAAGTTTCACTGACGCAAAACCCAACCGTCTTCTTCGTGCGCGACAACGGTGCCGGCTTCGACAAGAAATACGCCGACAAGCTGTTCACGCCTTTCCAGCGGCTCCATGCCATGACCGAGTTCCCGGGAAGCGGTATCGGCCTGGCAACCGTTCAGCGCGTGATCCATCGCCACGGCGGCCAGATCTGGTTCGAGTCCGCGCCCGGCCAGGGGGCGACGTTCTATTTCACGCTCGGAGCTGGCGCATGAGGTTCACAAGCCATTGGCCCGTGCGTTATGGTTTGGCGGTACTGGCCACGTTGGTCGCCGTGTTTTTACGCTGGGTGCTGGAACCGCTGATCGGCACGAGCGTTGCGTTCATTACGGTCTTTCCCGCGATGATGCTCGTCGCGGTGAAACTCGGTGCCGGTCCGGGATTGCTCAGTTCGACGCTGGGCATTGTGCTGATCGAATGGTTTTTCATCGGGCCGACCGGGATTGAAGTCGACCTGGCCTTCGTGGCACGTGCGGCGATTCTGATATCTACGAGCGCCTATGTTGGCCGGGTCAGCGCACAGTTGCGTCGTGCGCGTGCGGAGGCGGACACCAAGGCTGCGGCGGCGCGCGCGGCGGAAACGGCGCTGCGCCAGCAGGTCGAACTGCTTGACCCTGTTCGCGCTGAGCTCATTGTCAGCGAGATGCAGCGCCTCGTACGTGACCGCGAGCGTGCGGACTCGACATCAGCTTTGCCTGACAAGGACTGGCTACGGCATATGCCGACCCTCGCAGGTGCGGCGCTCGCTGTCATCAGCGTGTCGGTACTGCTGGGCTGGTCGTTCGACAGGGACGAGCTGAAAAGCATCCTGACGGGTTTTGAAGCGATGAAGGTCAACACCGCGCTGTGCTTTCTGCTGGCGGGATTAGGGTTGATCCTGCGTGACCGGCGCGGTCCGCGTCTGGCGTGCGCGGGGCTATTGAGCGCGCTGGCGGGAGTGACTTTGGCCGAGTACGCCACGGGCCTTTCGTTCGGCATTGATCAGCTTCTCTTCAGCGACACGCCTGTGGCGCACACGCTCTATCCGGGGCGGATGGTACACATCACAGCGGCATGTTTCGTTCTGAGCGGCGCGGCTTTGCTGCTGCTGACCGTGCGGCGCGGCCGATGGGCGCAGCAGGCGCTGTCGCTCACCGTCGGCATACTCGGCCTGTCGGGGTTGCTGGGATACGCCTACGACGTGAAAGCGCTGTATCAATTTACGGGCCATACAGGCATTGCCCTGCATACGGCGGCAGGACTTGTCGTGTTGGCGACCGGGCTGCTCTTTGCCCGTCCTGACGGCATGGCCAGCATTCTGACAGGCGCAGGTCCCGGCGCCCAACTGGCGCGACGCTTCCTGCCGGTGGCCATTTTGCTGCCGCTGGCGCTCGGCTGGCTGCAAGAACTCGGGAACCGGACCGGCTTGACCGAACCGGGCCTGAGTGCCGGCCTGTTCACACTGGCGACGATGGTATCGCTTCTTGCGGGGGTCTGGTGGATCGCGTGGGCGCTCAACCGCGCCGACGCCGCACGCCGCGAGACCGAGGCGCAACTGCGCCACCAGTCCGAATTGATGAACCACGCCGACGAGGGTCTGATCGTGCGCGAACTGGGCGGAGTGATCCGTTTCTGGAACCAAGGCGCGGCAACGCTGTACGGCTGGTCCGCAGCCGAGGCCATCGGCCAGCGGACCTTCGCGTTGCTTCGCACCGAAGGCGTGGCCGTGGCAGAGAAGGACGAGCAACTGACGCGCACCGGCCACTGGGAAGGCGAACTCACCCACACGGCGCGTGACGGGCGGCGCGTGATCATCGAGAGCCGCCAGACCGCCACCCACGCGGCCGACGGTCATTTGCTGATCCTTGAATCCGACCGCGACATCACCGAGCGGAAGCGGATCGAGCGCGAGCGCGAGATCACGGTGAAACTGTTGCGGTTGGTCAACTTGAGCCAGGATATCCGCCATCTGGCGCAGGTTGTTGTGGCCTTTTTCCAAGAGCAGTCGGGGTGCGAAGCCGTGGGTCTGCGCTTGCGCGAGGGCGAAGATTACCCCTATTTCGAGACCCACGGTTTCCCGCCGGAGTTCGTGCTGATCGAGAGTCGGCTCTGCGCCTGTGATGACGCTGGGCGGATCGTCCGCGGCCCTGACGGCAATGCGCTGATCGAGTGCATGTGCGGCAATATCATCTGCGGGCGGTTCAACCCCTCCCTGCCGTTCTTCTCGGAGCATGGCAGTTTCTGGACGAACAGCACCACGGCCTTGCTGGCAAGCACAACAGCGGGCGAGCGGCAGGCACGGACCCGCAACCGCTGTAACGGCGAGGGCTACGAGTCGGTGGCCCTGCTGCCACTGTGCGTCGGCACGGAACGGATCGGCCTGATCCAGTTGAATGACCGGCGGCGGGACAGGTTCAGCGCCGAAACGATCGCCTTGTGGGAACGGCTTGCTAACCACGTTGCCATCGGCCTAGCCAAACTCCGCGCGGAGACGGCGTTACGCGAGAGCGAGCTGCTCCACCTGCAGACACTCGAGCAGCGCGTCCGCGAGCGGACCGGCGAACTGGAGGCGACCAACCGGGAGCTGGAGGCGTTCTGCTACTCGGTGTCGCACGACCTGCGCACGCCCTTGCGGACCATCGACGGCTTCAGCCAAGCCGTGCTTGAAGACTACGGCACCCTCCTCGACGCCACCGGATTGGATTTCCTGAACCGTGTCCGGGCGGGCTGTCAGCAGATGGACCAATTGATCGATGCCCTGCTCAACCTCTCGCACGTGACCCGCGACCCGATGAGACGCGAGCCGGTGGACCTGACGGCGCTGGCCCAAGCGGTGGTCAACCAGCTCCGCGAAGGTTCTCCCGGGCGCAAGGTCGATGTGCGCATCGCTCCGGGCCTGACCGCCGTCGGCGACGCCCGCCTGCTGCGGGCCGCGCTTTTCAATCTGCTGGCGAACGCCTGGAAATTCAGCCTCCCGAATCCCGCCGCCGTGATCGAGGTCGGAACGACGATGCCGCCCTCAGCCCTCAGCCAACCGTCCCGGGTCTTCTTCGTGCGCGACAACGGCGTGGGCTTCGACATGCAGTACGCCGGCAAACTGTTCAACGCGTTCCAGCGGCTGCACACGGTGAAGGAATTCCCCGGCACCGGCATCGGCCTGGCCACGGTGGCCCGCGTGATCCAGCGACACGGCGGACGCATCTGGGCGGACGCGGCGGTCGGACGCGGCGCGACGTTCTATTTCACACTTGAATCTGAACCGGCGGTTCCGCCACACTGATGTCCGGAGAAACAAGGAGCTATGCCTTTGGAGCCAGAGAAGATAAGCAACCGGATTGAGTTGAGGCTGCGGGATTTGGGGCAGCTTTTCAACACGATGGACCCTTCGCCTTTTCACGACAAAGATCTGGACCAGGACGCGGAGGAGTTTATCGAGAGTTGGGCGCAAGAGTTCCCGCTGCGCGAGCCGGTAAAGCTGGTGGTTCACCTTGCGGAATGGCCTTCCGGGCAGGACCCGCAGGTGCTGGTGGAACGGGCGATTCACAACTATTTCTCCTACAGGTCGCGAATGAACCAGCGGGAATTCCGGCGGCTCATGCTCGAGGGCTGGTGGTGCCTGCTGATCGGCGTGACGTTTCTTCTGTTCTGTCTGATTGCTGTGAAAACCATCGGCGACACGGAAAAAGGAACGTTCCTCAGCCTGTTGCGAGAAGGCCTTGTGATCGGCGGCTGGGTGGCGATGTGGCGTCCGCTGGAAATTTATCTGTACGCATGGTGGCCGTTGTTCCGTCGGGGCCGCATCCGTGAAAAGATTTCCAAAATGACGGTCGAGGTGATTCACGAGGCTTCCATATGACAAGGCGGATCTCCTATTAACGGATAGCGCCGGGCAGATGCCTGTGCTATTCTTTTCACAATCTAAGTGGCGTCAACAGCCGTACACAGGCATAATAACAGGAGCATCACATGGACATTTCCGGTGCCGACAACCGCATCATCCTGCTGGTGGAAGACAACCCCGGCGACGAGGCGCTGACGCTGCGGGCCTTGAAAAAAAACAACATCCGCAACGAGGTGGTGGTCGCCCGAGACGGCGTCGAGGCGCTCGACTACCTGTTCGGCACCGGCACCTACGCCGTCCGAGGCGCTCAGCAATTGCCGGAGCTGGTGCTGCTGGACCTGAAGCTGCCGCGAGTGGACGGGCTGGAGGTGCTGCACCGCATCCGCGGCGACGAGCGCACCCGGCTCCTGCCGGTCATCATGCTGACCTCGTCGTTGGAGGACCGAGATGTCTTTGAAAGCTACGCCAGAGGCTGCAACAGCTATGTGCGCAAGCCGATCGATTTCAACGAGTTCGCCGAAGCCGTCCGCCAGCTCGGCCTGTACTGGCTGGTGATCAACGTCGGCGCGCCGAAGGTCCGGAACAACGTATGAGCCTCCCTTTGCGTGTCCTCATCGTCGAAGACAACGACGACGACCGGCTGCTGCTGTTGCGGACGCTGCGGCAAGGCGGTTACGAACCGCTGCACCGCTGCGTCCAGACTGTCGCCGCCCTGTCCGCGGCGTTGGCCAAGGAACCGTGGGACCTCGTGCTCAGCGATTACCGGCTGCCGCAGTTCAACGGCGCGGAAGCGTTGAGGCTGGTTCAGGAATCCGGCTTGGATATGCCGTTTATCATCGTGTCGGGCGTCATCGGCGAAGAGCAGGCTGTGGCGATCATGAAGGCGGGGGCGCACGATTACGTGCTCAAGGATAAGCTGATCCGGCTGGTTCCGGCCATCACGCGCGAGCTTCGCGACGCCGAGGTGCGCCGGCGGCGCAGACAGGCCGAGGAGCAGCTCCGCGCCAGCGAAGCGCAGTTCCGGCTGCTGTTCGAGGCCAACCCGAACCCGATGTGGGTGTTCGATGAGGAGACGTTGCGGTTTCTCGCCGTCAACGGCACCGCCCTGCGCCACTACGGCTACACCCGCGACGAGTTCCTCGCCCTGAGCGTGGCGGACATCCGGCCGCCTGATGACCGAGCGATGGTGCATGCGTTGATCGCCAGCCAGACAGGTTCGACGGAGAACCGTATCGGAGAGTTCCGCCATCAGAAAAAAGACGGCACTCTGATCGATGTGGAGATTGCCGTCAGTTCGATCCCGTTCAACGGCCGCCCCGGCCGGCTCGTGCTGGCCAACGACATCAGCCAGCGCAGAGAGACCGAACTGACCCTGCGCCGCGCCAAAGCCGAGGCGGAGCGCGCCAGCCAGGCCAAATCGTCTTTCCTTGCCTCGGTGAGTCACGAGCTGCGCACCCCGCTCAATGCGGTCATGGGCTTCTCACAGGTTCTGGAGAACGAGTATTTCGGCCCGCTGACCGGCAAGCAGAAGGAGTACGTCACCAATATCTACGAGAGCGGGAAGCACCTGCTCAACATCATCAACGACATCCTTGATCTCTCCAAGATCGAAGCCGGCAAGATGGACCCGTGCTGGGCACACTTCGAAATCGGAACCCTGCTGGCGAACAGCTTCGTGCTCATCAGGGACAAGTGCGCCAAGCACGGCATTCAGCTCACGCTCGACATGGCCGAGCCGGTCCGCGGCCTGAAGGTCACGGCCGATGAGCGGCTGCTTAAGCAAATCCTGTACAACCTGCTTTCCAACGCCGCCAAGTTCACCCCGGACGGCGGAGCCATCAGCCTGCAGGCCCGCGTGTTGGAAGAGGCGGAACCCACCCTCGAAGTGTCGGTCACTGATACCGGGATCGGCATCGCGCCCGAACATCACGAGAAAGTCTTTGAGGCGTTTTACCAGGTCCGCTACGGGACGGCGGACAAGACCCCGGGGACCGGTCTGGGGCTCTCGTTGGTTAAGCAACTGCTGGAGCTGCATAACGGACGGATCTGGGTGACCAGCGAAGGCGAAGGACGCGGCAGCCGCTTCACGTTTGTCATTCCCGTCAACGCCCGCACCAACGATGGGGTAACGTTCGTGAACACGGATTAGGATTAGGATTAGGATTACGAATTGTCCCGATCTTGCCTGATCTATAACTTCAACGGTAGGGACGCCTCCCCGAGGCGTCCGCGAGGCAATGACCGGCGGACGGTTCGGGGAACCGTCCCTACCAG
>JANYBJ010000056.1 GCA_025360845.1 bacterium
GGACCGCGCGAAGTTGACTTGTCTGATTACGATTACGAGTAGGATTAAGATTACGAAAGCGCGTAATCGTAATCGCAATCATAATCATAATCGTAATCGTAATCCATTCCACCAGTCCCTGTTCCGACTTAATGAGTTAAAATTTAGATGCGTCGGCCCTGACTGCACACCCCAGAGTGTTGGATATAGTGGATTTTTGTGTTTTTCGGCCCCTGCCCGGCCTTCAGACAAAAACAAAAAGGCCCTGCCGCAATTAAGCGACAAGGCCATCTTCATTCAACGGTACGAAACGGGGACTACCAGCGTCCGCCGCCCCCTCCGCCGCCGCCACGGCTTCCGCCGCCGCCGCTGCCGCCGCGATATCCGCCGCCGCCGCCGCCGCCGCCGCCGCGATCTTCGCGGGGCTTGGGCTGCGACTCATTCACGCGCAGCGGGCGACCATTCATGTCGGCGCCGTTTGTGGCTGCGATGGCCTTCTCGGCCTCCGCGCGGTCATTCATCTCGACGAAACCGAAACCCTTGGCGCGGCCGGTCGCCCGGTCCATCACCACGCGTGCCGACGCGACGGTGCCATACTTCTCGAAGAGCTGCTGCAGATCGCTGTCAGAAACGTCATAAGGCAGATTGCCTACGTAGATGTCCATGTTCCCTCACTTCTCTTGTGTCATGTGTCTCATTTCAAGCGGAGTCCTCAACCATAACACGAGATCGGGGTCCGGATACGCTACTACTCATGTAGTCGCGGGGTGAACTGTGAGGCTTTGAAACCCCTGTGTCAACAACAATCGTAAATAAAAACGAAAAAGCTATTGAATCCTCAGAATCAGCCCTTTTAACCCCTGTTTCTCAACGTTGAACGAAAGCGCGAAGGTGAAGTTGCCTGTTCCGTAAACCTCGACCTGTTCCGCCTGCGGGAGGTTGCGCATGTTCAGCGTGTGGAACGCGATGCCCAAGCCCGGATTGTCGTCCACGGCGTCCTCGTTGAGTGCCGCGGTGTGGCTGCCGTCACCCGCACCGACAGCCGCCGTGACCGCAGTCTCGCCGTCGCGGGTCGACACGCGCAGCACGCCGCCCTCGACCGGCGAGCGGAGCATGTTCGTCTGCCCATGCAGCAGCAGGCGCATCAGATCCGGCGAGAGTCCGTTGCGCACATACAGCGGCTGACCGGCCAGGTCGCCGGATACGGCGTAGCTGACCTCGAAGCAACCGGTGTCGGAGCCCAGCGTGACGGTCTTGGCGATCTTGCCGTCACCGGACACGAGCCGGAACCCGTCCGTCCCGGCCGGCGTGACGGTGTACAGGTCGTTCACATACGCCGACGTTCCAACCCACCAGTCCTTCAGGCAGGAGGTCCGGTAGGCGCCCAAGCCGAGCGTGTCGACCGTGTGGTCGCCCTCCGCCTCTGTCTCGCTGCCGGCGTAGCTCACCGGATTGCCGACGACCTGCGCCACGCTCCCGTCCGGCCTGCGCGCCCAAGCCGCGGTCATGCGGCCGCCGATGCGTTCGAAAAGGGCGCAGACTTTCCGGTTGTACAGCAGGTACTCGGCCTCGCCGTCCAGATCGACATCGGCGATGCGTTGCGTCACCGTTGTCAGCCCCGCCGCCTGCGCGGCCCAGGCGTCAACGCAGGAATAGAGAGCGGCAAACCGGCTCTGGGACTGCGCGGCCTTCGCGAAACCGGTCAGGTAGCCTTGGCCTGTGGCCGGATAGACATACTCGCCCGTGCTGAATTTCTCGAGGTTGTTGTTGTCTTCGCTGTGGAAAGCGGTTTCGAAGACCGAGGCGTGGATCACGCAGCGGGCCAGCTTCAGCACGGAGGTGTTGCTGAGCCCCGCGACCGCGGCCCAGGCGTTGGAGATCACGCCGCCCGAGTAGAGCATCCCGTACGGCTGCGGCAGGTTGACGCCGTCCCGCATGCTGAACACCTTGCCCGCCAACCCCTCTTCGTTGGCGCTGCCGACGTACCAGTTGTCGTAGTTCGACTGCGTGGCATGGTTGAGCCAGTCGTGGCCCAGTTTCTGACGGGCCGCCGTGCCGCGGTCAACCGGGTACCACGTGTCGCCGAGGCCGTCGCCGTTGATATCCTCCCTGCCGGCAAGGATGTCGTCCAGCGCCGTCAGCCGCAGCCACGGGCGGTTCGCGATCCAGCGCACCAGCGCGTCATACGCGTCCGCCTTCGCCGCGTCCAGCGAATCCTCCCACGGGTAGAAGACCGTGACCACCTGGTCCTGTGCTCCGCTGCGCGCGCGGCGGTTAAACAGGGCCCGCAGCGCGAGGGCCGGGCCGCCGTCATACACCGCGTACTTGTACGGGTCCACGCTGTTGTCGATGACCAGACAGGCTATGCCGTTGACGCGGTTGATGCGGTAGCCGTCGTCGCCCAGCGCGGCGTTTCGTCCGAACCAACGCCACATGTGGCTGTCCTGGTCAATCACCGTGGCGCCGTAGCCCATCGCGGCGATCTTGCCCAGCACGTCGGCGTCGATCACGCGCTCCGGCGTCCAGAACACGCTGTGTCCGTCGAACCGCGCGCCGTAGAGCTGCGAGAGAAACTCCTCCGCCAGCCGCGCGTTGTCGGCGTTAAAGCCGGCGGTGAAGTAAGGCAGCAGATGATCCGAGAAGGTGGACGCCAGCAGATGCACGGTGCCGGTGGCGACCAGCCCTTTGATCCAGCCGTTGAACTGCGGCCCGTCCGCGAAGCGCGTCAGGCGCCACGCCTCGGCCGTTGCCGGGTCCGTCTGGGCCCACTGCAGGGCGGAGGCCAGCGTCGGGGTGAGGTGCAGATTGAGTTTGCTCCTATAGATGTCATGGGAGGCTCTTGCAAAACCCCTCGCGATCTCCGCCTACGGCGGCCATCGCGAGGGGTTTTGGAAGGAGAAAATGCCTGCGTAAAGGCCTGTTTATAAAAGAATTAAATAAATTCTATTTTGTGTTAATTTAATGCTGTTTCA
>JANYBJ010000103.1 GCA_025360845.1 bacterium
TCTACCGCAATGTTCGCCACAGAAAAACAGAGACCAACGATGACCGGCACTACCTGTATTACTTCCGTATCCGGACGCAGACGAACGAGACAGGCCAGGTGACAAACGCCTTTTACGGCAAGCTCTACGGGCAGCTCAACGGAAACTTCACGTACTATCTGAACCCGACGCCGAACGACCGGAACGTGGAGCACGATCCGAAGAAGAACCTGTTCAAGGGCAAATGAGAACTTTAGGCGGATGGATGGTCAACTCGTCCCGTTTTTGGAGAGGAGCCGACCGGGAACAGACACTGCACGTGACCACCGCGCGGGAAAGACGAGAACTGCGGACGTCTCCTCGCACACGTCTTCCCGGCAACAACATACGCGACCTGCACGTTGTTCGAGGGCGTCGCGTCGAAAGTCAGCTCCAGCCGGAACACGCGCAGTTCATTCGTCCGGTTTGAAGGCAGGGCCGTGTCGGACGAGACCTCCCAGCCGGAAAATGCCGGGGCGGGCAACTGCGGCACGTCGACCGTGACGGCGGCGGCGGACAACGCCGAAAGTGATAACATAAAAATGTGAATTTTAAGCATTCAACTCCACAAATAATAGAAAAATACATCATTTGATTAAAATCGTCAACAGCAAAATATATAAACACACCTGTTTTATGTTGAACCGATCAAACCCTTGATCTTCGCGATCTTCGCGTCGAACGCCTGCTCCAAGCACCCTGTCACGCGCCGAAGATCTCCCGGTAGCGCGGCGCCCAATAGGAAAGAAGCAGATCGGCACCCGCGCGGTCAAGCGCCATCAGCGACTCGCGCACCATGCCGTTGAGATCGCCCCAGCCGCGCTCCGCCGCCGCGATCAGCATGCTGTATTCGCCGCTCACGTTGTAGGCCGCCACCGGCAGTTCCGTGCGCTCGCGCAGCTTGGCCAGCACGTCCAGATAGAAGAGCGCCGGCTTGACCATCAGGATATCCGCGCCCTCGTCCTCGTCGAAGTCCGACTCGCGCAGCGCCGCGCGCAGATTGCCGTACGAAGCCTGATACCCCTTGCGGTCGCCCGACGACGGCGAGGAGTTCTCGGCGTCGCGGAACGGCCCGTACATCGACGAGGCGAACTTGGTCGAGTAGGCCATGAGCAACGTCTGCTCGAAGGCGTTCTCGTCCAGCGCCTCACGGATCGCCGCCACCTGCCCGTCCATCATCGCGCTCGGGGCCACCACGTCCGCTCCCGCCGCCGCGTGCGAAACCGCTACGCGCGCCAACAGGCCGATCGCGGCGTCGTTGTCCACCTGGCCCTGCCGGTCGAGCGGACCGCAGTGCCCGTGTTCCGTATAGGCGCAGAGACAGACGTCGGTCATGACCACCAGCCCGGGAAACGCACGCTTGATCGCGGGAACGGCGCGCTGTACCACGCCCTGCTCGTCATACGCGCCGCTGCCGCCCGCGTCCTTCGCGCCCTCGGTCTGACCGAAAAGCAACACGCCTCCGATGCCTTGGGCCGCCACCGGCTCCAACGCCCGAAGCACCTCGTCCACGCTCAGCCGGCACTGCCCCGGCATCGCGTCGATCGGCTCGCAGCGCCCTTCGCCATCGACCACAAACACGGGCCAGACGAACTTGGACGGCGGCGGCACAGGCACGTCGAAAAGCGTGCGGAGGGCGGGCGTGCGGCGCAGACGGCGCAGACGGACTTCAGGAAAACGCATAAAACACCTCAATCGGGAATGAACAGGACTTGACCCACGCGGATGGCTGAAGGGTTCGCGAGTTTGTTGGCCTTCAAGATCGAATCCACGCTCTTGTTGTAACCCCGGGCGATTTCGGATAGGGTCTGGCCGCGCTCTACCTTGTGCTCGTACCCGCCGCCGGAGCCGGACCTTGTAGGCTTGGCCGCGCCGCTGCCGGAGGCGCGGGCCGCACCCGCCGCGCCGGCGGAGGCCGTCGCAGCGGCCCGCGCCGCGTTGATGTCCGCCTGTTGCCGAGCCGCAATCTTCTCAATGCGTCCCGCGAGGTCGTCCGTGATCTCTTTCTTCAAAGTCTCGCGTTCGGCGCGAACGAGCTGCACATCGCGCCGCAGCGCGGCGAGGTCGTCCTGCGTCCGCGGCGCGGCGTTCATCTGGGTCTCCAGCCGCGACAAACGGGCGTCCAACTGTTCTTGCGTACGGCTCAGTGCGGCAATCTGCTCCGACACTTGCCGGAACTCCACAGTCATCTGCTGCGTGTTGGTGGCGATGCGAGCCACATCCGGGTCTTTCCGCGCGGGCTGCTCGAAAATCGTCCCCTCGAACAGCGGTCCGGCGCAACCCGAAACCCATGCCGCCCCGCATATGATCGCCATCCTGAATATCCGCTTCACGTCCGTACTCCCCTTAACATTAAGCGCTGGGCAGAAAGTAAAACACAAGCCACACCGCAAAGGCCAGAACCAGAAAAAAAAGAAACGATCGGCGGCGATCCTCGATCAGATCGTCCACCGACGTCCGCCTCAACTGACGCATCCCGCCCGCCGAAATGTAGTGGAAAAGTTTAGGCCTGGCACGCTCGAAGCCGGGCCGTTTGCGCTTGCTGAAGAAATGCTTGTTGCCGAGCGCATCTTCACGCACGTCCAACCGCCAGGAAAACGATGCGCGGCGAGCCTCGCCGCCGACGAACACGCTGGAGGTTCCGGGCTTCAAAATTTGCTTGATCGATTTGGGCGACATGACCTCTCCCGCTCCGCTCACGGCACGATGATGATCTGTCCG
Organism: bacterium; assembly: GCA_025360845.1. GTDB lineage: Bacteria > Verrucomicrobiota > Kiritimatiellia > RFP12 > UBA1067 > JAHFSX01. The sequence goes on from JANYBJ010000103.1 coordinate 2,740, forward strand.
GCCCGGATGCGCCCGTCCGGATCGATCCGTGTCCGGTTGGCGTCACGGATCTTCTTCCACTGCGTGGAATCGCCGTAAAACTTTTCCGCCACCCGGAACAGCGAATCGCCAGGCTGCACCACATAGGTCCGCTGTTCGCCGGTGGCTTTGGCGCTCTTCTCCTTCTTGTCCTCCTTCTCCTTGCCAAACAGGGACAGCGAGGACAGGTCGGATTTTGAAGGCTTTTCGGCTTTGCCGGACTCGCCCGATTTCGCCGCCGGCGCCGGCGCGGCGGGCTCGCCCTCCAGCCGCGACTGCACTTTCTTGATCATCGCGTCGGTCGACGGCACATCAACCAAAGGTTTGCGTCCGGACTCTTTACTGCCCCCCGCCATTTCCGAAGCCTCATCGCGCAGCGCACGCAGATTTTTCGCGTCGGTCTTCGCCGCAGGCTTGTCGCCTTCGCCCTTTTTGATCGCGTCCTCGACCCGTTTCAAGATCGGTTGTCCCGGTTCGGCGGCCGTCTCGCTGATGCGCATCTTGTTCAGAAGCTCACGCAGCCGCGTATTGTCGCCCCGCAACTCCGTCAGTTCCTTGTCGGACGCGGCTTTGCCCTCTGCCAACACCGACTTCTCACCCTCCATGGTGGTGATGATCCTGTTGAGGCGCTCGTTTTCCTTCAGCAGATGCGCCTGGGAAATGCCTTGGACCGAATCGCCGACCTTTTTCAGGATCTGCGGCGCGAGCAACTGTTCGGCGATACGGATGCGGTCCTGCGCCAACGAACTCTTCTCGGATTCCGGCCGCAGATACAGATACTGCTTGTAGTGATAGATCGCGCCGACATAGTCCTCTTCGTGGTCGTGCAGCAGCGTGGCGAGCTGGAAGTGGGCGGAATACGAACGGGGTTCCTCGATCAGGACCTTGTTGAACAGGCGGACAGCCTCCTTGATGTCGCCCGACTGCTCGGCGGCGAACGCCTGACGATACAACGCCGATCCGCGCTCCGTGCTCTCAACGGCGCCGACGACGTCGGACTTTGAACAGCCCGGCCCGACCAACATGAGGCAACCGCACACACCTGTCAAAAACACTCGAAACATCCCGGGTCCTTCCGAAAATGAAAAGCATTTTCATTCATTTTTCGTTTGGTTTACGCGATAGGCTCGCATATCATCATTGTCCGGGCCGAAATGCCGGAGGCTGAAGCCAACCGCCTAAAAGCTGTCAAAAATGAATGATCCGTATTTTACTTAACTGCCAGCGAATGACCACAGAAAACGAGAAAAATCTTTGGCGCGGCACGCAGAACTGTCTCGGGCAATCCGGCTGCCTGAGTGTCATCATGCCCGTTTACGGACTGGAGACGGTCATCGAGCAAAACATCGAGTCCGTCTGCGGACTGCTGCGAGGCCATATCCCTTTTGAAGTCCTGCCCGTCGACGATGGCAGCCGCGACAATTCCGCCGCGGCGATCCGACGCGCCGCCGCAAAGGACCCCGAGCATGTGCGCCCGGTCTTCGTGACGGTCAACGCCGGCAAAGGCAACGCCCTCAAACGCGGCTTCGCCGCCTCGCGCGGCTCGCACATCCTGCTGCTCGACGGCGACCTCGACCTCTCTCCCGCGCGCATCACCACTTTCTTCGACATCATGGCCGACAAGCGTGCCGCCATCGTCATCGGCTCTAAGCGACACCCCGACTCCGTCATCGACTACCCGTGGCACCGCCGCCTCGCCAGCGGCGTCTACTACACGCTTGTGCGCCTGCTCGTCGGGCTGCCGATTTCAGACACCCAGACCGGCATGAAGCTCTTCACGCGCGGCGCCCTCGGCTGGGCCTTCGAGCGGATGCTGGTCAAAGCCTTCGCCTTCGACCTCGAAGTCCTCTCGATCGCCCATGCCAAGGGATACACCGTGGCAGAGGCCCCCATCGAGATGCATTTCGGCCAGAAGGTCGGGTGCCTCTCCTGGAGCAACGTCAAACAGGTGATGAACGACACGCTGGCCATCTTCTACCGTCTGCGCATCCTGCGGTACTACGAAAGCGTCGAGGTCGCACCGCCCGCGGAGAAGCCGTTCTTCGTCTCGGTCGTGATCGCCTGCCCCGCCCCGAACCCCTACCTCACTGAGTGTCTGACCGCCCTGGCGCATCAGACCTACCCGCATTTCGAGGTGATCGTCCTCCCCGACGCGCCTGCCGACCTCGGCCCCTACCCGTTCGACCTGCGCGTGATCCCCACCGGCAAGACCCGCCCGGCCGAAAAGCGCAACGCCGGCATCCGCGCGGCGCGCGGCGAGGTCGTCGCCTTCATCGACGACGACGCCTATCCCGTCTCCAACTGGCTCGAACAGGCCGTCAAATACTTCACCCTTCCCGATGTCGGCGGCGTCGGCGGTCCGGGCGTCACCCCGCCCAAAGACCCTTTCCTCGCTCAGGCCGGCGGCCGCGTCTACGCCAACCGCTTCGTCTCCGGCAACTTCCGCTGGCGCTATGTCGGCGACCGGGTGCGCCCGAACGTCGACGACGTGCCGAGCTGCAACCTCTTTGTGCGCACCGATCTTTTGAAGGCCATCGACGGCTACCGGACCGACTTCTGGCCGGGCGAGGACACGATCCTCTGTTCCGACATCGTGTTCGGCCAGAAGAAACGCATCGTCTACGATCCCTGGGTGCTGGTCTACCACCACCGCCGCCCGCTCTTCGGCCCCCACCTGCGCCAGATCGGTCGCTACGCGCTGCACCGCGGCCACTTCGCGAAACGCTTTCCCGCCACCTCGCTGCGCCTGAGCTATCTGGTGCCAACCCTCTTCGTCATCGGCCTAGTCGTAGGCGCGGGGCTCGCCTGCCTCCACCCCTGGCTCCGCTATGCCTACCTGGCCGCCGTCGCGACCTACGGAACCGTGACGCTCCTCTCGACATTCCACACCCACCCCGCCCTGTGGCTGACCACTTGGCTCGGCGTGATGGCCACGCATGTCGTCTACGGAACCCGTTTCCTGTGGGGGCTCGTCACTCGCAGGATGCCGTGCGAAGTCGCCACCTTCGACCATCCCGCCGAAAAATGACCGGGGTTCAGCGCAGCGCTACGCGGATGCGGTAGAACCGCTGTGGCCCTTCCGGCGTCAGGGAAAGATCGCAGCGCAGGGTGTCGCCGCTGCTGACGATCACTGCGGTGCTGTGGTCTGTAAAGGCCGTGTGCGTCAGATCGGCGGTGGTCTCCAACGTGAAAAGGAAGCGGTGCTGGTAGCGCGCGGGCCACTCACAGGAGACCGCAATATGCGTGCCGGAGGTCTGCGAGATGGAGACCTCGGGCACTGCGAGCGATAGCGGGACGGTGCCGGGAACGGAGTTTGTGTCGGCGGGATCAGAGCCTTCCAGATATTCCTGTAAATCGCTGAACCCGTCGTGGTCAGCGTCGCGCGTGGGTGCCGCGCCGGCTGTGCCGAACACCAGCAGCTCGTAGGCGTCGGGGAGCAGGTTGGCGTTCCGGTCGCCGGGCGTCGGCGCGGGCAAGGCGGTGACCGTTAGGCTGATGACCTCGACTTCGTCATTCGCGCCGCGCCGCGTGTCAGGGCCGTTGAGAAACCCGTCGACATGGATCGTGCTGTTCGAGGGAACCGCAAGAGCGAACGACAGGCCGAAGGCGTCGCCATCGGGCGCGACCAGACTGTAGCGCAGGTGGCTGACGGGATTGAGCAGCACGGTGGTGTCGGGCGGCTGCGGCCCGCCCGCGAGCAGGTCGAGCGTCACGCGCTGCCGCGTGGGAATCAGCCCCAGCAGCCGGTCGGCACCAAGCTTGGCGGTGGCGGCAGTGGCGGCGGAAATGTGGTTGGTGTAGCCGCCGGGCACGGTACCGGAGCGGAGCACCTGCCGCAAGGCGTCGAGCGGAAGCGGATACTGGCCGGGCGCGGCGCTCATCCGGGAGGAGGCGTAGCGGTAGACGTTCCACGCGACGTTGGTCAAGGCCGCGACCTGAGCATGCCGGTTGGTTGTGCAGGAGGCGCGCAGCCAGGCCAGTGTGTTCGTCAGGCCATAGGCCGACCGGTCGCCGACATCGGCAGACTGGAGCGCGAGCAGTTGGTCTGCGGAGGGATGAACCCACGCATTCGGCTCAGAGCGTGCCGGAAAAAGGCTGACGGCGTTGGTCTCGATGAGGCCGCGTGCCTGAAGCTCGCGTGCCGCGAAAGCCTCGAAAAGCGCAGCGGTGAGCGTATCCAGATGGGTCAGCGAGTCGTTCCGAACAAGGCGCGTGGCAGCAGAGTAGGCGATGCGGGCGGCATTCGACCACGCGGTCACTTCGGTGGCCTGCGCACCTCCGCTCCAGGTGTAGCTCACCGCGACCGGCGCGACGGTCGGGGCGACGACCAACTTGACGAGTTCGCGGCCGATCGTCTTGTTGGTCTGGGTGGTGTCGAGGTCGAAATGCGCGGGGGTTGTGAGGCCGGCGATAAGTCCGTCGTAGGGCGAGGGAAGGGCTTTGAAAGCCAGCGAAGGGTTGAAGACGCCAGGGAAGCTGTTGGTGCTGTTCGGGTTTGTGCCAGCGGCTCGCTCCTGGCGATCCGTGAACGTGTCGTTGTCGCTGTCGGCGTCGTTGGGGTTGGTGGCCGGGCCAGGGGCGATGTGGCTGGGGACGGCGGGCAGGGTGTACGACGTTGACGGGCCGAAGGAGGCACCATAGGTGGCATCAGCTTGCAACGCGACACGGCGTGCCGACGCCGTTCCCGGCGCGTAGAGCAGAAACTGTCCGTACGCGGCACCGGGCGCAAAGAAGCCGTACACGAACTGCGTGGTCTCGATGACGCTAATGCTTTGAAAGGGACCCAGCGTGGCGGCGTTGGTGCTGACGCCGAAGAGCCAGATGCGGCCAGAGGATGGAACCAGAGCGGCGACGCGGGGGACGGCGTTGTTGGTGGTCGTGGTCGCTGCGCAGAAAGAAGGCGTTGTGCTCCCGGCGGAATAGTCGTCTTCGGCCATCGAACCGTCTGCCGAGCGCCGGAAGAAATGGCGGTGGTTGCCCGTCCCGCCGCCGTTCAGGTCGGTCGTCAGGAACAGTTCGTCGCCGTGGCTGGCGGGAAGCGCGTCAAGCGCCGCCACCAGATGCGGGCCAGCATGGCGCGGGAAGAGCGGTTGCGGCACGCGGGCCGTGGTGGACGAGTTTAGGTCGATCAGTGCGACGCGATTGGCGAGCATTCCGGCAAGGGCGACGGACTGGCGCGTGTTGGTAACCACGAAGCCCGCCGCCATCCCGTCGAGTGGGGCGATGCCGCTTTGCACAGGCGTGGTCTCCCAGGCGAGCGTGTCGGCTCCAGTGCGGCGGCCGATGCGTAGGAAGCCGGTCTCGCGGTCGGCCACGACCGCGTCGAGATCGCCGTCGGCGTCGAGCAGGGCGTTGAACTCGGTGGGCGTGCGGTTAACCCACAGCGGCGCACCGGCCCGCGCCTGACGGGCGGGAAGGGCCAAGCAGGCGGTCAGGGCCAGAACGGTCAGGGTGAAGGTTTTCATTTGATCGGCCTCTCCGGTATGGTAACGGTGCCGAGTTTGAGGACGTCGCGCGGTTCGTGGCGTGCGTCGAAGCGCATCAGGAAGTACTCGTAGGTGGCGCCGCTGACAATGCCTAGTCGGTCGCGGACGCAGATGTCGTCGTAGGGGACTGTGCTGCCGATCGTCAGCTTGCCGGTAAAGCTGAGCTGCGCGGTGCCGTGCGCGTCGAGGCTGAGGGTGCGCGTCGAGGCGTTGGTGGCGGACCGGTAGTAGCCGTCGTTGGTGCGGCGGACCGCGTTGGACGAGGCGATTTCGTCGGTTTTCGACAGCGTCTATTATGCGGGGGGGGTGAAAAGAGTCAACCCCGAAAATCCGCTTAAAAAACGTTGGCACCGGGGCCGTCCCGCCTGTAGCCTACAGGCGCATGAAAAACAAACAACCGAAGGCGCGCGACCGCGCACCCGCGGGGCCAACGAAGACAACGTACACGCTCCTGCACCAGATTGTCCAGCATATCCAGCCGGGCCTGATCGACCTGAAGGCCAAGGCGTACGGGATACAGGCCCGGACCTTCTCCGTCACGAGCCACGCCGTCGCGCTCCTCTACGGCCACCTCGCGCACACGTTCTCGCTCAACAGCGTCTGCGACGCGCTCAGCCTCTACCCGAGGGAGCTCGCGCGGATACGCGGCGCGACCGCGCCGAGCCGCAACACCTTCAGCCACGCCAACCGCACCCGCGGCGCGGCGTTCGCCGAAGACCTGTGCTGGTCGGTCTTCGAGCGGCTGCTGAAGGCCGACGGCGGCTTCAACAAGTACGGGAAGCACCGGGGTTTCATCTTCCGCCTGAAGCGCCGCATCTACGCCATCGACTCCACGCTCATCAAGCTCTCGGTGAACTGCATCGACTGGGCCCGGTACAGGCGGAAGAAGGCCGCGGCCAAGACGCACATGCGCATCGACGTGGGCTCGCTGCTGCCCTGCTTCGCCATCGTCGAAGAGGGCGCGCCGCACGACTCCACGCGCGCGGCGGACCTCTGCGAAGGGCTCCGGGACGACGACATCCTGCTCGCCGACCGCGCGCACGTCGTTTTCGAGTTCCTCTGGAACCTGCACGCCCGCGGCGTCTTCTTCGTCCTGCGCTCGAAGAAGAACATGCGGCACGAGGTCGTCGGAGACCTGCCGAAGAGCGGGGACGCGACCGTCATCTCGGATCAGACCGTCCGCCCGGCGCTGAAGAAGTCGTCCGCCGGCCACCCCGGCACGCTGCGCCTCGTCACCGCCCTTGTCGAGGTGGACGGCAAGCAGGTGACCATGCGGTTCATCACCAACAACTTCGCGTGGAGCGCGCGCACCATCGCGGAACTCTACAGGGCCCGCTGGGCCATCGGGATCTTCTTCAAGGAACTCAAGCAGACGCTCCAGCTCACGGACTTCTACGGCGAGAACGGGAACGCGGTCAAGTGGCAGATCTGGACGGCGCTGCTCGCCCACCTTATCCTGCGGCACCTCAAGCATGTCTCCGGGTGGGCGCTGAGCTTCACGCGCCTGGCCGGCACAGTCCGGGGCGGCCTTTGGGTGCGGCGCAACATCCTCGAAGTCCTCGGGTTCTATGGGACAGCAAGCCCCCCCGCGCGGCCTGTAATCATCGGCGGGAAGCCGTATTTTCAGGGCTTTTTCGAATTCTCGAATCGGCCTGTGGGACAGCC
>JANYBJ010000188.1 GCA_025360845.1 bacterium
CGGTTGCGCTGAAAAAGTCGTCGAGGCGTAAAATTTGGCAAAACAACTGCATAACCAGCGCGCTCATTGTCAACTGAGAAGACAGCCATTCGATTCTGGAGGAGTTCGTTTTGGGGCGGCTCAACTTTTTCAGCGCAACCGAATATTTAGCAACGATCCCTTGTCTTAATTTAAAGAACGCCCTCACGGGCGCATTACAAACGGATACAAAACATTCGCAGCAACCGTCGAGCGCTTTGACCCGCCGGATTCAGGGATGCTCGCGCTCTTTGCGGTCAATGACCGTCGTCCGTGAGCGAGAGGGGCTTGGCGGTTTCGTGTTCGAGCTCGAAGTCCAGCATCAGCGGCAGGTGGTCGGAAAGCGGCACCTTGGGGACTTTGAAGCGCAGGGGCGTGATGGCGCGGTCGTGGCAGATGAAGTCCAGCTCGCGGCAGGGGGCCCAGCTCGGGAAGGTGGGCTGGTGCTGGGTGTTCGCGCTGATCAGGCCGGTGGCGCGCAAGAACATGTTCAGCTCCCACGTGCCGGCGAGGGTGTTGAAGTCGCCGGCGACCAGGCACGGTTTCTGGCAGCCCGCGATGAGGTCGTGCAGGTCCCCGAGCTGGCGCTGACGGGCCCGGATGCCGAGCGCGAGGTGGACGAGGAAGAGCGTGACGCCCTCGAGCTCAACCTCGATGGCGAGGCTCTTGAACCCGCTCTCGAAATCGTGGAACGCGGTGCGCAGGATCGACTCGCGCGAGAGCACGGCGTTGGCCTGCTTGTTGAGCACGGGAACGCGGCGCCCCAGTCCTTCATCGGGGTACTTGACGCGGTAGCAGTGGTGGTAGTCCAGCTCCCGGGCGAGCTCTTCGGCCTGATTCTTGTGGCGCGCGCGGTAGGAGCCGGAGTCCACCTCGACCAGACCGATGATGTCGGGGTCCATGTGGCGGACGAAGCGGGAGATGTTGGGGAAATGCGAGGTCGTGCGCAGCAGGGTTTCGAGCCAGGCGAAACGCCTCAGCCGCCCGGTGCCGTACTGGATGTTATGGAGCAGGAGTCTCATCGCAAGGATAGCCTTCCGCCGGCGGGCGGCCCGTGTGAAGGAGCCGCCCGGAAGGAGTTACGCGTTGGACATCTCGGCGGCGATGGCGCGGGCGGCGGCGCAGGGGTCGGCGGCCTCGAGGATGGGCCGCCCCACCACGAGGTGCGTCGAGCCGTCTTTGACCGCCTGGCCGGGGGTGGCCACGCGTTTCTGGTCGCCCACGTCCGCGCCTGCGGGGCGCACGCCGGGGGTGACCAGCAGGGCGTTCGGCCCAAGCGCGGCACGCATGTTGGCGACCTCCTTGGGCGAGCAGACGATGCCGTCGGCGCCGTTCTCGCAGGCGAGGCGGCCGAGGGCTTCGACCTGGGCCTTCATCTCGCGGCTGACGCCGAGGTCGCCGAGGTCGGACTGGTCGAGGCTGGTGAGGACGGTCACGGCCAGGATCTTGGGCGCGCTCGCGCCGCAGGCGAGGGCCGCGTCTTTGGCGGCGCGGATCATGGCTTTGCCGCCGACGGCATGGATGGTCATGAGGTCCACGCCCAGCGCCGCGCCGGATTTGACCGCGCGCTCGACGGTGCGGGGGATGTCGTGCAGCTTCAGGTCGAGGAACACCTTCTTGCCGCGGCTTTTGACCGCCTTGACCACGTCGGGGCCTTCGGCGCTGAAGAGTTCCAGGCCGATTTTGTAAAAGGAAACCGCATCTCCCAGCCGGTCGACGACCTGCTCGACTTCGCGGGTGGAGGAGACATCGAGGGCGACAATCAGTTCTGCCATGGGATAAATCCTTTGTGGGTTGTCCGCAAGGGGTACGCGGTCAAGGGGTATTAAGCCAAAAACGGGGGCTGTAGGCAATACGCAATACACCCCACACGCACGGCTCCCAGGGCGTTTCTATTTGACCCTTCAATGCAGTTGAACGGACGGCCCGGCGGTCCGTCCCTACCGCTGAAGGTCCCCGTTTTGCTGCTTATTGCATGTTCCGGTAGGGCTCGACCGCCGGGCGAGCCGCAAATCGGGTCAAATAGAAACGCCCTGGCACGGTTCCCCGGCAAGCAAATGTTTTTTTGAGGACGAACGGCAATAAAGCGGTTAAGCGTGCGTTTAATGCAACTGTTTAACGGACGCGGTGGATCGGGACAACAAGCAAGCCCCGGTCGCGTTCGGAAAGGCGGTAAGATGAACAACACGGTAAAGACAACGTTTTTCGGTGTGGTCGCGGTGACAGGCCTGCTGCTGGCGGGGTCGGCGAACGCCGACAGCGTGAGCATCGGGCTGGGAATCAGCGACGGCTATGGCAGCTCGTTCTCGTTCGGCCTGAACAGCGGGGGCCACGGTCATGGTGGCGGATACGGTCACGGTTACGGATACGGCCACGGCGGGGATGTGCGCCTCGGGTTCGGTTACGCGGCAAGGCCGCCTTGTCCGCCGCCCGTGGTCTATGCGCCGCGCCAAGTGGTCTATGTGCAACAGCCGGTGGTCTACGCGCCGCCGCCCCCGGTGGTCGTGCAGAGCAGCTACTGGCAGGAGCGCGAGGAGCGCACCTGGATCGAAGGGTACTGGGTCGAGACGGTCGACGCGTATGGCCGCCGCTGCAAGATGTGGCAGCCGGGGCGCTGGGAAGTGCGCCGCATCCGCGAGTGGGTGCAGTAGGGCTGAAGGATAAACGCTAAACGCTCAACGACCAACTCTGAAGTGAATAACTTGAACGTGCTGGTTTTTGGTGCCGGTTTTTCAAGAAACCGGTTGCGTATAAAATGCGGAAAAAGGTATACTGGAGCACTTTTTTATCCTTTGGAGTTGTCCGACATGCCGCAAAAGACCCTGCCTTTTACGCTTGCCCAAATCGAGCAGATCGAAAAAAACCATCCGACGCCTTTTCATCTTTACGACGAGAAGGGTATCCGCGCGAACGCCCGCCGCTTGAAAGCCGCCTTCGCTTGGAATCCCGGATTCAAAGAGTATTTTGCGGTCAAGGCGTGCCCCAACCCCTTTCTCATGAAGCTCCTCAAACAGGAGGGCTTCGGCATGGATTGCAGTTCGCTGCCGGAGCTGCTGTTGTCGCAGGAGATCGGCGTGACCGGCGAGGGGATCATGTTCACCTCGAACGACACGCCCGCCGACGAGTTCGTCAAGGCCAAGGCGCTGGGCGCGGTCATCAACCTCGACGACCTCTCGCATATCCCGTTTCTTGAGGCGTGCGCGGGTCTGCCGGAGCTGGTCTGTTTCCGCTACAACCCCGGTCCGCTCAAAGGCGGCAACGCGATCATCGGCAATCCCGAACAGGCTAAATACGGGTTCACGCGCGAGCAGCTTTTCGAGGGTTATCGCCTGCTGAAGCAGAAGGGCGTGAAGCGTTTCGGCCTGCACACGATGGTGGCCTCGAACGAGCTGAATCCGCAGTACTTCATCGACACGGCCGAGATCCTGTTCGACCTCGTGGTCGATCTTTCCCGCGAGGTCGGCATCACCTTCGAATTTGTCAACATCGGCGGCGGCATCGGCATCCCGTATCGCCCCGATCAAGTGGCGGTGGATCTTGAGAAGGTGGGGGCGGGAGTGCGTGCGGCGTACGAGACGCGGCTGCTGGCCAAGGGCCATCCGGCGCTCAAGCTTTACATGGAGTGCGGGCGCATGGTCACCGGGCCTTTCGGCTACCTGGTCGCGCGCGTGCGTCACATCAAGAAGACCTACAAGACCTATGCGGGCCTTGATGCCTGCATGGCCAACCTCATGCGGCCCGCGCTCTACGGCGCGTACCACCACATCTCGGTTCCGGCCAAGGCCGGCCAGCCGGACAACACGGTCTATGACGTGACGGGCTCGCTCTGCGAGAACAACGACAAGTTCGCGATCGACCGCGCTCTGCCGGAGCTTGCGCCCGGAGACCTGGTGGTGATCCACGACGCGGGCGCTCACGGTCATGCCATGGGCTTCCAGTACAACGGCAAGCTGCGCTCGGCCGAGCTGCTGCTGCGCGAAGACGGCAGCGTGGTGCAGATCCGCCGCGCGGAGACGCCGGCCGATTTGTTTGCGACGCTGGATTTCGGCGCGTTGGCCGCGTTTAAGGTTTAACTTTGAGGGTGCGGCGGAGGGCGCGATGGGGTACACTGGAGGCGACCTAATTCCAGTGGAAAGAAAATGAAAAACTGTCCCTATTGTGCCGAAGAGATCCAGGATGCGGCGATCAAGTGCAAGCACTGCGGCGAGTTCCTGAACGGATCCGTACGCATGCAGCCGCCTGCCGCGGATGGACTCAAGTGGTACTACCGAACCACCTTCATCCTGATCGCTCTGGCCAGCGTGGGCCCTTTGGCCTTGCCGCTCATCTGGTGGCATCCTCAAATGAAGCCCGTCTGGAAGGTCGTGTTCACCCTTGCCACACTCGTGGTCACATGGATGGCTGTCCTTGCCACCATGCGGCTCACCCAAAACATCGAGACGATGTACAAGCAGTTGCAGGCGTTTTGAGCGCGGCAATTTTCACTAACTCGGGGAAACGCCTCACGGCGTCACTACAAACGAGAGAAGTCAGTTCTTATTAAAACGCCTCACGGCGTCACTACAAACGAGAGAAGTCAGTTCTTATTA
>JANYBJ010000197.1 GCA_025360845.1 bacterium
GCGCGTGGCGTTGTAGGCCAGCCCGTAGGTGTTTCAATCCACGCCCCCGCGAAGGGGGCGACCACCATAGGGAGCTGCAGCAATGGCCAAGAGAGCGTTTCAATCCACGCCCCCGCGAAGGGGGCGACCTGGACCTGCGCAGCCTGACGACTCTGTCGGAGGGTTTCAATCCACGCCCCCGCGAAGGGGGCGACCTGCGGCGCGTCGAGGAGTACGCAAATTTCGACTTGGTTTCAATCCACGCCCCCGCGAAGGGGGCGACCTGCATGACCGTCGCTCGTGACGAGTTCGACAAGTGTTTCAATCCACGCCCCCGCGAAGGGGGCGACACGGTAAGTACGTCAATCTGACCATCGATGTGAAGTTTCAATCCACGCCCCCGCGAAGGGGGCGACCTCTTACAGACACGCAAATCGGACTGGCGGTTGGTTTCAATCCACGCCCCCGCGAAGGGGGCGACAACTCCCGGACGGTATCGTGCTGCCCGCGAGCCTGTTTCAATCCACGCCCCCGCGAAGGGGGCGACTCGACGATCGAAACGCGATTGTGATGCAGTACCAGTTTCAATACACGCCCCCGCGAAGGGGGCGACGATGGGATCGTGCTGCCCGCGAGCCTGACCAGCATGGTTTCAATCCACGCCCCCGCGAAGGGGGCGACCAGAGAGCTGACCGACGAGGTATGGGGCCAACCCGGTTTCAATCCACGCCCCCGCGAAGGGGGCGACGCTTCCGTTCTAACTCCATACGCCAGCAGACGCAACGGCGTACCGACCGCGAACCCACGCTAAGAACACCTCGCAACGGACACGGCCAACCGTCGTCCGTCGCTATTCACTTGTCAAAGAACAACTTCCATTCCCTGCGAACCTTCCCGTGAAACCTTGTTCGCTGGAGGTTCGCGGAACCGTGAACCGGGCAACGCGCTCATGCGATCAACGCGCCACCCAGATCGACGCTGGGCTTGGCACCATGATGCTCAACACGCCGTTCCCAGTTGCTGCCAAGGAAATAGAAGCGGAGACTATCCTCCTCCGGGTTGTACAGGTCCAGCAGGCGCAGTTTAAGTTGCGTCCACTGGGTGGGATCAACAACGCATTCAAACACCGAGTTCTGCACCCGCTGGCCGAAATCCAGACAGGTTTTGGCCGCTCGGCTCAGGCGTCTGCGCCCTTCGGCCGTCGTCGTCGCTACGTCATAAGTCACCAGCACCATCATCTTCGGCCTCATTTCCAGACGAATGCGGGATAGGCATCCAGGTCCCCGCGCAGATGCCGCGCCAGCAGGCGGGCTTGAAGGTGAATCAGCAGGCCGATGGTTGTCTTCTCGCCCAGAAACGGGTGGACGACTTCCTCCTGCTTGCGCTTCTGAAACGCCACGAGCACCGCCTTCCGGGTAACGTCGTCCATGCTGACGGCGCCGCCCTCGATGGTCGTGAAACCCTTGGGCTGCACCTGCCGCCGATTGATGAGCGAAAGAACCAGCCGATCGACAATGAACGGGCGGAACTCTTCCATCAGATCCAGCCCCAACCCCGGCCGGCCGGGGCGGTCGCGATGTAGAAACCCCACGGCCGCATCAAGGCCCGCGCATTCGCAGGCGCAGCGTGCATCGTGGGCCAGCATGGCGTAGAGGAATGAAAGCATCGCATTCACATTGTCCAGCGGCGGCCGGCGCGACCGGCCACGGAAGACAAACCCATCGGCAGCGGATTCGGCCTCGCCCTTCGCCGGCTGGGTGATGAGGTAAGGGAACACGCCGAAATAGGCATTGGCCGATTCGCCTTCGGTGCCGCGGAGCCGATCCAGATCGTCGGCCAGTCTCGCCTCTTCAATCCCCGATGCGATCCGCCCGGCAGCGGCTTCGATTTCGGGGGTGTGGGCCGCATTAGGGTAGTCGCGCAGGTTGCGCAGCAGGACCGATCGGGCGTTGGCGAGTTTGGCGGCCACCATGTTGCGGGCGATGCGTGTCGAGGCGAGGTTGTCGTCGGCCTGGCGGTATTGCTCACGGCGGAGCAGCACGTTGCCGGAAGTGAAGCCGGTGACACGGGCGAGGAACATCCCCTGTTCGGAGAGGAAACTGATCGACACGCCGCGCTGGCCGCAGAGGCCCATGAGCGACGGGCTCACGCCAATTCGGCCAAAGCAGACGATGCCGCCCAGCGTGTGGATCGGCACGCGGAGTTTCGTCTGCTTCTCAACGCGGACCAGAACCGCCTCGCCTTCATTGGCGAGGTACGAACCCTGTGTAGTGACGAAGAGCGTGTTGAGATGGTGTTTCATGAGTCATTCCCCCGGTGGTCCACCGGCCAGTGCGGCGTCGATCGCCTTGGCAAGATACCGCGAAGCGGTGGCCCGCTGGGAAAGCGCTTCGGGCAGACAGAGGTGGAGCAGGGAACATCGTTCGCATTTCTTCTCGCGGATGGCCGGGGGCGTGCGGCGATTCTGGAAGAGTTCGTGGAGGCGCTGGGCGGTTTCCTCGGTCAGTTGGCGTAGCCCGGCATCGAACGACACGGCAACTCGCCGGCGGGTCTTGCCGTAGAACAGTGCCCCGTCTTGGACCGGGCTGGCCAGCATTTCTTCCAGGCATAGAGCCTGGGCGCAGATCTGGACGCGGTCGGCATCGTGAGACTTGGGCCGGCCGCGTTTGAATTCGACGGGGAAGGCGGCCGCTCCGTCGTGGAACTCGACTACATCGGCGACGCCGAAGAGGCCGAGACGGAGGGAGCGGAGCGGCATGGAGCGAACGATGCGGACACCCGGCCGGTTCTCCGGGCGGCCGCGATCGGTCTTGTCGTGCAGATGGCGGCCTTCCAGCGTGAGCGGATTCTCGGCCCAAAGCCGCTCGATATGAATCAGCGCGCACTGCCGCGGGCAGAACAGCAGGTGCTGAAGGGCGCTGATCGGAAGGAGATCGTCTTCGGAGAACATTAGATGACCGCTCCACCGCTAATCAAGAACTGCTGATGCTTGAGGACACCAGCCATGTATCCAAGAAATGCACCGTCGTACTCATCGTCCCACACAAATAGGTCATCAGCAGACGAAAAGGGGAACAACGGTTGGAGGGCAAGGCGTTCGACTTTCTGAGCCCATAACTGGACGCTACGATCCATAATTACACGCCACTCCAAACGCTGGCCCTTACGTAGCTTGTCCGCCAATTCGAGATCCACCAACACGCTTCGAGTGTCAGCAGTTATCACCCGTCCGAGCTTCGCAACCTGGGGATAGTCCCGTTCCGTTTCGGCCAATAGAAGCTCGCGTCCCTGCTTCCCTCGCCGTCGCAGTTCCTGCTCCATCGCTATCGTGACGAGGTCAGCAGACGAACGATCAGCCGCGTTGACCATGTCTCGCTCGAACATTTCCCGCAAGACAACCGCAGACACGTCGAAATCCGGGTGCGGAACAATCAGTTCGTCGGCAATGTCGAACGCCACAACTTCGGGCAGGCGCCACGTCGTCTCGCCGTGCCGATTCACCCGGCCGCTTGTCTGAAGAAGGCTCATCAGGCTCGCTATCTCCCGGAATGCAACACCAAAGGAAAGGTCAACGCCCGCCTCTACACAACTCGTTGCCACAAGCACCCAGTGGGCATCATTCCTCCCTGCATCCAGCCGAGACCTTACCAATTGCAGAATCGTGGCACGGTCTGCGGGCGCGAGCGCAGTGGACAGATGGAGCGTGTCTACTCCACGCTGTCTCAAATCCCTCGCAACCACAGCAGCCGATTGCACCGTGTTCAGAATCGCCAACACAGGCCCTTCATCTGCGGCCAGCCGGCCGGAAATCGCATCACATAGGGATTCCCGCGTGGCCGTGCCTGTCATCCGCTGCAACCGCACACGCCCCGCTTCGCTGGTCACCTGCCCGCGCGTCAGTTCGCCTGCGAGCACTGGAAGCGTCGCCGGCGGTGAAACGAGCTTTGGTGATTCCCAGAAGCGAGCCAGAGAACCCGAGGCCAGCACAAAGCTACAGCCCCACCTGGCGGCCAGTTCCTGGAGCCACAGCCACGCTTGGGGCCAAAGACGCACGGGTACGGCGGCGTGGCACTCGTCGATAAAGACCGCTGACCCAGGTAGTTCATGGAGCTTACGCAGATTTGTTGGGCGGTTGGCAGCAAGTGTTTCAAAAAACTGCACGGCCGTCGTCACAACCACCGGAGCGCGCCAGAGCGCCGCAAGCTCGCGAGTTGCCGAAGAGCCGTAGTCAGCGCGGTGGTGGTGTTCGACCACAACCTCCGAAGGATTTTCACCTGGCAGGACAAGACCCTCGCGCAGTCGCTGCGCTGTTTGCTGAAGAATGTTGGTGAACGGCGCTACGATGATGAGGCGACGACTTTTCTTCGCAATCGCGCGACAAAGCAGGAACGCCGTCACGGCCGTGGTCTTACCGATACCCACGGAACCCTCGCAAGCGACCAGCGATTCCGTGATGGGCGAGGCCAAGCAGGCTTGAAAAAAAGCTTGCCGTTGGCTGACGCGCCTTGGGTCGCCCTTTCCCGGAAGCGAAGACACGTATGTCACAAGCATCTGAAGCCGCTCTTCCCATCTCGCCGGCGGCGCCCCAGTAGCTTCATATCCACTCTCGGCAAACGCGGAGTCGGTGTGGTCAGCATCGACAAGGCAAGAGAGGGCGAGGCGCATGGCCAAGCCGTGCGCGGGCGAGATGGCAGTCACGCCGTGGTCACCAGCCTCGCGAAAGTGCAACGCGAGATAGTCGCCCAACTGCCGGTCTGTAATGCTGGTCAAAGCCGAATGCTCTCGCGCGTCGGCATCGCGATTGCGGCAACCGCGCAATGGCTGCGGCCTGCACTGCTCTTGGGCGAGTCGCGGCAGACCAGGTGAGTGGTGGGCTCGCACAAGCCACGCGGCGAACTCGCATCCCCGTGACATGAGGTGAGCAACCCCCGCTTCTATGTGGTCCACTGGGAGCCGCTGCTGGTCCAAGGATGCTAAGACAGCTTGATTACCAGGGTCCAATTTGCCAAGGTCGTGATACCGAGCCGCCTGCAAAACCGCCTCCCGGAATTTCGCCGGCGGACCCATTACGTGGGCGAGCATCTGGTCAGCGTTGGCCGATGCCCGCTCGCACACGCCGTTCACATGCGCGGCATAGGTCTGCGGACCAAGCCATGGTCGATGGGATGGAGCAGAATGTGCAAGCGGTGCATCGCTCACGTTGCCTCGCACAGATCGACGCAGTCCGTCACTCGCTTCTTCAGCACATCGGGCAGCGCTCCGGGGATATCATAATCCGCAAGCGAGGTGGACGCAGTCTCAGGATCACCTTTCCTCTTGGGTGTTAGAGCGTCAATAAGTAGGCCATCCGGACAGGAACCAAGCGGAGATTTGTGCTCGATCGACCAGGCATGCACGATGTCAACGAACGGTCGAGCGACAGACGCCGTGTGCCGGTATGCTTGAGGGATCAGGAACTTGAGAAGCTCCAGATCCCGCGCTGTGCAGCCTGTCTTCCTCGCCATGCTCGGATTTACAAAGAACGGCATGGCATAAAGACCATGCCGCACAACCCGGAATCCCAACGGGGCCATGCCACGCTACGCCGCAAACTGTCTTGGCCGAAAACAGTGATTTTGGCCGAACAATCGCATCATTATGCGATTTTAGTTTCAGCGCGAAAAAAGTGGCGCAAAACGCTGGGAAAT
>JANYBJ010000209.1 GCA_025360845.1 bacterium
CTCGCTGGCGCACATGCGGAAGATCAGCGATGCCGGTGTGGACTTCCGAAGCACCGTGAACGGCGACAAAATGCACTTCGATCCCGAGACCGTGATGGACATTCAGCGCAAGATCGGCGCGGACATCATCATGGCGTTCGACGAGTGCCCCCCACACCCGGCCACCCACGAGGAAACGCGCATCGCCACGGAACGCACGCACCGGTGGGCGGTTCGGTGCGTGGACCACTGGCGCGAGCATGGCCGGCCGGATGGGCAGAACCTCTTTCCCATTATCCAGGGCGGAGTGTATGAGGACTTGCGGCGGGAGAGCGCGGAGTTCATCGGCGCGCTGGACACGCCCGGCGTGGCGGTCGGCGGCGTGAGCGTGGGTGAGCCAAGCGAGGAAATGCTGCTGGCCGAGGAACGCACCGTGCCGTACCTGCCGCCCCACAAGCCGCGCTACCTGATGGGTTTAGGTCAGCCCGAGGACATCCTGGAGGCCGTGGAACGCGGCTTCGATATGTTCGATTGCGTTCTGCCGACTCGCTGTGGGCGCAACGGAACGGCGTACACCTCCATGGGCCGCCTGAACCTCAAGGGCGCGAAATACGCCGAGGATTACACCCCGCTCGACGACAGGTGCTCGTGCCCGGTTTGCGCACGATACTCCATGGCCTACATCCGGCATCTGGTCCGCAGTAATGAGATGCTCGGCTCGCAACTTCTGACGTACCACAACCTGCACTTCTACCACAACCTGATGGCGGATATCCGCGCGGCGATAGCCGAAAACAGGTTTGCGGAGTTCAAACGGAGTGCGCTGGAGAGTTTGGCCCGCCGCGAGAAGTGACCCCGTCGCCGCGGTTGAAGTTGAAGGCTCCAGGCTAGGGGCAATACTGTTCAGTTGGTCCTGGCTGACGTGCAGATGTCACCCTGAGCCCGCGAAGGGTCTCAACGTTACAGTTACGCTGAGATTCTTCGCACGCTTAGAATGACGGGGCAAATGCGCTAACTGAACAGCATTGAGGCTAAGGGCTCGTAATCTTGTACACGACGACCTTACAGAAAAACGCGACGGTGAGAACCCAGAGAAAACCCATCGCAGGCCGGTTTCCGGCAACGCGGTAGCCATTCTGCAGTCCCGCCTTTTGCTTATGTACGCGGCGACGGCGCCTTCGGGCCGAGGAATATCAGAAGGCGATGCCCAGACGCTAGCGGGGTTGTTGGACCTTCAGCCCATTCCTCTCACATTCACCAGCACAACCTACTCGGGTCGTGGAACAGGATGTACAGGCGGCGCCGGACAGCAGAAGGCAGCCTCATTGATTATCAGGCACGCATCGCGGGCATGATTTGATTTGCCCCCGCTCGCGTGGTAAAATGCAACAGTGCCCCGTTCCTTAGCGCGATGCTGCGGGCGGGTCTTTCTTGACGGGCAGAGCACGTGCCCGCCCGTCCTCGGCCGTCCATGGTTTTGGATGGTTACACTTCGTTTCCCAACCCGATCGGTTGGAGGGGGTTTCCTTCCTTGAAATCAGTTTACCGCAACACGCTTCTCCTCGTGCTGGCCTTGCTCGTTGGTTGCGTCGGCGTCAATTTTATGCCGCAGACCGACAAGAACGGTGTCAAAACCGCCATGTTCCCGGTTAAGAAGGGCTTGGACCTCGCGGGCGGTACCCGCGCGGTGCTCCAGCTGCAAACCTCGCCCGAGGTACCGGTCATCACGTCCGAGGTGCAGTCTCAGGTCCTGGTGATCATGCACAACCGCGTCAACGCTGTCGGGATCACCGAACCGTTGGTGCAGGCGAAGGGCAGTGACCAGGTCGTCATCGAAATGCCCCTCACCCCGGGCGCCAGCATCGAGCAGCAGCAGAAGGATCTCAGCGATCTGATCCAGGCGGCCAAACTCGAGTTCGTCTGGCTGAAGGACTGCCACGGCATCGGCGAGGGTGCCGGTGGCAATCCCTCCGGGAAGTACATCTACGAGGGTGAGAACCGTATCCGAGACGCAGACACGAACACGCTGCTCTCGGACGAGGATGTCCAGAAGAAGATCCTCTACGCCGATCCGGCGAACATCATCGTTACTGGTCGCGACCTCAAGCCGAACGGCGCTCAGGTGGACATCCAATCCGGTGCCGGCGGCCGCGGCGTCGTGACGCGCATGGAGTTCACCCCGGACGGCACCACCAAATTTGCGGACTTCACCAGTGCAAACGTCGGCGCGTTGCTAGGGGTTGTCTTGAATGGCAAGATCCAGCAGGCCCCGCGCATCCAGAGCAAGATCACGGACGGAACCGCCATCATCGAAGGCGGCGCTGTCACCGTTAAGGAAGCCCAGAAGCTGGCAGATTTGCTGAATGCGGGCGCCCTGCCCGTTCCGCTGAAGTCCCTCGCGGCGTCCAGCGTGGAGGCCACGTTAGGCCAGGGCGCGGTTCAACACGCCATTGTTGGCGGCGCCATCGGCATCGTCCTCGTGCTGGTGTTCATGCTGATCTACTACTTCCTGCCGGGTGCGATCGCATGTATCGCCCTCGTCATCTACGCGATCATCACCTTCAGCCTATTCCGGCTCCTGGGTGTCGTATTGACGCTGCCAGGCATTGCCGGCTTCATCCTCAGCGTGGGCATGGCGGTTGACGCGAACATCCTTATCTTCGAGCGAATGAAGGAAGAGATGCGCGCCGGCCGAACATTGCACGCCGCCGTTGACGCAGGCTTCGAACGGGCGTGGACGTCAATTCGCGACAGCAACATCTCCACGCTCATCACCTGCCTGATCCTTTACGTCTTCGGCACCGGTCCGATCAGGGGCTTTGCCTTCGTGCTTTCCCTTGGTGTAATCGTGTCGCTGTTCACCGCGATCACGGTGAGCCGCGCTCTTCTGCACGTCCTTGTCAATCAGGAGTGGAGCCACAACCCAAATTACTTCCGCGTGGGAGAGAAGGCGTTTGGCTGGGGGCAGAAAGCGGAACGCCAGCATTGGGACGTAATGGGCAAGATGAACCTGTGGTTCACCATTAGCGCCGTCCTCATTCTCGTCGGCTGGGGTTTCAACGCCGCTCACTTCTTCAAGGATGGTTCACTGGTCCGCAGGGGTATCGACTTCACCGGCGGCACCATGCTTACCTACTCGCTGCCCACCGGCGTGACCGCCACCGACCAGAACGTCAAGGACGTCTTCGCGGCGAACGGCCTCAAGGACACTTCCGTCCAGCGGACGCTTGACCAATCCGGGCCGACCGCGGGCAAGAGCGTCATCACCGTTCGCACATCTCAGTTGGACCCGGCGAAGGTGGCTTCGCTTATGCAGGCGATGCAGACGAAGTTCGGCAACGAGACGACCAAGCAGCTGGTGCGGCAGGAGGCGGTGGACACAGTTGGACCTGTCATCAGTCAGGAACTCACCCGCCAAGCGTTCTGGGCAATCATCTTTGCGTGCGTGCTCATCACCCTCTACCTGGGCATCGTGTTCGGCCAATTCGGCTTCCTGGACGGCCTGAAGTACGGCTCGGCCGCGGTCATCGCGTTGATCCACGACGTACTGGTTATCTTTGGTTTCATGGGCCTCGCCGGGTATCTGTGGAACTGGGAAATGAGTTCGCTGTTCGTGACCGCCGCCTTGACGGTCATCGGCTTCAGCGTTCACGATACCATCGTTGTGTTTGACCGCATCCGCGAGAACATGAAGATACATGGCAAGGAGATGTCCTTCAAGGAAATCGCCAATTCCAGTATCATCCAGACCCTTGGGCGGTCGATCAATACCTCGGCAACCGTCGTCATTACGTTGGCCGCGCTCCTGTTGTTCGGCACCCAGGGCAGCCTTGAACTGAAGGTGTTTACAGCGGTACTTCTGGTGGGTATCGTCTCCGGGACGTACTCCAGCATCTTCAATGCCACCCCGATCGTCGTATTGATGGAAAGGCGCCGCGACACCGCCCGGCTCGCCGCAGCCGCACAGACCCGCCGCCCGAGTGCCGCCGAAACGAGGTCCTTTGCGACCCCCAAGCCAGCGGCGGCGGTTCCGTCTGCTCCGAAGCCCGCTTCCGGCGATGCGGCCGGCGACGACGAGAGGGCGAAGTCGGCCAGTGCGGCGAAGAAAACCAAGCGCCGCTTTTAAGCGCTACGACACGTGTGTGAAGGCGAAGGCACGAAGGATTGCCCTTCGTGC